>NZ_CP118396.1:0-465000 GCF_028872215.1 Caloramator sp. Dgby_cultured_2
CAAACATCATCTGGTCCATACAAAGATGTTAAAGTTATTATAAGAACCAAAATACGGTGATTATTACTTTATAAAAGAAATAATCGGGAATGAAACAATAATAACAGGAATATAGATCGTATTGCGCAAGGGTTTATACTTGCGCTTTTTTATGTGAAAAATTAACTTATGGACATAATGCTATTTTATTGCATAATATACTAAATATTGGTATAATAAATATGCACAAATTGTGCACAGAAGGGAGGATAATATGGGATTTTTGAGGATTTTAAAAATAATTTGATTGGGCAATATGAAGAATGTGAAGCATATAGATTAGTATGCCAGCAACAGGGCTTTAATCCATATACAGATTTAAAATATGAAGATGATATTGATTATGTTCCTTTTTAGTCACAACTGTTTTTAAAAGATCTAACGGGCTTTTTACAAAGCTTTTAAGAAAAAACTTAGATGGGATATTTAAATGGACAGTATCAAGCAGCACCAGCGGAGATCCAAGTATTGTAGGAAGAACTGAAAATGATATAAAGGTTTTAAGAAATTTTGTTGAAGAGGATGATAAAATATTTAGAAAAAGGCACGATTATGAATGCACCTTTTTTCCTTTAGCTGAGGATATGAAAGCTTTTGGTAGAGGAGAATTTTTAGGGAAAACTTTAGAGTCATATCTTGGAAATATTCTTGACATATTTACTTATAGAGATGATACTATATTTCTTTTAAAGCCATCACAAAACGGATTTTCTGTTGATGTTGACTCGTTTATAAGATATATTATGGAACATGACAAAAAGGATCATTATGCAGCCCTTGGTGGATCTACACCGCTTTTTTATAAAACAGTATTAAGCCTTAAAGAAAAAATTAAACCAGTAGAGCTTGGGGAAAAGGCAATTGTTCACACAGGTGGTGGTGGCTGGGATGGACGAAAGGGAAATATCAATATTGGAACTATGATTGAAAGATGGCGATTTGTTGAAGATGTTTCAAAATTTCTTGGAATACCTGAGGAAAACTTTACTGATACATATTCCTTTACCGAAAATAGTTTTACAATGACGGGACATTATTCAAAGGAATACAGGGATTATATTTTCCATGTTCCAAAATGGGCTAAGGTTATTATAAGGGATTTTAAAACACTAAAGCCACTTAAAAGGTCAGGGGATAGGGGTCTTATTCAGGTTCTTAATGCCTATGGAACTGAAGGCTTTGCAGGTGCTTCTATATTAGTGGATGATATAGGAGAGATAGTTGATTATAATAGATGTCCTATTTGTAATACTGAAGGGATGACTATAAAGATTATAGGAAGAGTAAAAGGAACCGAAGCTAAGGGATGTGGTGCCACTTTAGGGGGTGACAATTAATGAAAATACCTATGACAGTTTCAAAGGGCTATGTTAGAAGGAATATCAATGGCTTTGATTTAGAAATTGGATTCTCAGATGAAAATTTAATATTAAATGAAATAGAAAGATTGAAAAATAATAAAATAAAAGTCCATGATATCGAGACTGAAAAAACAATAGAGATATTGGATAAATGTGCTAGAAAATGGCTTGACAGAGAATATTCTAAGGAACATGTTAAGGTGCTTTCAAAAATAATTAATCAATCGGAGGAACTTATATATAAAGAAATAGAAATTACAATGCAAATGCTTTTAAAGGAAAATGTAAAGAGGCTTTTAAAGGAAGAATTAGAAGATGAAGAAGTGTTAGATAGGTGGATAGATACATACTATGGAAAAGTCCATAGACAACCAAGGGGAGTGGTTTTTCATAACGTATCAGGCAATGCCTTTGTTGTAATTCCAGTCAGCGTTTCTATGGGGCTTTTATCAAAACTGCAATATTGTAAAAGTTTCAGCTGATGAGCCTTATTTTGCTTATGCCTTTTACAATAGTTTAGTAGAAATAGACGAATCTATTAAAGATAGGTTATCTATAATTTATTTTGATAGTTCAAGATCAGATATTTATGAAGGTATAGTTAAAAATGTTAATGCGGTAATTCACTGGGGAGGAGAAAACTCAAGAAACTTTATGGCAAATCTTTGTGCTAAATATAATGTTCATTTTATAGAACACGGCCCGAAGGTTAGCTTTCAGGTTATCGATGAGATTGACGATTATGATGAGATTTCAGAATATGCGGCAAGGGACATTATACTTTGGGAACAAAGGGCATGCTTGTCCCCAAGAATTATATTTATAAGCAAGGATTTAGATGCACAAAAGTTTTGCAAGTATCTTGCTAATTCCCTTGAAAAGCTTTCTAAGGAATATCCAAAATCCTACTCAAATCCGTGGGATACCGTTAAAACAATTCAGGATAGGCAATATGTTCTTTTAAAGCATGGACTTTCTAAGACAGGAGAGATATATTCATCAAATAATGCCGACTATACTGTTGTTGAAAGCAAAGTTTTCCCAACAAAATATGATGTGGATAGATGCTTTTCAAGGTTTATATATGTATGCCCTTATTTTAGCAAAGATGAAATTATAAGCTATATAGATCAAAATCTTATTGGATATCTGCAGACTATGGGATATAATGGTAAGGATGAGGAGTTTATTGAAAAGGTCACACTTATGGGGGTAAGCATAATTACTCAAATCGGAGACATGTCTTTACATTATCCTGGAACAAGCCATGACGGACTTTTCAATTTACAGGAGCTTACCTTTGTAGTAAGTAGGCAGGATAGGGTAAACTACAAGTTTAACATTAGGGATTTACTTACAATATGGTTTAAGAGGAGGATAAAGGATGGAAATTAAAGAAAAATATAAAGAATTTTTGACGATAGACGATGCTTTAGCTTTAAAAAGAAGCGATGTTAGGGAAAATTACAGGGAATACATAAATTCAAGTGCGGTTCAGCTTTTATCGCTTTTGGATTTTGATAAGCATTTTGTTAAGGCTGAAGGGACAAAGGTCTATGATGAAGAGGGAAATGAGTATATAGATTTTTTAGGTGGTTATGGTGCTTTGAATGTTGGGCATAATAATTCTGAGATACTCAAAGAGATACAAAAGGTAATAGGACTTCCTAATATTTTACAAGCATCCATCTATAATCTTGCTGGGGTTTTGGCAAGGAACCTTGCTATAATAACTCCTGGGGATTTGAAAAGGACATTTTTGCAAACAGCGGTGCTGAGGCCGTTGAAGGGGCTCTAAAACTTGCCAAAATAGCAAGTGGAAAAAGTAAGATTGTTTACTGCTTAAATTCCTTTCATGGGAAAAGCTTTGGTGCCCTTTCGGTAACAGGAAGGGAAAAATATCAAAGGCCCTTTAAACCCCTTTTACCTGAAACATACCCAATTCCATTTGGTGATGATAAGGCCCTTGAGGATGCTCTAAAGATGGGAGATGTTGCAGCCTTTATACTAGAACCAATCCAAGGAGAAGGAGGAATAATAGTTCCACCTAAAGGATATCTTAAAAAAGTAAGGGAGCTATGTGATAAATATGGAGTATATTTAATAGTTGATGAAATACAAACCGGTTTTGGAAGAACAGGTTTTATGTTTGCCTGTGAAGAAGAAGGTGTAGTTCCCGATATAATGTGCTTTGCAAAATCCATAGGTGGAGGAATAATGCCAATCGGTGGGTATATTACAAAAGAAGAAATTTGGAAAAAGGCCTATGGAAGTATCGATAAGGCATTTTTACATACATCAACCTTTGGAGGAAATACAATAGCCTGTGCAGCTGGAGTTGCTACAATGAAATACATCATCGAGAATGACCTCCCAAAGAAAGCAGGGGAAAAGGGAGAATATTTATTAAAAGATTAAACGACCTAAAGGAAAAATATCCTGTAATAAAGGAAGTAAGAGGAAAAGGCCTTATGATAGGAATCGAATTTGAAGAGCCAAAGGGGATTTTAAATACTATAACGGCAGGTAAACTTTCAGAGGTTTCTAAAGAGTATTTTGCGTCTTTAGTTGCGGGTAAGTTAATGAATGAACATAGGATTATAACCGCTTATACTTTAAATAATCCAAATGTAATAAGGCTTGAGCCGCCACTTACGATATCTTATGAGGAACTTGACAGATTGGTTAATGCCCTTGAGGATATATTCAATAAAAATTCCAGTTTCTTAAGTCTTGGTTTTGAAAGCGGAAAGCAAGTATTAAAGTCCTTATTCAAGCGATAGGATGTGAATGTATGGAACTTCAAAGGCAAAAGTTGAGCTTAGGGAAATTTTTTCTAACAAAAGGGGATAAAATTATGAAGGTGGTTACAGCAGCTATTATAATTGATAATGATAGAGTATTTATTGCAAGAAGAAAGGATGGAAATATTAAAGGGAAGTGGGAGTTTCCAGGAGGAAAATTAGAAGAAAATGAAACCTATGAGGAATGCTTAAAAGGGAGATTTACGAGGAGCTAAAGATGAATATTGAAATTATAAAGCCCTTTGAGGAAGTTGTCCATGAATATGATAATGGTAAAATTAAATTGATATCCTTTTTAGTTAAACCTTTAAGCTATGATTATAAACTTTCTGTTCATGATGATGCACGATGGGTATCAATTGATGATTTATTAAACTATGATCTTGCGCCAGCTGATATTCCAATTGCAAAGAAGTTACAGGAAGAACTAAAGACTAAAGAATAGGAGGCAAAAATGAAATTAATCGCTTTAATAATCTTTATCACAACGTATGTTTTACTTTTATCCTTCCCAAAGTATAGAACATATATATCTTTGCTTTCAGCAGTTCTTTTTATGATAATAGGCATAGTGCCTTTTAATAAAGCACTAACCTATATAGACTGGAACATAATTTTAATGATAGGCGGAACTATGGGGATTGTTAATTTATTTATTGAGTCGAAGATGCCGGCCCTAATGGCTGATGTTATAATCGACAGGGTTCCTAACATAAAATGGGCTGTGGTATCCCTTGCAGCCTTTGCAGGGATTGTTTCTGCATTTATAGACAATGTTGCAACTGTCCTTATTATTGCACCGGTTGCGATGGGGGTTGCCAAAAAGCTAAATATATCGCCGGTTTATATGATAATTGCAATTGCAATTTCATCAAACCTTCAAGGTGCAGCAACT
Organism: Caloramator sp. Dgby_cultured_2; assembly: GCF_028872215.1. Taxonomy (NCBI): domain Bacteria; kingdom Bacillati; phylum Bacillota; class Clostridia; order Eubacteriales; family Clostridiaceae; genus Caloramator; species Caloramator sp. Dgby_cultured_2. The sequence goes on from NZ_CP118396.1 coordinate 5,100, forward strand.
TTAGTTGGAGACACAACTTCTCTTTTATTAGGTGGATATGCCAAGATGGATTTTATAGACTTTTTCTTCTTTAAGGGAAGGCCGGGAATATTTTGGATAGTAGAATTAGGGGCAGCAGCGACACTGATTATTCTTCTGCTATTCTTTAGACAATACAATCAGCCAATCCATCTTGAAGAAAAACAGGAGGTTGAGGATTATTTTCCAACCTATCTTTTAGTTTCGATGGTGCTTTTACTTATAATTGCATCCTTTATACCAAACAAACCTAATATAACAAATGGATTGATTTGTATAACGCTTCTTGCTATAGGACTTTTTAAGGAACTTGTTATAAATAAAAATAACCATGCTCTTAATATAACATTGCTTCAGATTGATTATGAAACAATACTGCTGCTTATAGGTTTATTCGTTGTAATCGGCGGATTAAGCGAGGCAGGGGTTATAAATGATATAAGTAAGTTATTTTTGAAAATAGGAAAAGGTAATTTGTTTTTGATTTATACTATTTTGGTTTGGTTTTCAGTTATAGTTTCTGCCTTTATTGATAATATCCCTTATACGGCAACGATGCTTCCAGTTGTATCAAACATAGCAAAGGGAATGGGAGTTGAGCCGTATCTACTTTTCTTTGGTCTTTTGGTCGGTGCAACATTGGGAGGAAACATAACTCCTATAGGTGCCTCTGCCAACATAACAGGTCTTGGAATATTAAAAAGGGAAGGATATGAAGTTAAAGCATCGGACTTTATGAAATTGAGCGTGCCATTTACATTAACAGCTGTTATAACAGGTTATATATTAACGTGGATTATTTGGAGATAACTTTGAGCTGCCTCAAAAACTATTTTGAGGCAGCTTTAGTTTGTGATATAATTTTTTTAGGTCTAAAATTGGAGGTATTAGTATGTTTGACTGTCATGTTCATACGGAATTTTCAACGGATTCATCGATGAAACTTAAAGATGCAATAAAAAAGGCAAAGGATATCGGTATTGGCTTGATAATCACAGAACATATGGACCTTAAATACCCAGTTGAAGGGAATTTTCAGTTTGATGTTAAAACATATTTTAAAGAATATGGTTATTTAAGAAATGACAAAGTATTACTCGGTATAGAATTAGGTCTTAGAACCGATTGCACAGATGAAAACAAATTCATAGCCCTTGAAAATCCCTTTGATTATGTTATAGGGTCTATCCATGTTGTCAATGGAATCGATATATATCAGGATTATTTTTATGCAGAAAAGGATAAAAATCAAGCATATGAGGAATATTTTAAGTTTATGTATGAATGCGTTAAAGAAAGCGATTTTTTGACAGTTTAGGACATATCGACTATATTGCAAGATATGCACCCTTTGAGGATACGGAAATATACTATGATATATATTCAGATTATATAGATGAGGTTTTAAAAATTTTAAGCAATAGGGAAAAGGCTATAGAAGTAAACACAAGAAGAATTAATGATAAAAAGGCAGCTGAAAATATCCTTACAATCCTAAAAGATTTAATGAATTAGGTGGAAAATATGTTACAATAGGTTCGGATGCACATAATACATCGGACATTGGAAACAACTTTAATATAGCGTTAGATTTAGTAGAAAAGAGCAACTTAAAAGTAGTTTACTTTAAGGAAAGGCAGATGGAATACATCTAAAATTTTTTTAAGCCCCGAAATTTTTGGGGCTTTATAGTTATTTTGTCTTTCCCTTTGATACATATGGATTGCCCTTTATAAAAAATCTCCATTCATAATCCTTAGCCTCTTCTGCATAATCTATGCCTATTCTTTTATCTGCAACAATTTCAAAGTCTTCTGGGTTATCCAAAACATAAATTTCATCGCTAAGCAAGCTATGTCCGTTTAATGATTTATCTATATTAAAGGCTCTACATAGTTTCCCAGGCCCGTTTGTTAAATTCTTTCTTTGAGATTTTGTCAGCTCACTGTAAGTTTTACCGAATCTATTTAAAGCCATTGTATCAAGTCCTTCTATAGGTTCTAATGCTCTTATTAATACAGCACAGGGCATGCCTTCCCTTTCGGTAACAAAGTTAAGACAATAATACATTCCATAGATTAAATAAACATAGGCTATACCAGCAGGACCATACATCACTTCGTTTCTTTGTGTTCGTTTAAAATTATAAGAATGACATGCTTTGTCTATAGGACCAAGGTATGCCTCAACTTCAACGATTTTTCCAATTAATTTATTTCCATTAATGTTCCTTACAAGGAGCTTCCCTAAAAGATCATTTGCAACGGTTATTGTATCTCTACTATAAAATTCAACCGGTAGCTTCATCTTCTACGTCCTTTCTTGTGTTTTCTATCAGATATTTTAATTTGTTATATTTATTTTTTCAATATACTATCTGTGATTCTAATAAATAAATTACGAAAAAATATTTTCTTTAGAAATTCTTTATAAAAATTAAAATAATAAATTATTTGGGTAATTTTTAAGCTTAAAGGATGATTTTGAAATTTGCATTGGAAGAATAAAATGGTAAAATACAATATGTAGTATATTTTATGCAATAATACATACAATATATTGAGGTGATAATATGGAACTTACCCAGAATGCCATTAAGGTTTTAGAAAAAGGTATCTCGCAAAGGATGAAAATGGCAGTGTAATTGAAACGGTTGATGAAATGTTTAGAAGGGTTGCGAGAACTATAGCAAAAGCAGATAAGCTTTACGATGAAAATGCAAGTGTAGAAGAAACTGAGGAAAAGTTTTATAACCTCATGACAAGCTTAAGATTTATTCCTAACTCTCCTACATTAATGAATGCAGGTCGTCCTTTAGGACAGCTCTCGGCGTGTTTTGTTTTGCCTGTTGAGGATTCTATGGAGGGAATATTTGATTCAATAAAAAACGCAGCACTTATACATAAGTCAGGTGGAGGAACGGGCTTTAGTTTTTCAAGGCTAAGGCCTAAGGGCTCAACTGTAAAAACAACAGGTGGTGTAGCATCAGGACCCGTAAGCTTTATGAAGGTATTCAATGCAGCAACAGAGGCAGTAAAACAAGGGGGAACCCGCAGGGGAGCTAACATGGCTATATTAAGGGTTGACCATCCTGATATTATGGAGTTTATAAAATGCAAAGAGGATAATAAGGAAATAAACAATTTTAATATAAGCGTTGCCCTTACAGAAAAATTTATGGAGGCAGCAATTAAAGGAGAAGACTACGAGCTTATAGATCCTAATACTAAGACAGTAAAGGGAAAATTAAATGCAAAGGAAGTGTTTGACCTTATCGTCAAAATGGCCTGGACAAATGGAGAACCCGGAATAATATTTTTGGATAGGATGAATGAAAAGAACCCAACGCCCAACCTTGGTGAGATTGAAAGCACTAATCCATGTGGGGAGCAGCCTCTCCTTCCTTATGAGAGCTGCAATTTAGGCTCTATAAATCTTGCTAAAATGGTCAAAAAGGTAGGAGAAAAATATGAAATCGATTATGAGCTTTTAGAAAAGACCATTTTTGATGCAGTGCACTTTCTTGACAATGTGATAGATGTTAATGTTTATCCCCTTCCTGAAATTGAGAGAATGACTAAGAAAACAAGAAAAATAGGTCTTGGAGTTATGGGTTTTGCAGATATGTTAATCCTTCTTGGAATCCCCTATAATTCAGAGGAGGCAGTTAACCTTGCAGATAACCTTATGAAGTTTATTAATGAAAAGTCAAAGGAAGCGAGTGAGTATCTTGCAAGGAAAAGGGGTCCCTTCCCAGAGTTTTATAATAGTATATATAAAGAAGGACCGCCTTTAAGAAATGCAACTACAACAACAATTGCTCCAACAGGAACTATAAGCATAATCGCCGGAGTTTCGTCAGGAATAGAGCCGTTATTTGCTGTAGCCTTTTGGAGAAATGTTCTTGATAATGAAAAATTAGTTGAAGTTCATTATTTATTTGAAAAAGTGATGAGGGAAAGAGGCCTTTATTCAAAGGAGCTTATGGACAAAATCGCAGAACATGGAACCATTCAAGAGATTGAAGAGATTCCGCTAGATATTAAGAGAATTTTTGTAACAGCCCATGACATAAGCCCTGTTTATCATATTAGAATGCAGGCGGCCTTTCAAAAATGGACTGATAATGCAGTATCAAAGACGGTAAACTTTAAAAAGGATGCCACGATAGAGGATGTCAAAACTGTTTATCTTCTTGCATATAAATTAGGATGCAAGGGTGTTACAATATATAGGGATGGAAGCAGAGAAGGACAGGTTATTAATGTTGGTTTGAAGGAGAAAAGTGATGATAGCAGCACAAAACCGAGGGTAAGACCCGAGGTTACTATGGGCATAACAGAAAAGGTTAGAATTGGATGTGGAAATCTCTACATTACAGTAAATTACGATGAAAATGGAATATGCGAAGTGTTTACTAATCTTGGTAAAGCAGGGGGATGCCCTTCACAATCAGAAGCAACTGCAAGGCTTGTTTCCATTGCCCTAAGAGGTGGGATGGATGTTAAGGAAATAATAGAGCAGCTAAAGGGTATAAGATGTCATTCTACATTAAGGCAAATGGCGACGAATAAAGATATAAAGGTTTTATCTTGTCCAGATGCTATTGCAAAAACCATAGAAAAGCTAGTTAATTTAAAGGAATTAGAAAAGATCAAAGAAAGCATTAGTGCTGATATGGGAATAAAAAATTTAATCGAAACAAAAGAAAATAAAATACTTTGTCCAGAATGCGGCAACCCAATCACCCATGAAGGTGGATGCGTAATCTGTCCTAACTGTGGCTATTCAAAATGTGGTTAAAATTTAACTAAATATTTAACCAAATTAAAAACTGTGATATAATAAAAATAAAAATAAAAAGGGGAGATTGGCAGTGAAAAGATTAATTTCTCTTGCATTAGCTGCTGCTTTTGTGTTGACATCTTTTAGCACATCTTTTGCAAAGGAAAACAATGCTAAAAAGGTAGGTTTACAAAACTCAAAAATAGTTAAACAACTTGAACAAAAGCTCGATGTTTTGAATAAGCAATTACAAAAGGCACTCAAGGAAAAGGAAGATTTCATAGAAAAGTTAAAGAAGGAAGCAGCAAAGGTTGAAGAAAAGAAAAATAGTGAAGGTATTAGCATTGATGAAAAGATTAAAAAGGTAGAGGAAAACTATCAAAAGAAGGTAAAAGAAATAAACGATAAAATGACAAAGCTAAAGGAATTTATAACAAACAAGGATGTAAAATATGCTGAAATCGTAAAGGAAATTGAAACAAAATTAAATGCAAAACTTTCAGAAATAGATAAAAAGATTTCTGAAACAACTGATGATACTAAAAAGGCTATGTATGAAAAACAAAAGGAGCTTTTAGCAAAGATAGCTGAAAAGAAAAAAACAATGGAAAAGAATAGAATGGATAAACAAGCAGAGATTGCTGCTATGAGATTGGAAGTTTTAGAAAAAGAACTTAAGATAGCAGAAATGGAAAAGAATATGGAAATAGAATATCTAAATGGTATGAAGGAAGTTAACTCCCTTGAAAAGGAAATTAATTCTTTAAACCAAGAAGAAAAGGACCCTAAAACAGGTCTTAGCAAGAGCCTTATGGTAAGATATCAAGGGAAATTTAAAGAATTAGATAATAGAATTGCAAAACTTCAAAAGGAGATAGAAGATATTAAATCAAGATTATCATCATTAAATTAATCCCTGCCCTGCAGGGATTTTATTTTGTTGACATATTTGGCAATAGATGTATAATATAATATTAACAAGTGAGTGCGCATAAGGGCTATCCGAGCTGCGCAGGGAGAGTTTATCTCCTACACGTGGGATCCCCACGGAGTCACTTTAAGGTGGCTTCGTGGGGACTTTTATTAACTTTTTAGGAGGGGTGTTATGATTAGGAAGTTGTTTGAAATCGACAGAAAAATAGTGGAGGAATACTTAAAAAGAAATCACATTGAAACTACATTTTTGATTGGCAATATAAAATATTTTGGAATTGAGAATAACAAGGAATTAAGAAGATGTGGGGATTATTATGGATATTTTGAAAAGAGTGAATTAAAGGGCATATTACCCTTTTATAACTTAGGAAGTTGTATTCCACATTATGAGAGCGAAGGAGCTATTCCTTATTTTGTAGAGCTTATGAAGGATAGGGAATTTAAATATCTTCTTGGCATGAGAAGAGTTATTGAGCCTTTGTATAAAAACTTAAAGGATGTTAAATCGATTGGAAATATTAGTGATGATGCTTATTATATCAATAAAAATCTTATAGAATTTCAATGCAAGGATATAGAGATAAAGAATTATTATGAACTTGATTTGGATTTAGCTGCTGAATTCTTAGTGGAGGCAAGCCAAATAGGTTTTGGAAGGGATGATGCATCGGTAGAAGAAGCTAAAAAACTTTAGTCCAAAGGCCTGTTGAGGAGGATTATCTATTTGCTATTAAAGATGGTAAGATGGTTGCGACGGCATGTATTCAAGCTACAACTGATGAAATTTCACAAATTGGAGGGGTTTATACAACGCCTAAAGAAAGAGGAAAGGGATACTGCAAGGCAGTAGTTTCTGAGCTTTGCAGAATAATTATCGAAAGAGGAAAAATTCCAACGCTGATGGTAAGAAAGAATAATACTTCAGCAGTAAAAGCATATGAAGCCTTAGGATTTGAGTTTTACGATGATTACATGATAATTGAATTGTAGTTAATTCTTAAACAAAGGTGAGAGTATCCTCACCTTTTAATATAACATCATTAACCATTAAATTCACTTCCCTTAAATATATTATCTAGGACTATTTTTCTTTCTTCATTTAAAAGGGCGTATTCTTTAAGGGCACGTATCATGAAATTTGCCCTTCTGTATTCATCTGAAGAATAAATTATTCTTCCTGTTGATAAAACAACAATAGGGCATAAAGCCCTACTGTTTTTCAACCTTTAAATAATTTACAAGCATTTTTGCAGCTTCGCCGCGGGTTACAGATTGTCTTGGCATAAAGTATCCCTTGATTGGAGTAATTATTTTAAGTTCGTTTGCTATCGCTATATAACCCTTATAATTTTTAGGTATTAGTTTGCTATCTTTAAAATTTAAAGTATATAAATTTGAAAGCTCAGCAATAAATCCAACGCCCATTGCCCTTATTATCCACTTTGCAGCATCTTGCCTTGTTACATATGCATTTGGATTCTTTTCCTTTGATGAGATGATTCCTTTTTAATTGCTATTTCGTAATAATTTTCGTATTCTTCCTTTGTATCCTCCCTATAAATTATATAATTTGGTTCTAATGATTTTACAATATATTTGATGAAATCCTTTTGCCTTATCATTTGATTCGGATAGAAATTTTCTCCTTCATCATCAATAATGCCGATATCAATCAATATATTTATATCATTATAATATGGTGAATTTTTAATATCGCTGTAGGAAATCTTTTTACTTCTTTTAGAGGTTTCCCGCTGTAGTCAAGCAATATTCCTTCCTTTGCATCAATCATAAAATTATATGATGTAAAGCTATATACTAATTTAATGAAGTATTTGTTCATTTTAAAATCGTAATCAAAGTATTTCATATAGTTTAATTTGAAATTATTTTTGCTATAAAGTATATTGTGGGCTTTGTCGATTGAGATTATATTTTCAACCTTTGGGAAAACTATATCACTCCAAGTTTGATAATAATGTAAAACTTCGCCTGTATATGGGCTAATGCTTATTGTAAATCCTTCGTTTGCAACCGGAATAGAATTTTCAATTCTTCTATATTCAAAAGAATAAACGTATTTCTCATCAACATTTAAAACTTCCCTATATTGGCATTTTATAAATTTATCCTTCGAGAGGGAATTTATAAAATCCTCTGCAATTTTTTAGCATCTTGTTTTGTATATTTTGGTTCCTTGTAGTTTTCTATATTGGGAAAGTTTCTGTAAAAGGATAAAATCTCTCCAGTAAGAGCATCAATTGTTGCACCAAAATAGTAATAGTTTGATTTATCCTGTGATGTTTTAGAATAATAAACTGTCCAGATGTATCTATCAGAGTATAAATCATGTCCTAAATTAATGTATTCCATATTTAATTCCTTATTAAGGCCAAGCTTTTGAACTAGTATATTTTCTACTTCTTCCTTCGATATTAATTTTTTATTTTCTTCAATTGCCTTAATTTCTTCAGGTGTTAAGGTTGGTAAAGCACCTGCAGCATCCTTTTGGCTGTTTTCTGTAAAGATATAAATTGGATTTTTAAGTATTTCGCCTGTTACAGCATCTATAGGATACACGCTAGATTTTGGAGTGTAAATCAGTTTAACGTTTCTTTCATTTTTTTCATAATCATAAAAAACTTTATAGGATAGCTCAAGCCCCATTTTGCTTTCAAAGATTTCCTTTGCCTTTTCTAACGTTATTATATTTTGACTTGTAGGGACACCTTCATAATCGTATTCAAAATAGTAGCTCATAATCTTTAAATTGTTTTTATCAACAGATACACTGATAAAGTTATCTTTATAGTCTATTCCGTTAATCCTTCTTGTGTATCTAAAATCGTAATTAGGATTGTAATATAAGTAGTTAGAATTAGCTTCATCATAAACGAATTCTTTAAATTTCTCGCCAACGAGCTTCCTTATCAATCCTTCTGCAACTTCTTTTGCTTTTTCTTTTGAGTATTTTGGGATTTTATTTGCTATTGTTTGCTCTCCTTCATACCTATACATAGAAATAATATCCCCGTTTTGAGCATTAACTTGAATATTTATCTGTTTATTTTTCCCTGTCCAAGATAAATTCCAAAAGCTTTTGCTTTCATTACTGTTTAAGTTGTAAGTAAATTTAAGGTCTCTGTCATCAAACTCAAAGCTGGATTTTGCAATTAAAATAGCATTTTTTAAGTCTATTTTAGTTGTTGAAGCTGCTTTTGTATAGGAAAATAAACTGAAAATTAATGTAAAACAAAGCAAGCTTGATAAAAATTTTTTCATAAAAGATTCCCCTTTCATCTAATTATTAGACGAGGGGGATCTGGAAAATGTTGCATATTATAGAGTAAATTGCTCAATGATATTTGTTAAATGATTGGTTATTTCATTAAGGCTTGTTGTTTGCTTAGTTATATTAGATATTTCATTTAATTGCTGATTTAAAAGATTTTCTGTGTGTTCTGCAACTTCTTTAAACCCGTCTGAAACAATGGATATATTTTTAATACTTTCTTTTAAACCATCGGTTTTTATTGAAAGGGAATTTATTTTCTTTATTATTTCTTCAATAGTTACTGAAATATTGTTTATTGATTTTTGAAGTTTTGCAAAAGAATCTCCGGTTTTATCAAGTGCGTGATTTTGATTTTCGATGTTTTCTTTTACAGTATATATATCGTTTATGGTTAAATTGGAGATATCTTTAATTTGATTTATCGTTTGCCTTATATTTTCTGCAGATTTTGCCGTCTCATTAGATAAGCTTCTTATTTCATTTGCAACAACTGCAAAACCCCTGCCAAATTCTCCTGCCTTTGCAGCCTCAATTGAGGCATTAAGAGCAAGAAGATTAGTTTGTTTTGAAATGTTTGTTATTATGTTTAAGATTAAATTTATGTTTTCAATGCTGTTATTAAGAAGGTTAATTCTATTTTCTATGGTTTTTATTGATTCATTGGTAGATTTATTTTTTCATTTAATTCATTAAATGAAATTATTGCGGCTTTAGTGTTATCATTTATATCGATGTTTTCACCCTTTATTTCAGAGCTCAAAGAATTCAGAACAATTGCCACGTCTAAGAATTCTGAAGAGATTTTTTCGATATTATTTATCTCATTTTTTGACATTCAGTTCCATCAATTATATTATCCATTGAAAGTTTTATTTTATCCGAAAGTGATAATAGATTTTTACTATCTTCAGATAGAAGGTTTGATGAAGCTTGAGTTATCGATGATGCATCTTTAATAGAAGAAACAAGCTTCCTCATGGATTCAATCATATCGTTGAAATATTTTCCTAGCTGAGCAAATTCATCATTAGTTTTAATATCTGATAGAACAGTTAAATCCCCGGTTCCGCTTCTTTGCATGCAATTTGAAATATCTTTAATATGGCATGCTATTGTATGAGACATCTTTGAACCAATGATTAATGAAATTAATCCAAAGATTATTAAAACAAATATAACGATGGACGTTAGAGTTCTTGTATTTGAATTTATTTCGTAAACATCAATAAAAGCAATGATTTTCCAATTAAGTTTAAAATTATTTAAGAAATAAATTGATTTTTTACTTCCTAAAAAATTGTATTCTATGTGTCCGCTTTTATTATTAAGCATGTCTTTTATCCAGTTGATGCTAAGTAAATCCTTAGACTTTTTACCCAAAACATCAATTAATGATTTTCCCAAAAGATTTTTATATTTAGAAGATATTATAGTATTGTTTTTATCTAGGATAATTATATGTCCTGTTTTAGTTGGCAACAATGAATTGGCAATCCTTTGAATTTCCGAGATATCTACAGTAAAGCCGATAATTCCAATTTGATTATTATCTGCATCATAAAATGTTTTTGTAATAGTAACAAGAAGCATATTATTTTTGTTTCAATATTGCTCCATAGTGCATTGTTAAAATTATTTAAAGTATTGTGTAGTATTTGAGTATGATTAGGGATTTGCCATTTATCCTTAGGGAAAGAAAGAATCCTACCATTTTTATAAATTAAAAAAGTCTGTTTTATGTTTATGTTAGATTTTAAAAAATTTTTTAGTGCTTCTAAAACCAATTCATCATCTTTCCCAACGTTGTTTTTAATTATTTTATCATCTGAAAGGATAGTTATAAGGCTTTCATAGTATACATATTTTTCATCTATTGTTCTGCTCAAGTTAGAGGATGCACTTTTTAAACTATCGAGGTAATTTTGATTTACTGACTTTTTATCATTATTGATGAGACAAAGGTTGAAATTAGAAGGGGAAGATGGTAAGGAGTATCAGTGTTAATATTAGCTTTGATTTAATGGAGTTTATTTGTAGCTTGGGAATTGGTATTTTCTTAAACTTTTTAAGAAATGACTTCCATTCTAATTTAATGTTTAATTTTTCATTTTTTTATTGAAAAAAGCAATCTCATAGGACACCTCCAAGGAGATTTTTACATTTACATAATAACAAGGATTTTCGACTATTCTCAACAAAAATGAAGATAATTTTACTTTATTAACATACATTTAACAAAAATAAAAATTTTATTTTACGTTAAAGAGATACAATCGCCTTAGGTGGTGATTGTATGGAGGATAAAATTATTTTGGAAGAAATAATAAAGAATAAAAGCATAAGAACATTTTTTCAACCTATAATCGATGTTATGAATTCTAAAATAATAGGCTATGAAGCCCTTTCACGAGGGCCTAAAGGTTTACCCCTTGAAAGACCAGATTTACTATTTGATGCAGCTGAAAGGTATGGCAACTTATGGGATTTAGAATATCTTTGTCGAAGCCTTGCTATTGAAAGAGCATCTAAACTAAATATAGATAAATATTTATTTTTAAATGTAGATCCAAGAATAATTCGTGATAGAAATTTTAGAAATGGCTTTACCAGGGATTATCTAAAACAATTCAACATAGACTCTAACATGATTATTTTTGAAATAACTGAAAAAACGGCAATAGATGACTATAAAGCATTTAGGGAGGTTTTGGAACATTATATAAAACAGGGTTATAAAATTGCCATTGATGATACTGGAGCTGGATATTCTGGAATAAAGTTAATTACGGAAACTAAACCTCAATTTTTGAAACTTGATATGGGTATTATAAGAAATATAGATAAGGATAGCTTTAAACAGGCTGTATGCAGAAATTTTGCCCATTTGTGCAAGTTAACAAATATGAAACTTATAGCTGAGGGGGTTGAAACAAAGGATGAATTAGTAACCTTAATTAATTTAGGTATTGAGTATGTTCAAGGTTATTTAATATCAAGACCATCTGAAACAATTCAAGATATCCCATCAGATATAAAAGAATTTATAAAGGAACAGATTAATGAAAAGAATAAAAACATATTTTATACCTCAAAGACATTTCCAATTGGGAAAATTGCAAGGTTTGATGAGCCAATTACAAAGGATATGAAATGTGTAAAGGTTAAAGAAATGTTTAATAATTCACTATGCCACGGCCTTGTAGTGGTTCAAAATAAAATTCCTATAGGTCTTGTTATGAAAAACAGAATAAATATGTTGTTATCTTCAATCTATGGCAATGCTTTATATTTAAACAAAAGCGTTGAGCTTATTATGGATAGAAATCCATTGATTGTTGATTATAACGTTCCAATTGCAGAAGTAACACATCTTGCTATGTCGCGTCAAGAGGACAAGCTTTATGACTATGTGATAGTAAAAAGAAATGAAGAATACTACGGTGTTGTTAGTATAAGAAGACTATTAGAATGCACGATGGATCTGGAACTTACCTATGCAAGACATACAAATCCCCTCACTGGACTTCCGGGAAATATTTTAATAGAAAACACCCTTTCAGATGTAATAGCAAAAGGAAAGAAGGTATCAATATTGTATTTCGACATTAATAACTTTAAGGCATATAACGATACTTACGGTTTTGAAAATGGGGATAGAGTTATTAAATTAACATCCAACATAATAACGGATTGTCTTAAACTACATTTAAAGGATAATTACTTTTTAGGTCATATAGGCGGGGATGATTATATTGCAATTATTGAGGAGGATGATTTTGAGTTTATAAACAAAATTTGCACAGAAATAGCAGAAAAATTTGATACCCATATAAAGGGATTTTATACCCTTGAGGATATTGCTAAAGGCTATGTAATATCTCCAAATAGACAGGGTGAGCTTCAAAAATTTAATTTGATTTCACTATGCATTGCAGGATTGATATGCGATGCTAAAAAGTTAAAAACTCCCCATATGGCGGCAAATATTCTAAGCAAGATTAAGATAGAATGTAAGTCAAGCTGTAAATTAGTTAATAAAAGTGGTATTAAAATTGAAATTTCTTAGCAAAATAAAAATGTAAAATATTAATTAACATAGACTTAACATAATTTTGATGGTTCTTAACAATTGAAAGTTATAAAATTTAATTGTAAAAAGAAAACGGAAAGGAGATAACAAATATGAAGAAAATAATATCAGCTCTTTTAATAGCTGCGACAGCATTGTCATTTTCAGCTTGTGCAAGACAAGAAAAGTTAGCAGGAACTATTAAAATCGACGGTTCCAGCACAGTATATCCAATAACTCAGGCAGTTGCAGAGGAATTTAATAAGGAAAATCCTGATGTTAACATCACTGTTGGTATTTCAGGAACAGGTGGAGGTTTTAAAAAGTTTGTTGTTGGTGAAATTGATATTAACGATGCGTCAAGAAAGGTTAAGAGCGAAGAAGTAGAAAAGGCTAAGGCAAATGGAATAGATATGATGGAACTTGAAGTTGCTTATGATGGAATTGCAATAGTTGTAAATAAGGATAATAATTGGGTTGACGATATAACAACAGAAGAGCTAAAAAAGATTTGGGATAAGGACTCAAAGGTTGTTTACTGGAGCGATGTAAGACCAGATTGGCCAAAGGAAAAGATAAAGCTTTATGGTCCAGGAACAGACTCAGGAACATTTGATTACTTTACTGCAGAAATCAATGGAGAAGAAAAGAGAATAAGAACAGATTATACAGCAAGTGAGGATGACAACGTTCTAGTTCAAGGCGTTGCAGGAGATAAGTATGCTATGGGATTCTTTGGACATTCATACTATGAAGAAAATAAGGATAACCTAAAGGCTTTAAAGGTAAATGGTGTAGAGCCAACAACTGAAAATATTAGAAATGGAAGCTATAAGCCACTTTCAAGACCATTATTTATATACGTTAATACAAAGTCGCTGGAAAGACCTGAACTAAAGGCTTTTGTAAAGTTCTACCTTGAAAATGCTAAGGATTTAGTAGAGCAGGTAGGGTATGTTCCATTGGAGGATGCAAAATATCAAGAACAGTTAAACAAAATAAAGTAATCTAAGGCACCTTTAATGGGTGCCTATGCCCATTTAGAAGAAGGGGGAGCAGGATGAAGAGAATAGAATTTGAGAGCAAAGAAAGAATTAAAAAAATGAAGAAATAATAAAAAAGGTGTTAACAGTTTTAGGATTTATATCGATATTAACAACTTTAGGTATTATTTTTCTCTTTTGAGGAAACCTTTTTGTTTTTTAAAAGGGTGTCTATAATTGAGTTTTTAACAGGAAGGGAATGGACGCCCTTTTTGAGCCTCCTAAGTTTGGCGTTTTGCCTTTGGTTGTCGGAACATTACTAATTGTTGTTATATCAAGTATAATTTCTATTCCGATAGGACTTGGAAGTGCAGTTTACTTAAGTGAATATGCTCCTAAAAAAGTAAGAAAAGTTTTAAAACCAACTATTGAAATACTTGCTGGGATTCCTTCTATTGTATATGGATATTTTGCACTAACCGCTATAACTCCTTTAATAAGGGCCATCTTTCCTGAAACAAGCGTTTATAATGCCTTAAGTGCGGGAATTGCTGTAGGAATCATGACTGTTCCTTTGGTTTCCTCTTTAAGTGAAGATGCTATGATGGCTGTGCCTGATTCATTAAGACTTGGTGCCTATGCCCTTGGAGCGACAAAATACGAAGTATCAAAGGATATTGTAATTCCAACTGCATTGCCGACGATTATTGCATCGTTTATTTTAGCTATATCAAGGGCAGTTGGAGAAACTATGATTGTTGCCATGGCGGCGGGTTCAACACCTAAATTAACTTTAAATCCCCTTGAGAGCATACAAACTATGACAGGTTACATCGTTCAGATAAGTATGGGGGATGTTCCTTATGGATCAATTGGTTATAGGACTTTGTTTGCCGTAGGTAGTTTACTGTTTTTAATAACCTTTACATTGAACTTAATTTCTAGATATGTTATGAGGAAATATAGGAGGGTATATTGATGAAGGAACAGGATATTACAAAAAGGCGAAAAATAAAAAATAAAATATTTCATGCTTTGATATTTTTATGCACTTTGTTTGGAATATTTATTTTGAGCATTCTTCTATTTAGTATATTATCAAAGGGATTAAAGTGGTTATCTATGGACTTTATAACTAATTTCCCATCAAGATTCCCTAAAAAGGCTGGTATTTATCCTGCACTTTTGGGGAGTTTATGGCTCATTATCTTAACTGCCCTAATTTCATTCCCAGTTGGGATAGGGACGGCTTTATATTTAGAGGAATATGCAAAGGATAATAAATTTACTGAATTTATTAAACTAAATATAGCAAATCTTGCAGGTGTTCCAGCAATAATTTATGGAATGCTTGGACTTGCTGTTTTTGTCAGATTGCTTGGGTTTGGAAGAAGTATATTGTCAGGTGCTTTAACTATGTCATTATTGATACTTCCAACTATAATTATTTCTTCACAAGAGGCATTAAGGAGCGTTCCAGAATCCTTAAAACAGGCATCTTATGCCCTTGGCACAACAAAGTGGCAAACAATAACTGGAGTAATTTTGCCCTATGCTCTGCCAGGAATTTTGACAGGAACTATACTTGGGTTATCAAGGGCATTAGGAGAGGCTGCACCATTAATTGTAGTAGGTGCCCTTGCTTATGTTTCCTTTATTCCCAAAACACCCTTTGATCAGTTTACAGTTTTACCTATACAGATATTTAACTGGTCAAGTATGCCTAAAAAGGAATTTCAAAATGTTGCAGCTGCAGGAATTATAGTGCTTTTATTCATTCTTCTTGGGGTTAACTCGGTTGCAATACTATTAAGAAATAAATATCAAATTAGAATGAAGGACTAAAGGAGGATAACATGGAAAGCGTAATTAAAGTAGAAAACTTAAATTTTTACTATGGCAATTTTTTAGCATTAAAGGACATAAATATGGATATATATAAAAATAATATAACTGCCTTTATAGGACCATCAGGATGCGGAAAATCAACGTTTTTAAGAACTTTAAATAGAATGAACGATTTTATTGAAAATACAAGGGTTGAAGGAAAAATTTTATTCCAAGGTCAGGATATATATTCAGGCGATATAGATCCAGTTGAACTAAGAAGAAGGATAGGTATGGTCTTTCAAAAACCAAATCCATTTCCAAAGACCATATATGAAAATATAGTATATGGCCTTAGAAAAAATGGAGTTAACAAAAAGAAGTATTAGATGAGGTTGTTGAGAGCACATTAAAGGCTGTTGCCCTTTATGACGAAGTTAAGGATAAAATATATAAATCAGCTTTGGAACTTTCGGGAGGCCAGCAGCAAAGGCTTTGCATTGCAAGGGCAATTGCAATGCAGCCAGAAGTGGTTTTAATGGATGAGCCCACATCCGCCCTTGATCCAATTTCAACTTTAAAAATAGAGGAGCTTTTACTTGAGCTTAAAAAGAATTATACTATAATTATAGTAACCCACTCTATGCAGCAGGCAGCAAGAATTTCAGATTGGACGGCGTTTTTCTTAAACGGTGAGGTTATAGAATACGATACTACAGAAAAAATATTTGAAAACCCAAGGGATAAGAGAACGGAAGATTATATCACTGGAAGATTCGGTTAAAAAAGGAGAGATTTTTATGACAAGGTTGCATTTTCAACAAAACCTTGAAGAGGTTAAACACAAGGTATTAAGAATGGGTTCCCTTGTAGAAGTGATTGTTGATAAGGCGGTAACTTCTTTAAAGGAACAAAATTTAGAGCTTGCTAAAACGATCGTTGAAGAGGATGATAAAATAGACGCCATGGATCTTGAAATTGAAATGGACTGCATGAAGCTTTTAGCCCTTCAACAGCCTCTTGCAAAGGATTTAAGAACCATAGCAACAGCCCTTAAAATAATTACTGATCTTGAAAGAATGGGGGATCATGCGGTTAATATATCTAAAATAACTTTAGAGATAGGCAAAGAACCGTTGATTAAGCCTTTGATTGACATTCCAAGGATGGCAAAGATCGCACAAGAGATGATTAGATTAAGTCTTGATGCTTTTGTTAAAGAGGATATAGAACTTGCAAAAAAGTTGCCCAGATGGATCAAGAGGTTGATGATATTTATCAGGCGATCATTGATGAACTTTTAGAAATGATAGTTAAGGATCCTTCAATTACAAAGCAAGCAACAAAGCTAATGTTTGTTGGAAGATATCTAGAAAGAATAGCTGATCATACTACAAATGTTTGTGAAAGAATTATATATATGGTAACTGGAAAGCTTGAGGAGATAAATTAAGGGTGCCTTTGCACCCTATAATTTTTATATCTGAAAATGGGTAGATTTTAAAAATTGCATGTCCTTTTATGTGATCAATAGGAATTGGACCAATATATCTGCTATCTTCACTGACTTCTCTATTGTCTCCAAGAACAAAAACGTAGCCTTCAGGTATTATCATGTCGATATCAGTTTCAGCGTAGGTTTGGGTTCCAGGGGATAAATAATCCTCCTGAAGCTTTTTGCCGTTTATAAAAACTGATCCTTCTTTGATTTCAAGCCTTTCACCAGGAAGTGCAACAATTCTTTTTATATATAATCCCTCCCTGAATTACCAGGATCAAGGATTATTATTTCTCCTCAGGTAAATTTTTGGTATAAAGACTAATTTTTTCTATAGCAACCCTATCGTTATCATGAAGGGTTGGAATCATAGATGGACCTGAAACCTGCACGATGTCAAATATAAAGGCCTTTATAGTAAAGGCTATTACAGCAGCAACTACTATTGATACTATCCATTCCTTTATCTCATTGATAATTTTGTCCTTCATTTTATGACCTCCTTTTGAGCTACTAACAAAATTATATATCATATAATCTGTAGTGTAAAATGATAAATTTTTAAAATGTTGTTTAAAAAATTAAATTTTAGTTAATTATTAATAATAATGCCTATCTTTAATGCAAAAAATATTCTAAATTGTCGAAAATTTTTTACAATTTTAAAAGGATTTTTGGAAATAATGGAGAATATATAAAATAAGGACTTATATAGTCGTAAGGAGGAATTTATTATGAGGGAGTATAGGATTGAAAACATACGAAATGTAGGTATGATTGGACATGGTGGAACGGGAAAAACCACCTTAGTTGAGGCTATATTATATGACTGCAAAGCAACAGATAGAATGGGTAGAGTTGAAGATGGAACAACAGCTTGTGACTATGACCCAGAAGAAAAGAAAAGACAGATCTCAATTTCAACTGCTATTGCACCTTGTGACTGGAATGATTATAGAATTAATTTTGTTGATACTCCAGGATATTTTGATTTTGTTGGTGAAGTTTTAGAAGGTTTAAGGGCAGTTGACTCTGCTATAATAACAGCTTGTGCAGCATCGGGTCTTCAAGTTGGAACAGAAAAGGCATGGAAGTATGTAAATAAATATAAGATTCCAAGGGCATTTTTTATAAATAAAATGGATAGAGAAAATGCTGATTTTGATAAGACATTTAAGCAGATTAAGGATAAGTTTGGCCTTTCGGTTGCTGCCCTTGAAATTCCAATAGGGAAAGAAGCAGATTTTAAGGGTGTTGTTAAAATATTAGAAAGAAAAGCTCTTGTTTATGATCCAAAATCAAAAGCGATGGTTGAAGCGGAAATTCCAGCTGACCTTGAGTCAGTTGTTGAAGAATATAGAAATATATTAATGGAATCGGTAGCCGAGACTGATGAGGAGCTTCTTGACAAATACTTAAGCGAAGGCGAACTTTCTGACGAAGAAATTTTAAGAGGACTAAGAAAGGGTATTTTAAACTGCGATGTTGCACCGGTTTTCTGCGGTTCAGCGATTTCAAATGTAGCTTTAACTACATTGCTTGATTGTATTATAAATTATTTCCCTTCACCTGCTGATAGGGTTGAATTTAAGGGTAAGAATCCGAAGACTAATGAGGACGAAGTTAGAAAGTCCAGTCCGGATGAAAGATTCTCAGCCTTTGTGTTTAAGACGATTGCCGACCCATTTGTAGGTAAGCTTTCGATATTTAGAGTTTTATCCGGTTCAATTTCTTCTGATTCAAGCATATATAATGCTACTCAGGATAAGACAGAAAAGATAGGCACACTATACATATTAAAAGGTAAAAATCAAACTGCAGTAACAAAACTTTCTGCTGGAGATATAGGAGCTGTTGCAAAGCTTCAATACACTATGACTGGAGATACATTGTGCGACGCAGCAAAGCCGATAATTTACGAAAAAATAGATTTCCCAGAACCAGCAATATCAATGGCAATAAAACCAAAATCAAAGAATGATGAAGATAAGATTTCAACAGGACTCCATAAACTACTTGAAGAAGATCCAACATTTAAAATATCAAGGGATATTGAAAACTCAGAGCTTATAATATCTGGTCTTGGGGAATTACATATTGAAGTTATAGCAAGCAAGCTAAAGAATAAGTTCGGTGCAGAAGTAATGCTTGACATTCCAAAGGTTCCATATAGAGAAACAATAAGAAAGACCTCCGATGTTCAAGGAAAATATAAAAAGCAATCTGGTGGTCACGGACAATATGGTGATGTTGTTATCAAGTTTGAGCCACAACATGAAACTGAAGATCTTGTTTTTGTCGATCAAATAGTTGGTGGTGTTGTTCCAAGACAATATATTCCTGCAGTTGAAAAGGGACTTAGGGAAGCTATGAAAAAGGGAGTTTTAGCAGGTTATCCTGTTATAAACTTAAAGGCAACATTACACTATGGTTCCTACCACCCTGTTGACTCTTCTGAAATGGCCTTCAAAACAGCAGCATCCCTTGCCTTTAAGAAGGGAATGAAGGAGGCAGACCCAGTATTATTAGAACCTATAATGCATTTTGAAATTACAGTGCCGGATGAATACATGGGAGATATTATTGGTGATATAAACAAGCGCCGTGGAAGAGTTCTTGGGATGGAACAAAAGGATGGAATGCAGGTTATAATGGCTGAAATGCCGATGGCGGAAACCTTCAAATATGCAACAGATCTAAGATCCATGACTCAGGCAAGGGGAAGCTTTACAATGAAGTTTGAAAGATATGAAGAAGTTCCAGCTCACATCGCACAAAAGATTATCGAAAATGCACAAAAGGAAAAGGAAGAAGAGGAAGAATAAAATATTTTTGGGCAGGTATTTTAAAATACCTGCCCAATATAATTTTGAAAGCATTTAACAGCATTTAATTTTAAAAACTGTAAAAACTATATTTAAAGGAGGGATTTTAATGTCTGATTATAGGATTAACTTTGGGAAAATAATTGGACCATCTGATACAAATAAACTTTATGATATGCTTTCAATTTTAAATGACGATGATGAACTTGTAATAACAGTTGACGGTTCAGATGCTCATCAAACAGAGGAAATAAGAAGGATACTTGATATGAATGGATTTGACGTCACACAAAAGGGAGGACACGATGATAATAAATATCACTTAATTGCAAGAAGAAGGTGATCAAATGAAATTTAATAAGAAATTAAGGGGGAAAAGGTTTAAATTTAACTTCAATCTTGAAAGATTTGGAGAATTCATCCCAAGCTTTAATAGCTGGATGAGTCCAGATGAACAAAGAAAAAGAGTAGAAAAAATTAATGAAGAATTAGACAAATAGAACTTTGGGTTTGAAGGTTCAATAAATCCTCAAACCCTTTTTACATTGATTTTATATTAAGATTATGATAATATTATAATACGATATCGAAATACGATAATTAAGGGGTGATAAATTGAGCAATAAAATCCTTAGAAAATTATTTTTAGGATTTATACAGGTGCATATACTGTATCATGCCTATAAAGAACCTTTTTTGGTTCATGGATGATGGAGGAATTAAAAGAACATGGATATAATATAGGGCCAGGGACTTTGTATCCTATTTTGCACTCTATGGAAAAGGAGGGGCTTTTAGTTAGAGAGGATAAACTAATAAATGGTAAAATAAGAAAGTATTATTCAATAACTAAAGAAGGAATTGAGGCTCTTAAAGAGGCTAAAAAAAGAGCAAAGGAACTTTATGAAGAAATTTTTAAATAAGGTGGAGGGGCTATGTTTAAAATCGTTGAATTAAAATACAAGAATATATTAGATATTGATTATCTTGAGATTCAAGGGAATAAAATAACATGCATCGTTGGCGAAAGCGGAAGTGGAAAAACAACTTTACTAAAACTTTTAAACAAACTAATATCCCCAGATAAGGGTGAGATTTATTTTAAAGGAAGGCCATTAAAAGATTGGGACACAATTGAGATAAGAAGAAAGGTTACTATGCTACCTCAAAATCCCATTATTTTCAATGGTAATATAAGGGATAATATTTTGATAGGGTTGAAATTCTCTGAAAAACCTTTAGTAAAGGATGAAAAATTAAAGGAGATTTTAGAACTTGTAAGTTTAAAAAAGAGCTTGATGAGTCTGCCCAAAATCTTTCGGGAGGAGAAAAACAAAGGTTAGCCATTGGTAGAATACTTTTGCTAGATTCTGATGTTTACCTTTTAGACGAGCCAACCTCTGCTTTGGATGAAGGAACGGAAGAGAAAGTAATGAAGGGGTTATAGAATATATTAAAGGCAAAAATAAGATGTTGGTTGTAGTAACCCATTCTAAAAAGATAGCTTCTAACTTTGGTGAAAGAATTGTTGAGATATTTGATGGGAAGGTGAAGTTATGAAAAATATTATAGATATAAATGTTTATCAGCTATTAGCAGCCTATATATTTATTGTAATACTTTTGCTTATAGTAAGAAAAAGAGGAATAAAAAGGGAGAAGGAAATAGTGATATCATCTATCAGAATGACCCTTCAGCTTATAATTATGGGGTTTGTTCTTGTTTATATAATAAATAATCCAAATCCCTTATTTACTTTATTAATTTTAATTTTTATGGAGATCTTTAGCATATATAATATATACAAAAGATCAAAGGTTGAATTGAATTTCAAAATAAAAAAGTCGTTGCAATATCAATGGTTATAGGAAGCCTTCTTAGCCTTTTATATTTTTTATTTATAATTATAAGAATCAGTCCTTGGTATGATCCAAGATATTTTATCCCCATTGCAGGCATGCTAATTGGAAATTCAATGACAGGAGTTGCCCTTGGTGTAAATAGGCTTGTTGATGACATTAAAAAGAGAAAAGATGAAATAGAGATGGCTCTTATGCTTGGTGCAACCCCTAAAATGGCAGTTAAGGAAATAATAGATAATACCTTTGATTCTGCAATACTTCCCACAATAAACTCTATGGTAGGAATGGGTATAGTCTTTTTACCAGGAATGATGACGGGACAAATATTATCAGGGACATCTCCGTTGACTGCTATAAAATATCAAATAGCTATAATGCTTGGCATATTAGGCTGTGTTGCAATAACAGTTATAATGTTTCTACAGCTTGGGTATAAAACTTATTTTAACGAAGAGGCACAGCTTATAATAGATTGACATGATGTGCTTAATAATTGGCTATTATGTTTAAGCTGGTATTACATTGCCGGCTTAATTTTTTTAAAGGTTTTGTTTGTATTTTTTATTTTGGTTAACATTATTACAAATAAAAATAAAGAAATTTTGAGATTTTATTCAAAATAGCAAAATAATTTTAATATTTTATTGATAATCATAAAAATTGTCTATTTTATGAAAAAATTAATTATTGCAATATAATTTATATGGTATAAAATAGTAATTGAAAGGTCAAAGAAAGTCAAAGTCAAAGTAAAACAAAATAAGAAGAGGTGGTGCTATGGCAAGACTATCGGATATAATAGAAAACTTCATAAAGAACATGCTGGAAAAGAGCGAAAATGATTTTTTAGAAATACAAAGAAATGAACTTGCTAATCTTTTTAATTGTGCGCCATCTCAGATTAATTATGTCTTGGAAACGCGGTTTACTATAGATAAAGGATATTACATTGAAAGCAAAAGGGGTGGCGGAGGATTTATCAAAATCACAAAAATAAGAATTAACGATAACGATTATTTAAAGGACGCAATTTGGAATAATATAGGAGAGGAAATAACCCAGCAACAGGCGGAAGGATATATTGAGTTTTTTAAGGATAGAGGTTATTTAACTGAAAGGGAGGCAACAATTCTTAAAATTGCTCTAAACGATAAAGTTATAAATGCTCCGCCGGATTTGAAGGATAAAATAAGGGCGAATATTTTAAAAACAGTTCTAATATCAATAATCTAAAAAATTCCCAAAGGAGGGATTTGTATGCTCTGTCAAAATTGCAATCAAAGGGAAGCCAATGTTCATATTACAAAAATAATAAACGGAGTTAAACAGGAACTTCATCTTTGTGAGGAATGTGCAAGGGAAAACAACGAGTTTAATATCGATATAATGAACCCCTTTAACTTTGCATCACCTATGTCCTTCCAAAACATACTCGAAGGATTCTTTGAAATGATGGGTTCGCCATATCAGATTCCTGAGCCTGTAACCTGTCCTGTCTGCCATCAGAGCTTTGATGATTTTAAAAGGACCGGCAAGATGGGATGTGCAAATTGCTATAGAACCTTTAATGCAGAAATTACACCTATCATTAAAAGGGTTCATGGAAATATTCAGCATACAGGAAAGGTTCCAAAGAGGACGGGAGGAATTTTAAAGATAAAAAGGGATATAGAAAGGTTAAAGGAAGAACTAAGAGTTGCAGTTATGAACGAAGAATATGAAAAGGCTGCTAAATTAAGGGACCAAATCAAAGAGCTTGAGTCAAAGCTAGATAAATAGGGGGTGGTAAAATGCTATTCAAAAACCATGGTAGCGATATAGTTCTAACCAGCAGAATAAGACTTGCAAGGAATATTGATGGTGTTCCCTTCCCACAAAAGTTAAATCAAGATGAGGCAAATAAAGTAATAAAGGATGTAGCAGATTCTGTTTTAAACAGCAATTCTGCTATAGCCCATGAGTTTAGGCTAATAAAGTTAAGGGAATTAAAGCCCCTTGAAAGGCTTTCGATGGTGGAAAAGCATCTAATAAGCATGGATATTGTAAATGAATATCAAAGGGGAGCAGTCCTTTTAAATAGAGAAGAGAACGTTTCTATAATGATAAATGAGGAAGACCATATTAGGCTTCAGGTTATATATCCTGGATTTAAAGTAAAGGATGCCTATGATTATGCAAACAAATTAGATGACCTTATAGAAGAAAAGGTCCAATATGCCTATGATGCAAAGTTAGGATACCTAACAAGCTGCCCGACAAACGTAGGAACAGGAATTAGAGCGTCGGTAATGCTTCACCTTCCAGCTCTTACTTTAACTAAAAATATAAACAATGTATTTAACACAGTAGTTCAAGTTGGTATGACTATGCGTGGAATTTATGGTGAGGGCAGTAATGCTATGGGAAACATTTATCAAATTTCAAATCAAGTAACTCTTGGTCTTACTGAAGAGGAGATAATAAACAACTTAATTGCAGTAACTAAAAAATAATAGATCAAGAAATTAAAACAAGGGAAATGCTCTTTGAAAAGCAGGCGGCTGAAATCGAGGACGACATTTATAGATCCCTTGGTATTTTGAAATATTCAAGAATGCTATCAACACAAGAGTGTTTAAATCTAATGTCAAAGGTAAGATTAGGAATAGAAATGGGAATAATTAAGGATATAGATGTAAAAAATTAAACGACCTTTGATTAACGTTCAACCAGCAACGTTACAACTTATTGAAGGAAGAGACCTTGACACAAAGGAAAGGGATATTATAAGAGCTAAAATAGTTAGAGAAACACTAAGATAAGGAGGGATGTGTATGTTTAATGGATTTACAGAAAGAAGCCAAAGGGTTTTGCAGCTTGCAGCAGAGGAAGCTAAAAGATTAAACCATAACTATATAGGAACAGAACATCTTTTGCTTGGAATAATAAGAGAGGGTGGTCAGGCGTCAAAGGTTTTAAAGGATCTTGGAATAGATGATGAAAAGATTAGAAATTTGATAATTGAAATAGAAGGAAAAGGCGAAGAGTTCTTCAACTTTCACGAGATACCTTTAACTCCAAGAACAAAAAGAATAATTGAGCTTGCAAGGAATGAAGCAAGGAATTTAAACCATAACTTCGTTGCCCCTGAACATATGATGCTTGCTCTTTTAAGGGAGGGCGAAGGAGTTGCAATAGCAATTCTTGCAAAGCTCGGCATTGATATTGTAAAGGCGAGAAACGAGATATTAAATTCTTTAAACGTAGGTGAATTAGGACAGGGATTTAAAGGAAAACCAGGCCCGGGGACAAGGCATAGACAAACAAATACACCAACCCTTGACCAATACGGAAGGGACTTAACGGAGCTTGCAAGGGAAGGAAAGCTCGATCCTGTTATCGGCCGTGAAAATGAAACTGAAAGGGTAATTGAAATACTCTCAAGAAGAACAAAGAATAACCCTTGTCTTATAGGTGAACCTGGGGTTGGAAAAACTGCCATCGCTGAAGGTCTTGCCCAAAGGATTGTAGAGGGTAACGTTCCAGAGATACTCAAGAACAAAAGGGTTGTTACTTTAGATCTATCAGGAATGGTTGCAGGGTCAAAATATAGAGGCGAATTTGAAGAAAGAATAAAGAGGGTAATGGACGAGATTAGAAGGGCAGGAAATATAATTCTATTCATAGATGAAATCCATACATTAGTTGGTGCCGGCGCGGCAGAAGGTGCCATCGATGCATCTAACATATTAAAGCCAGCCCTTGCAAGGGTGAAATTCAAGTTATCGGTGCAACTACGATTGATGAATATAGAAAATACATTGAAAAGGATTCAGCCCTTGAAAGAAGATTCCAACCAGTTCAGGTTGGTGAACCATCAACTGAAGAGTCTATATTAATCCTTAAAGGATTGAGGGATAAATACGAAGCCCATCATAAGGTTAAAATAACTGATGAAGCACTAGAGGCTGCTGTAAACCTATCCCATAGATATATTACCGATAGATTCCTACCAGACAAAGCAATAGATCTTATGGATGAGGCGGCAGCTAAGGTAAGGCTAAAGAACTTAACTGCACCTCCTGATGTTAAAAGCCTTGAAGAAGAGCTTGAAAAGGTTAGAAAGGAAAAGGAGGAGGCAATAAATACACAAGAATTTGAAAAGGCTGCGAAATTAAGGGACAGAGAAAACGAGATTAAAAACGAACTCGAAAGGATTAAAAAGGATTGGCAAAATCAAAAGGATAGCGAAGTTCCTGTTGTTACTGTTGAGGATATAGCAAATGTTGTTTCAAGATGGACTGGAATTCCTGTAAACAAACTTACTGAAACAGAATCAGAAAAGCTTTTAAAACTTGAAGAAATACTTCATCAAAGGGTTGTAGGACAGGATGAAGCAGTTAAGGCTGTTGCAAGGGCTGTAAGGCGTGCAAGAGTTGGAATTAAGGATCCAAAGCGTCCAATAGGCTCCTTTATATTCCTTGGTCCTACTGGGGTAGGTAAAACAGAGCTATCAAAGGCACTTGCTGAGGCTATGTTTGGTGATGAAAACGCAATGATAAGAATAGATATGTCGGAATATATGGAAAAGCATACGGTATCAAGACTTATAGGTTCTCCTCCAGGATATGTTGGATATGAAGAAGGAGGTCAATTAACAGAGAAGGTTAGAAGAAAGCCATATTCAGTAGTTTTATTTGACGAGATTGAAAAGGCCCATCCGGATGTATTTAATATACTGCTTCAAATCCTTGAGGATGGAAGACTAACCGATGGAAAGGGAAAGACAGTGGACTTTAGAAACACGATAGTTATCATGACCTCCAACGTTGGTGCACAGACCATAAAAAAGCAGCAAACCCTTGGTTTTGCAGCAACTACAGAAAAGGAAAAGGAAGATTCCTACGAAAAGATGAAGCAAAACGTAATGGAGGACTTGAAAAAGACCTTTAGACCTGAGTTTTTAAATAGAATCGACGAGATTATAGTATTCCATCCATTAGAGGATAAGGATATTGAAAAAATTGCAGAGCTCATGTTAAAGAGTGTAATTAATAGGTTAAAGGACCTTGAAGTTGAAATAAGTTATGATGAAGATGTAATAAAGCACCTTTCAAAACAAGGCTTTGACCCAACCTATGGTGCAAGACCTCTGAGAAGAGCCATAACAAAGGCTGTTGAAGATAAACTTTCAGAGGAAATGCTAAAGGGAAATATAAAGCGTGGAGATAAAGTTGTAATGAAGGTTGTAGATAATGAAATAATTTTTGAAAAGGGAGAATCCTCATAATGGGGGTTCTCTTTTTGTATATATTTCTTTACATGAATAACAATATTAAATATAATGTAATTGCTAACTAAAATAGGAAGTGATAGAATGGGAAAGGTAAAAACTGTTTATATATGCCAAGAGTGCGGATATGAATCTCCTAAGTGGATGGGGAAGTGCCCTGGATGCGGAAGCTGGAATACATTTATAGAGGAAGTTAAGGCTGAAAAGTCTAGTAAAATTCAATCAGCCGCTTATAATAAGGTTCAGCCTTTGAAAATACAGGATATAGAGATAACAAAAGAGATAAGATATTCAACTTATCTTGAAGAGTTAGATAGAGTGCTTGGAGGAGGAATAGTTAAGGGGTCTTTAGTCCTTGTTGGAGGGGACCCTGGGATTGGGAAATCCACCCTTCTTCTTCAAATGGCAAACAATGTTGCAAAGAGTGGCAACATCGTTTTATATGTCTCTGGTGAAGAATCCTCAAAACAGATAAAACTAAGGGCAGAGAGGTTAAATGTCCTTTCGGAAAATCTTTTGGTTCTTCCAGAAACCAATTTAAGCTATATAGAAGAAACTATTACAAATCTAAAGCCCGATGTTGTTGTGATAGACTCAATTCAAACCCGTTTATAGACCAGAGCTACAGTCGGCTCCAGGAAGTGTAAGTCAGGTTAGAGAGGCCACTGCAGTTTTAATGAATATAGCAAAAATTTGAACATAGCTACCTTTATAGTTGGACACGTTACTAAAGAGGGGTCTATTGCCGGTCCTAGGGTTTTAGAACATATGGTAGATACAGTCCTTTACTTTGAAGGGGAAAGGCATAATACCTACAGAGTATTAAGGGCTGTTAAAAATAGATTTGGCTCAACTAATGAAATTGGCGTATTTGAAATGAAGCAGTTTGGTCTTGAGGAGGTTAAAAACCCTTCCGAAATACTTTTATCCGGAAGACCAAAAGACGTTCCCGGATCATGTGTTGTATGTTCCATGGAAGGAACAAGACCAATTCTAATTGAAGTTCAGGCACTAACCTCCCAAACAAACTTTGGTATGCCAAGAAGGATGACAACGGGGCTTGATTATAACAGGGTTATTCTTTTAATTGCCGTTCTTGAAAAAAGGGTTGGAATGCACATACAAACCTATGATGTTTATGTAAATGTCGCTGGGGGATAAAAATCGACGAACCTGCCATTGACCTTGGAGTTTTATGCTCTATTGCGTCCAGCTTTAAAAATGTT
Source organism: Caloramator sp. Dgby_cultured_2 (assembly GCF_028872215.1). Lineage (NCBI taxonomy): Bacteria > Bacillati > Bacillota > Clostridia > Eubacteriales > Clostridiaceae > Caloramator > Caloramator sp. Dgby_cultured_2. The sequence continues at coordinate 33,696 of NZ_CP118396.1, forward strand.
CCAATAGATAACGAAGTTGTGATAATTGGAGAGGTTGGATTGACGGGAGAAGTTAGAGGAGTTAATTTAATAGATAAAAGAATATTAGAAGCACAAAAATTGGGATTTAAAAAATGCATCATTCCTAAAGAAAATATGAAAGGACTCGATATTATAAAAGGAATCCAAATTGTTCCTGTTGAAAATATATACGAAGCATTAGAAGAAGTTCTAGGGGGATAGTTATGAGAGATGCTAAAGAAATTGAGCTAATGAATGTTTTAAAGCTTTTGGCGCCAGGGACACCTTTGAGGGAAGGACTTGAAAATATATTAAAGGCTAAAACTGGAGGACTTATAGTGATTGGGGATGAAGAAGAAATAAGCAAGCTCCTTGATGGTGGGTTTTATATAAATAGTGAATATTCTCCAGCATATTTATATGAACTTGCCAAGATGGATGGGGCTATCGTCATAAGTGGAGATCTTAAAAGGATACTCTACGCAAATACACAGATAATCCCAGATTCCAGCATTCCAACTGCTGAAACTGGCACAAGGCATAGAACCGCCGACAGATTTGCAAAACAAACAGGAAATATTGCAATTGCTATTTCCCAAAGAAGAAATTTAATTACCGTATTTAAAGGAAATATTAAATATGTATTAAAAGATACGAATATGATTCTTACGAAGGCAAATCAGGCTATTCAAACCCTTGAAAGGTATAAATCGGTGTTTGATGAGGCGGTTACGAACCTTTCTGCGTTAGAATTCGAAGATTTAGTAACTATATATGACGTAGTTCTTGCCATCCAAAGAAGCGAGATGGTTATGAGGATAGTAAATGAAATTGAAAGATACGTTGTGGAGCTTGGAAACGAAGGAAGGCTTATTTCCCTTCAGCTTAACGACCTTATAGATGAAGTTGAAGAGGATGAAATTAGAATACTAAGGGATTATGCTATAGATACAAAGGATTATAACGAGGTATTTAAGTCAATTAAGGCCTTATCTTCTGAGGAGATTTTGGAATTGTCTGTTATATGTAAACTTTTAGGTTATAATCCTGATTTAATGTTAGATACGATGGTTTCATCAAGGGGATATAGGATTTTGAATAAGATTCCAAAGCTGCCGCAGATAGTTGTTGAAAATATGGTTAAAAACTTTGGACAGTTTAAAAAGATTCTTCAGGCAAGCATAGAAGATTTAGACGCTGTTGAAGGAATAGGTGAGGCAAGAGCAAGATCCATAAAGGAATGGCTAAAAAACTTCAAGAACAGGTTATATTAAATAGAAAAATATAAAGGCTCGGAATATCCGGGCCTTTATAACATGCTAAACTTTCCTAATGTTTCTATCTTTTCCTTTTGTTCAAGTATAATATCAAACAGGTTAAGGTCAAGGGCATTGCATAAAGCAGCAAGGTAATATAGGTTATTTCCTATCTCTTCTTCAAGGACTTCTCTGCAGTTGTCGCAAAGTTTCCCTTCGATTTGATAGCTTAAAAATTCGGTTATATTGTCAAGGGATGCATCGTCGGGTATCTGTTGTTTTTGAGCATTTATTTTTATGCATCCGTGATTGGTAACTGCCTTTGCAACTGCTCTATTTATTCTAGAATTTGATTCAGAGAGTTTTGTTATTATATCTAAAATGCTTCTATGTCTAATTAGTGAATCTTGAACGGTGGCTTGAAATTCATCTACGATTATATCCTTCATCTGCTTCCACTCCTTGTTGAATATTGTTTAATAATATTATAAATATTCAGACAATATAATGTCAAATACATTATAATAAATTTCAGCTTAAAAGAGCCATTTTTAAGTTAACTAAATAAAATAATAATAGGTAGTTTATAAAAATCAAGATATTTTTTAGTTTGCCTTAATCCTGTAAGTTTGGTAATAATGTAAAAAAGGTGATAATATGTTTGAAATTGGTGATAAAGTTTTTGTTAAGAATTTTGGTGGGGGAGTAATAACAAATATACAAGAAAAAAATGTTAACGGAATTAGAAAGAGATACTATGAAATAAAACTTGTAATTGATAATATATGTATTTATCTTCCCGTTGATGAAAAAAATAAAATTAGAGGAGTAATTGAAAGGGTAAAATTAGAAGATTGTTTAAGAATATTAAAGGAGTTTAAAGGGGATCTACCTAACAAATGCATCGATAGATATAAGCTTTATAAATCTACTTTAGAAAAAGCAGATCCGATAGAGATGGCAAAACTTATAAAATGCATGGATATGAATTTTAAAAGAAAAAAACCTTCAAATTTTGATAAGAATAACTTTGAAAAAATATTAAATACCTTCTGCAGTGAAATTTGTCTTGTTCTTCAAAGGGACTTTAAAGAAACAAAAAAATTTATTCTTGAAAATTTAAAAGCTTGATTTTGCAAATTAAAAAATTGTCATATTTTTTGTGTTGAAAAACTTTGATTGATACGGTATATTAGTATATAATATACTGGGATATTTTGTAGGAGGTGAATTGATGTTAGAAAGGATTTTTAGGTGGTTCTTGACAGTAGTTGGGTTAGTTTTAGGATATGCTGCATCGGAAATACTTATTAAGGTTAATGCCGTAAATGCTCTCGTGTCAAGAAACAACATTTATTATTTTGGATTCATAGCAGTTTGTATTATTTTATTAGGTCTTATTTTTTATATTTTATCCCCTTATTTAATTCGACTTATTTTTAAGATTACAGAAATCCTGGAAAATGCAATACAAAAGATACCAACAAACGATATTATACTTGCCGTTTTAGGACTTATTATAGGACTTATAATTGCAAATCTATTAATTTCGCCTATTGCAAGATTTTTAACTGGCAATACCATTTTATCTGCTATAGGAAGTTCCTTAGCTTTTATTGTAAATATTGTATTTGCAACGTTAGGAATTGACATAACATTAAAGAAAAAGGAAGAACTTTATAATGTATTTACATTTTTAAAGAGGTTTGGGAAGGAAAAAGAAAGGGAGAAAAGGTTGGCATATCTCAGCCAAAGATACTAGATACTAGCGTTATAATCGACGGAAGAATACTGGATATTCTAAAAACAGGATTTTTAGAAGGTCCCATTTTAATACCTTCCTTTGTTCTTGAGGAGTTAAGGCATATCGCCGATTCCTCCGATAATTTAAAAAGGGCAAGGGGAAGAAGGGGGCTTGATATTCTAAATTTAATTCAAAAGGAGATACCTTTAACCGTTGAAATAGTTGAGAAAAACTTTGATAATATTCAAGAGGTTGACAGCAAACTTTTAAAGCTTTGCCAAATATACAATGGAAAGATAATAACCAACGATTTTAATTTAAACAAAGTTGCTGAAGTTCAAGGGGTTCCTGTCCTTAACATAAATGAGCTTGCAAATGCAGTAAAGCCTATTGTAATTCCAGGCGAGGAGATGAACATCCATATTATAAAGGATGGTAAAGAAGCAGGACAGGGTGTTGCTTACCTTGACGATGGAACAATGATCGTTGTTGAAGGCGGTAAAAAATACGTAGGTGAAGTTGTTGATGTTGTTGTAACGTCTGTTCTGCAGACTGCAGCAGGTAGGATGATATTTGCAAAACTTAAGAATGCATCATAAGAGGTGATATTTTGATATCGGCTATAGTAGTTGCAGCAGGAAAGGGTAAAAGGATGGGGCTTGGATTTAATAAGCTCTATGCAAAGGTAAATAACAAGGAAATCATAGCAATAACCCTTGAAAAATTTGAAAAATCAAATTATGTGGATGAGATAATTGCTGTTGTCGCAAAGGATGAGGTTGATTATTTTAAAATTAATATATTAGATAAATATTGCTTTAAAAAGGTTAAAATTACGGAGGGCGGCATTGAGAGGCAAAACTCAGTTTACAATGGACTTATAGCTTGTAATAATCCAGAAATTGTTTTAATCCATGATGGTGCAAGGCCAAATATAGATGATGACATAATAAAAAGATCCATAGAAGCTGCAAAATCCTTTGGGGCTACAACAGTTGCAGTTCCTGTTATTGATACTATAAAGATAGTTGAGGATGGATATTCTGTTGAAACCCTTGAAAGAAAAAATTATACGCCATTCAAACCCCTCAGAGCTTTAAATATGACTTAATATTAAAGGCCCACGAATATGCCATAGAAAATAACATAATTGCAACCGACGACACCCAGCTTGTTGAAAAAATAGGCTATAAGGTAAAGATAATTGAAGGGAGCTATGAAAACATTAAAGTTACAACTCCAAAGGATATAATACTACTAAACAGTTTAGCTGCTACAAACTTGTAGCAGCTTTTGGTAATTAAAAGCATCGTAGCCAAAAATATTTTATAGATTTATGTAAACTAAAGTTATATAATATAATGGTATATTTGCGGCTTTAGGATGGGGGATAGTCGATGAATATCAAGGAATTCATCTTAAATAAAGAGATGTTAGGATCCTTTAAATATTTTTGGAAGGAAGCAAATATAGATAAAAATTCAAAGGGATATGGACTTATTAGGGACAGAGCACCTTCAAATCCAAATGTTGCAAGCATCGCTGCAGTTGGCTTTGGACTTACTGCAATTCCTATAGGGATAAAAGAGGATGGATATCCTTTGAAGAAGGATATGAAAGGGTTAACGGCACCCTTGATACTCTATTTAATTTAGATAGAGTTAATGGATTTTTCTATCATTTTATGGATATATACACGGGGAAAGAATATGGAACTGTGAGGTTTCAATTATAGACACAGCGATTGCCATTTGCGGTGCTATTTTTGCTGGAGAGTTTTTGGTGGTGAAATAAAGAAAAAGGCAAATAAATTATATGAAGAAATCGATTGGAACTGGTATTTGGATAAGGATAAAAACTGGTTTTATATGGGTTATACCCCGGAAAAGGGCTTTGAAGGATATTGGGATTTCTATGCCGAACAGCTAATGTTATATTTTTTAGCAGTAGCATCTCCTACGCATCCTGTCGATAAGGAAGTTTATTACAGCTTTTTTAGAAATTATGCTGAATATAAAGGATATAGATTTATAAATTCATGGCTTGGGTCAATATTTACCTACCAATTTTCCCATGCCTGGTTTGATTTTAGGGGTAAAGTAGATAGAAAAGGTATTGACTGGTTTGAAAATTCTATATTGGCAACCCTTGCAAACAGACAATTTTGTATCGATAATAAGGACAAATTTAAGGGTTTTAATGAAAATTCATGGGGGCTTACTGCCTGTGATGGCCCAAAGGGGTATGAGGGGAGATATGGTGCCCTTCCTTCAGGACTTTTTAATAATGAGAATATAGTAGATGGGACGGTTCCACCATGTGGTGCTGCAGGTTCTATTGTTTTTACTCCAAAGGAATCTATGGATGCCCTTGAATATTACTATAAAAATATTAAGGGAATATTTGGGGAATACGGCTTTAAAGATGCCTTTAACTTAGAAAAGGGCTATTGGGTTTCTGAAGACTATGTTGGTATAGATAAAGGAATAACTCTAATTATGATAGAAAACTATATAACAGGGTTTGTGTGGAATACCTTTATGAAAAATGACCATGTTAAAAAAGCCTTTGAGCTTTTAGAGTTTAGGCCTGTTAAAGACGAAAACTTAGCTATGTGTTTATAAAGAGGTGCGTGTGCACCTCTTTTTGTGTTTGACTTGTAAAAATTAGTAATAATATAATTATAAAAAGAAGATTTTAATATCACCTTTGGAGGTGTTAGAATGCTGCCTCAATATAGAAAGATTACTTATGATGAATTTTTAAAGTTAGATAATGGAGATGATTTATTAGAATATATAGATGGAGAAGTCTATCTTTTATCTTCACCATCAGCTGAACATCAAAGGACTTTACTTAATTTAGCTACAGAGTTTAATTTGTTTTTTAAGGGTAAAGAATGTGAAGTTTTTATTGCTCCTTTTGATGTAGTATTGTCAAAGGAGGATGATAAAAACATCCATCAAGTCCAACCCGATTTGATGGTTATATGTAATAAAGATGGCATAAAGGAAAATAAATACGTTGGAGCTCCGGATTTAATAGTTGAAGTTATGTCTCCATCAAACACATCTCATGATAGGATTAGAAAATTTAATTTGTATATGAGATATGGAGTAAAAGAGTATTGGCTTATTAATCCAAAATTTAAAACTATTGAGATTAATATGTTAAATGAAGAAGGCTTTTATGAACAAGTTGGGGTATATAAAGGTGATGATATAGCAAAATCAATTTTATTTGAGGAGTTAGATATAAATCTTAAGGATATTTTTTAGTTCAATAAACGTGAATTAAAGCCCTGTTTAGAGCTTTCAGACTGTTGAAAAAGTTATTTTTGATAAGCCCCGTGAAGGATTTCCCTGGCATCCGCTCATTTCGCTAAGCAATTCTAATTGATAGAGCTTATGAGAGATGCCTTTTGAAATCCTATCACGGGGCTCTTGCAAAGTGCAAAGCTCATAGAAGGTTTGTCTACAATCTGAAAGCCATGTTTAGGGCTTTTTATTTTATAATAAAAAGTTGGTTTTTAAGCATAAAAAATTTATCTAAATAATATATACTTTATAGATACATAAAAAGGGGGATGGGGTTTATGAAAAAATTTTTAGCCTTCCTGTGTTCAGCATTAATGATTTTTAACCTTTTAGGCTGTGGAGGCCAAACTGCACAAAAGGAGATAAAGGAGGTTACACTTAATATTTGGGAACAGATGGAAGAAAATATCGATGCAACCTTTGATGAAGTTGTAAAACAATTTACAGAGCAAAATCCAAACATCAAAATTAATAGAGTTCACTATAAGACTGAAGATTTAAGAAGTCAATTCCAAACTGCTGTTCTTTCTGGACAGGGACCAGAACTTATATTTGGACCAAATGACAATATAGGTCCAATGTCCCTTGGAAATCTTATAATTCCTCTTGATGATTTCCTTGGAAGTGAATACTTTGATAGGTATGACCCTCAGGTTCTTGACACTGTTAAAATTGATGGTAAGATTTGGGCGGTTCCACTGGTAAACGGAAATAATATAAGTATGCTTTACAATAAAAAGCTTGTTGATAAGGCACCGGAGAAATTCTCTGAAATAATTGAACTTGCTAAAAAATACAACGATGGTAAAACGTTTGCACTTGCTTACTTCTTGAATGAACCCTATTGGTTAGTTCCATTCCTTGGTGGGTTTGGTGGAAGAGTATTTGATGACAAGTGGAAATATAACTTTAAATACGCCGGAGATGGTAAAAACTCTTCAATTTGTTCAGGATTTAAAATTTAAATATAAGGCTGTTCCAAAGGATGCAGATTACAATGTTGCAGATACATTATTTAAAGAGGGAAAAGCAGCTGTATTGTTAAATGGAGCATGGTCCTTTACATCCTATACTCAAGTTCAAGGTTTGGATTTTGATGTTGCATTATTCCCAAAGATAGATGAAACAGGAAATTACTGCTTACCATACTATGGTTCAAAGGGATTTTCAGTTTCAGCAAATGTTACTGATGAAGCTGTAAAGGATGCTATAAAGAAATTCTTTGATTTTATATCAAACAAGGATGTTCAAGTTAAACTTGCAAAATCATTTGCACAGATGCCTGCAACTAAAGAAGCCCTTGAAGATCCAGAAATTAAGAATGATAAATTTATTAATATGTCAATGGAACAGATGAGACATGGTGTTGCAATGCCTATTAGAGCAGAAATGAGGGCTGTATGGGATGCAATAAGACCTGAACTTGAAAATGTTATGGCAGGAAAGAAAGCACCAGAACAGGCAGCGAAGGATATGCAAACAAAGGCAGAAGAGCTTGCAAAGAGCTTAACTAAGAAGTAATAATTTAGGTCTGGATTTTATCCAGACCTAAATTTTAAGGGGGATAATAGTGGAACTTACTAAAAAATTTAAACAGACGAATAAAAACGTCCAGCAAAAGTGGTGGACACCCTATGCCTTTATATTACCTTCATTTTTAGTGATATTTTTTATAATATTCCTTCCATTAATATTTGAATTTATGATGGCTATGTTTGATATAAGATTGCAAAACATTAGGCTTTTAAAGAATGTAGGAATAAATATATTTAATTTTCCTAAAATCATGAAGGAATATTTTATTGCTTTAGGAAATTATGTTGAAATATTAAAGGATAGGCTTTTTTATAGAACTTTCGTAAGAACAGTCATATGGACTTTTACCAATGTATTCTTTCATGTAGTAATAGGCGTTTGGCTTGCAATACTTTTAAACAGAAAGCTTCCATTTAAATCGATATTTAGAGTTCTTCTTATCTTACCTTGGGCTATGCCTCAGTATATAGCAGCAATTACATGGAAAGGAATGTTTAACTATGAATTTGGTGCTATTAATTTAATTTTGCATTATTTAGGGATTGAGAAGATAAACTGGCTTGGTGACCCTACATATACATTGATAGCTGCTATAATTGCTAACATCTGGCTTGGAGTTCCCTTTATGATGATGGTTGCCCTTGGAGGGCTTCAGAGCATTCCACATGATTTATATGAATCTTCCGATATAGATGGTGCATCGGGATGGCAAAAATTTAAACATGTCACATTACCCCTTTTAAAACCAGTAATGGTTCCGGCAATTATATTAGGAACGGTTTGGACGTTTAACATGCTTAATATTATATATATAATGAAGGATGGACTTCCAGGTGATGATGTAAACATCCTCATAACAAAGATGTATAGGGATGGGTTTGACCTTTACAGATATGGCTATGCTGCGGCATTATCTGTGATAATTTTTGTAATTCTTACCCTCTTTAGTTTGGTATATCTTAAGGCAAATGAAAATAGGGAGTGATATAATGAGAAAAAGTGACTATTTTGAAAGAACGGACTCTAAATTTAAGATAGTTTTAATATATTTGGTTTTAATATTTATGTCTTTTATTGCAATATATCCTGTTTTGAATATTTTATCTTCATCCTTGAGGCCATCAAATCAACTTTTTTCAACTTCATTAAAAATAATCCCTGATAATGCAAATTTAATAAATTATAAAAAGGCAATGTTTGAAAGGCCTTTATCAAGATGGATTATAAATAGCTTGATTGTCTCTTTTATTTCGATGTTTATAAGCATCCTATTTTCCTCAACAGCTGGATATGCCTTTTCAAGGTATAGATTTTATGGTAAAAAAGCGGCATGATAGTTCTTTTGGCTACCCAAATGTTTCCGGCGGCTATGCTTCTTTTACCCCTTAATATTCTTCTTACAAATATGGGACTTACAGAAAAATTATGGGCATTGGTTGTTCCTTATATTTCAAGTTCTGTCCCCTTTAGCATTTGGCTTTTAAAGGGATATTTTGATACAGTGCCATCATCAATAGAGGAAAGTGCTTATGTTGACGGGGCGTCGATTTTAACGACATTTTACAAAATAGTTCTTCCCCTTTCAAAACCAGCCCTGGCTGTTGCTTCTATATTTTGTTTTATGAATTCCTGGTCCGAGTATATTGTTGCAAGGGTTTTAATTCATAATGAAAAAATATATACTCTTCCACTTGGTCTTGTAACGCTTCAGGGGCAATACAATACAGAATGGGGAGTTTATTCTGCTGCAGCAATTTTAACAGCTATTCCCGTTATGATAATTTTTGCTTATTTATCAAAGTATTTAATTGGTGGTTTAACAATAGGAAGTGTAAAGGAATAAAATGGAATTTTAAAAGCCCTTAACGGGCTTTTAATTTTAATCTATTTAACCAGGCCTTTGAGGTTTTAGTCGGTGCCTTAGGCTTTAGATTATCGCTATTAAAAATAAGTTCTAAGATATGAAATGCATCCTTCACATTTGATAGTGCATCCCTGCATCCAGCACAATATGTTAAAACCTTTTCTGATTTAATGTTTTCTTCTTGTTCCTTTAGATTAGATTTAAAAATGTCGCTGTTTATAGCATGAACGCATCCACCAAGCCCACAGCACTTTGAGCTTTTCACTACTTCATTGTTTTCAACTTTAATATTTAATTTTCTTGCAATTTCCCTTATACTTTTTCTTATATTCTCATCAGCGGTGCAGGAGTCGAATATAAAAAATTCATCCTTTATGTTAAGCTTTGGAAGGTTGAAGCTTTTTAATTCCTCCCAAAGAGAAGTTACCTTTAATTTTGGAGAGTTTTCTTTTATAGTTTTATAGCAGGATTGACAAGCAGTTATCACGTGTTCAATACCGTTTTCTTCTAATGAAGAATTTAATGAATTATACATCCTATTAAACCTTTCTATTTCACCAATTGAATAGGACGGATTTCCACAACATTTTAATATTAATGATGAATTATGATATTTACTTTTTAATAAATCATGTATTTTAGTAACAAGGTCCGGATCAAAGGAAGAAAGGCTACATCCAGGCATAAATCCAACTGCCGATTTTCCTTTTACTGTAGAAAAAATTTTAGAACTAGATAACCTTTGATGATTGCGAATTATAAAATGTTTTTGTGGGGGCTTTTTTACCTCTTGATATTTCTTTTTAGCCTCCATAAAAAGCTTATTAAAATCAACTTCACTTGGGCATAAATTTTTACAAACATTACAGGAGAAACAATAATAGGGAAGTTTATTATCTATGTTTTTTTCTTCGTATAAACTTTTTAAAAATTCTTTAGGATGTTTTACATAGTCCTTTAGTAATATGCAGCCCTTTGTGCATATATTACATCCTTTACATATCTCATGGTATTTTTCAGCTATTTGAATAATCTTAGTAGAAATATTAGTTTTCATAAAATCATCCTTTTCATTTATTTTACATGATAATTATAAACTGAAATTTAACTAAACAGCAACAGAAGTCGCCCACTTCTGTAAGTGGGTGATGAATGTTGATTGATAAATTCTTCCTTTATTGTATAATCAGTATTATAGGAAGGAGGTTATTTAATAGAATGGATTTAGACAATAATAATCATTCATTATTCTTATTGTATTATCATCTTATTTTGGTAACTAAATATAGAAGAAAAGTTATTGATGATAATATATCGAATAGACTAAAAGAAATATTTGAAAAGATACAGGATAATTATAATATCACATTACAAGAATGGAACCATGATAAAGACCATATCCATATATTATTCAAAGCACATCCTAATATTGAGTTGTCTAAGTTTATAAATGCCTATAAAAGTGCTTCATCAAGATTGATAAAGAAAGAGTATCCTAAATTAAAAGAGCAATTATGGAAAGAATATTTTTGGTCAAGAAGTTACTGTTTACTTACAACAGGTGGGGTTTCAATTGAAGTAATTAAAAAATATATAGAAAAGCAAGGGAAAGAGGTGTAACTTTGCTAAAGGCTTATAAATACAGGATATATCCAACAAAAGAACAAGAAGAATATTTTGCAAAAGTATTTGGTTGTGTAAGATTTATATACAACAAAATGCTACATGACAAAATAGAATACTATAAAAAAACAGGAGAAATGCTAAACAATACACCTGCACAATATAAAAAAGAATATTCTTTTCTAAAAGAAGTAGATAGTCTTGCACTTTCCAACGCACAACTTAATTTAGAAAAAGCATATAAAAATTTCTTTAGAGATAAAAAAACAGCCTTTCCAAAGTTCAAGAAAAAGAAAGGTTACCAGTCTTATACTACAAATAATCAAAATGGGACAGTAACACTTGAAGGTAGTTATCTAAAAGTTCCAAAGTTAAAGACAAAAATAAAAATAAAACAACACAGACAATTTGAAGGAAGAATTAAATCCGTAACTATATCAAAAACGCCAACAGGTAAATATTATGCTTCTATACTTGTAGAAGAAGAAATTAAAGAATTACCTAAAATAGATAGAAAAGTAGGTATAGATTTAGGAATTAAAGAATTTGCTATTTTATCTGATGGAACAAAGGTAGAAAATCCAAAATGGTTAAGAAAAACAGAAAAAAGAATTAAAATTATACAAAAATCATTATCAAGAAAGCAAAAGCAAAGTAAAAACTATGAAAGGACAAGACAAAAACTTGCAAAATTATACGAAAAAATATCAAATCAAAGAAAAGATTTTCTTCACAAATTATCTTCTAAAATTATACACGAAAACCAAGTGATAGTTTTAGAAGATTTACAGGTAAAAAATATGCAACAAAATCATAAATTAGCCAAAGCAATAACAGAAGTATCATGGGCAGAATTTAGAAGGATGTTAGAATATAAAGCAAGATGGTATGGCAGAGAAATAATAATAGCACCACAAAATTATGCATCAAGTCAAACATGTAGTGAATGTGGATATAAAAATCCTGATGTAAAGAATTTAGCATTGAGAGAATGGAAATGTCCAAAGTGTGGTGCAGTTCATGATAGAGATATAAATGCAAGCAAGAATTTGCTAAAATTAGCCATGTGATTGGTATATATGGGGAAGGAACAGCCCTTTGAGCGTGGGTAATCTGGTAACAGAAGTTACCTTGACCACGAAGCCACCACTTCCATAAGTGGGGGTAGTTCACTGTCCATCCATTTAGCTCATCTTCTGTTAAATTTTCAATAGATAATTTAACCTTTATAGCAAACTCAATGGCAAATGAAATAATAAATATAAAATTATTGTTAGGGCTTTTATTAATTTTAATTTTTGTAGTTGCGATTATTACGATTCTTGTAATTAGACAAATAATAAAAATTTTAAAAACAGTAGAAGAGGAAAATCTGTTTGATATTGAAAATTCTAAAAGACTTTCTTTTATTGGTAAAATACTTATAATTTCATCTTTTATAGTAAAACCTTTACAAAGCATATTAGCCACATATTTTATTGAAATTTTTAAAATAGAAAATATATCTGCTAGGATTAAAATCGATTTAACTCTATTGTTTATTGGACTTTTTATTATACTCCTTGCTAAAATATTTAGCTATGGTAATTATCTACAACAGGAATACGACTCTACCGTTTAGAGGTGAAGAATATGGCTATAATAGTAAGATTAGATAGAGTTCTTGCAGATAGAAAAATGCAGCTTGGCGAACTTGCTGAAAGGATTGGAATCTCTATTGTTAATTTATCTAACCTTAAAACCGGTAAGGTTAAAGCCATAAGATTTTCAACACTAAATGCTATTTGTAGGGAATTGAATTGTCAGCCAGGTGATATCTTGGAGTATGTTCCATCAATGGATAATGAAGAAGAAATAGATTAATAATTCGAAAACCCGAATAGTATCTTGTTGAAGAAGACTTGAAAAAGTTGTAAAATTAATTCGTAATCGAATTATTCGAAGGCGAAGGTGTTGTTATGGATAGCAGTAAGGTGTTGGAAATTCTTGAGGTATTAACATCAATAAATAAAAAGGTTAAGAGGGCTTCTAAATTTAGCCCTCCATTTAAATGCAAAAATAAAAGTCAGTCGGCTATGAAGGTAATGTTTCATATTATGAATGGGCCTCCGATGACATTAAAGGAATTAAGTTCACTGGTTGGTCTTGCCAACAGCACAGTTTGTGGTATTATAGATGAATTAGAAAAGGAAGGCTATGTAAAGAGAATTCAGGATAATGAGGACAGAAGACGGGTAATAATAATTCCAACGGAAAAGGCTGAACTGGAAAAAGAAATATTGAAAATAAATTTAAGGAATTTTTAGGGCATGTCTTAAAGGATATTTCTGATGAAGATTTTGAAATAATAATAAATGGGCTCAAAAACTCGATGAAATAATTAAAAAATGATCAGGGGTGATAAAATGAAAAAGGCAGTTAAAGTTATATCTATTTTACTAATTATTGTGGCAGCTTTTTCGCTAATATTGCTTGGTTTAAGTAGAAGAATCAAAAAGGGGCAGAGGTTACAACGGATACTGTCAAAAAGGGGAACTAATTTCGCTTTATTCCACTAATGGAATAGTTGAATCTAAGAATAAAAAGGAATACTATGGCTTTGGGAATAAAGTAGTTAAAGTTTATGTTAAAGAGGGAGAAAGGGTTAAAAGGGACAAAAACTTGTTGAATTTGAAGTTCAAGATCTTACAAATCAATTAAAGATAGCCCAAAATCAATATGAAATAGCTAAGCTTCAACTTGAAAGTTTAAAGGAACAAAAAGAAAAGCTAAATACATCGATTCAAGGACAAAATATACAAAATCAGCAAGGGCAAAATTTAGACAATCAAATTAAAATTCAAGAAAAACAGCTTGAAATAGCAAGGTTAAATGTTTTAAACATAAAAGAAAATATTAAAAAACAGCAAAAATTCATAGTAAGTGACATAGACGGAGTTATAACATTTTTAAATGCAAAGGAAGGTGCGATGGTTCAAGGACTTATTGTAACTGTTGAAGATATAAGCAGTTTAAACGTTGCTTTAAATGTAAATCAATATGATATTGTAAATCTTAAAAAGGGTCAGAAGGCTTTAATAAAATTTTATGATAGGGAGTATAATGGAACATTAGATTATATTAGCCCTGTTGCAACAAAGGTCCAATCGATGCAGGGAGTAGATACAGTAATTAAAGCCTATGTAAAGATATTAAACCTTGATGAAAATTTAAAGTCAGGATTTGATGTTGATGTTGATATAATTCTTGGAAGAAAGGATAATGCATTAAAGGTTCCTGCTGAAGCTGTAATTACAGATAAATATGGGAATGAATATGTATATGTTGTAGAAAACGGAATAGCAAATAAAGTAAAGATAAAAACTGGATTTACATCGGATGTTGAAGTAGAAATTGTAGAGGGACTTAAAGAAGGGGATAAAGTTATCTTAAATCCACCTTCAACCCTTACAAATGGCGCAAAGGTCTTTGAAAAGGAAGTGAAAGAATGATAAGGCTTGAAAACTTAGTTAAAGTGTATTCAACCGGTAAAATTGAGTTTGAAGCCCTGAAGGATGTTAATATTGAGGTAAAAAAGGTGAATACATGGCAATAGTTGGACCATCAGGTTCCGGTAAATCCACCCTTATGAATATTTTAGGATGCTTAGATAGACCAACAAAGGGAAGTATTTTTAAAGGATGTGGATGTATCCTCTTTAAATGACGATGAACTTGCAAGGATAAGAAATAGGGAAATAGGTTTTGTTTTTCAAGCCTTTAACCTTTTGCCTAGATTATCTGCTTTAGAAAACGTTGAGCTTCCTTTGATATATGCAGGAATTTCCTATTCCAAAAGGATAAAGATGGCAAAGGAGGCTCTTGATAAGGTAGGACTTTCCGATAGACTGCATCATAAACCGAATGAACTTTCAGGAGGACAAAAGCAAAGGGTTGCGATAGCAAGGGCAATTGTCCTAAATCCTTCTATAATAATGGCGGATGAGCCTACAGGGAATCTTGACACTCAATCAAGCATTGAGGTTATGAAGATATTTCAAAGCCTAAACGATGATGGGGCGACTATTATAATGGTTACCCACGAAAGGGATATTGCACAGCATACTAAGAGGGAAGTTAGAATAAGGGATGGAAGGATAGTTGAGGATAAATTAGTTCAAAATAGGGTTGTCTATTAGGTGGTGATATCATGAACATATATGAAAGCTTTAAGGTTGCAATAGGGTCAATTTTCGCCAATAAATTAAGATCTTTTCTTACAATGCTTGGAATAATAATCGGTATTTCCAGTGTAATAACAATTGTATCAATTGGTCAAGGGGGACAAAGCGCAATAACTGGTGAGTTTGAGAAAATAGGAGTAAATATAGTTGAAATAAAGGTAGATAATAATACATCCCTTACTAAAAAGGATTATTTTACCATAAAAGATGTTGAGCTTATTAAAACAAGAATTAAGGAAGTTAAAAATGCTGCTCCTTTTTTCAGCAGATTGGACTTATAAAAACGGAAAAGAGCCAAAAAAGGGCAGTGTTTATGGGAACTAATAGTGATTTTAATAAGATATATAAGCTTGATATTCTTCATGGAAGGTTCATTTCGGAAAAAGATGTTTTAGCAAAAAGACCTGTTGTGGTAATAGATAACATAAGTGCAAAGAAATTGTTTGGTTACGAGGATTGCGTTGGTAAGACGATTAAAATTGGTAACAACGAAAAGCTAATAAGGGCACTTATAGTAGGAGTTTACAAAAACGAAAATGGAGCCCTTGCAGCAAGTTTTGCAGAAAATATGCCTATATTCTCCTACATTCCAATAACTGTTTCAGAATCTATATTTGAAAAGACTTTTAATATAAATCAAATAGAGGTTTTGCTTGAAAACACAAAGGATAGCGATTTAGTTGCTAAAAATATTATAAGGCTTTTAGAATCGGTTCACCATAATAAGGACAAATATAAAGCAGAAAATTTAGTAAAACAGCTTGATCAGGTTAATAGAATACTTGGAATATTTACAGCGGTAATCGGAGCTATTGCTGGCATTTCCTTGTTGGTTGGTGGAATAGGAGTTATGAACATAATGCTGGTTTCTGTAACTGAAAGAACGAGGGAGATAGGAATAAGAAAGGCAATAGGAGCAAGAAGGAGGGATATACTTATTCAGTTTTTAATAGAGTCCCTTATAATATCCCTAATAGGGGGAATAATCGGTATGATGCTTGGAATACTCGCAGCCTTTGCCATTGGAAGCTTTTTAAACATTGCACCAAAAGTTAGCATAACAACAGTTCTTATTGCATTTTCCTTTTCAAGCGCTGTTGGAATATTCTTTGGAATATATCCAGCAAACAAGGCATCAAAACTTGATCCAATTGAGGCGTTAAGGTATGAATAAAATTTTCATATAAGAAGGCATCCACCTTAAATGTTAGGATTAAATTCTAACATTTAAGGTGTTTTTATTATTGAGCATAGTCGAATTATTTAGAATATTTTAACTTGTTAATAGTATAACAGATGATTAAAAATAATATAACAGCAATAAAAAATATTGAAAATAAAAGAAAAAAGTGTTGCAACAGATTAAAATATATAATATAATAAGAATACGGAAAAGAATTATTATTTAATAGGAGGTTTTATTATGAGGTTTGATGAATGGAATGGATTTGTTGCAGGCAAATGGACTGAAGATATAGATGTTAGGGATTTTATTCAAAAGAACTACACCCCCTACGAAGGAGATTCATCCTTCCTTGTAGGACCAACGGAAAGAACTAACAAAGTTTGGGACAAGGCAAAGGAGCTTCTTTTAGAGGAAATAAAAAAGGGAATAATCGATTTAGATACTGATACAGTTTCAGGTATTAACGTTTACAAACCTGGTTACTTAGACAAGGAAAATGAAGTTATAGTAGGCTTTCAAACTGATGCTCCCCTTAAAAGAATTGTAAATCCATGGGGCGGAATCAGAATGGCAGTTAACGCTGCAAGGGCCTATGGTTATGAAGTTAATCCCAATATGGTTGAAATATTTACTAAGTATAGAAAGACTCACAATCAAGGTGTTTTCGATGCATATACAGATGAGATGAAGCTTGCTAGAAAAACAGGAGTTATAACAGGGCTTCCAGATGCCTATGGAAGAGGAAGAATCATAGGGGATTACAGAAGACTACCCCTTTATGGTGCAGACTTTTTAATTGAAAAGAAAAAGGAAGATAAAAGGAAATTAAACGGAGCAATGACGGATGATGTTATAAGACTTAGGGAAGAATTGGCGGAACAAATTAAGGCTTTAGAAGAATTAAAAGAAATGGCTCAATCCTATGGATATGATGTATCAAGACCTGCAAAGAATGCTAAAGAGGCTGTTCAATGGCTATATTTTGCATATCTTGCAGCAATAAAGCAGCAAAATGGTGCTGCAATGTCCTTAGGAAGAGTTTCAACATTTCTTGATATATACATTGAAAGAGATTTGAGAAACGGGATAATAACAGAAGAAGAAGCTCAGGAGCTAATTGACCAATTTGTTATTAAGCTAAGACTTGCAAGACATTTAAGAACACCTGAATACAATGAACTATTTGCAGGGGATCCTACTTGGGTAACAGAAGCTATCGGAGGTATGGGACTTGATGGAAGAACATTAGTTACAAAAACAAGCTTTAGATTTCTTCATACATTGATAAATTTAGGACCTGCACCAGAACCAAATATGACAGTTTTATGGTCAATTGATCTTCCAGAAAACTTTAAAAAGTTCTGTGCTGAAATTTCTATAAAAACGGATTCTGTTCAATATGAAAACGATGATGTAATGAGACCAATATTTGGCGATGATTACGCTATAGCTTGTTGTGTGTCTGCAATGAAGGTAGGAAAGCAGATGCAGTTCTTTGGAGCAAGAGCAAACCTTGCAAAGGCATTATTATATGCAATTAACGGCGGTATAGACGAAGTTTTAAAGACACAAGTTGGTCCAAAGATAGAACTTCCTGAGGGTGAATACTTAAACTATGATGATGTTATGAAAAAATTTGAGAAAATGATGGCTTGGCTTGCGGAACTTTATGTAAATACAATGAATGTAATTCACTACATGCATGATAAATATGCCTATGAATCATTGCAACTTGCACTACACGATACAAATGTTGAAAGACTTATGGCCTTTGGAATTGCAGGGCTTTCAGTTGCAGTTGATTCATTAAGTGCAATAAAATATGCAAAAGTAAAACCAATAAGGGAAGATGGAATTGCTGTTGATTTTGAAATAGAAGGTGACTATCCAAAATTCGGCAATGACGATGACAGAGTTGATAAAATTGCAGTTGAAATTGTTGAAAAGTTTATAAATGAATTAAGAAAGCACAAGACATATAGGGATGCAATCCATACTTTATCTGTATTAACTATAACTTCAAATGTAGTTTATGGTAAAAAACTGGTTCAACTCCTGATGGAAGAAAGCAGGGCGAACCATTTGCACCAGGGGCAAACCCAATGCATGGAAGGGATATAAACGGTGCTTTGGCTTCACTAAACTCAGTCGCAAAGATACCATATTCATCATGCATGGATGGAGTTTCAAATACCTTCTCAATCCTTCCAGATGCCCTTGGAAAGAATATGGAGGATAGAATTAGCAATCTTGTTGCTATAATGGATGGATACTTTGGACAAGGTGCCCACCACTTAAATGTTAATGTGTTAAATAGAGAAATGCTTGAGGATGCTATGGAACATCCTGAAAAATATCCATCTCTTACAATTAGAGTTTCGGGATATGCTGTAAACTTTGCAAGATTAACAAGGGAGCAGCAGCTTGAAGTAATTAAGAGAACCTTCCATGAAAGGGTGTAACTTATGATAAAGGCAAGAGTTCATTCTATAGAGACAATGGGATTAGTCGATGGACCTGGTATTAGGGTTGTAGTGTTTATGCAAGGGTGTAAATTAAGATGTGCCTACTGCCATAACCCAGATACATGGGATATAAAGGGCGGACAAGAAATGACCGTTGATGAGCTTATAAATAAAGTAAAAAGGTATAAAATATATTTTCAAAGGTCAAAGGGAGGGGTTACCCTCTCTGGAGGAGATCCCTCCTGCAGCCGGAATTTGTAATAGATTTTTTTAAAAGATGTAAACAGGAGGGAATTCATACTGCCCTTGATACATCAGGTTATGGAATAGGAAAATATGATGAAATATTAAAATGGACAGACCTTGTGCTCCTTGATGTTAAGCACATAGACGATATAGAACACAAAAAGCTTACAGGAGCAGATAGGCACGGATTTTTGAATTTTTAAATGCTGTCAAAAGAGATGGAACAAAGCTTTGGATAAGACATGTAGTAGTTCCAGGAATAACGGATGGCGAGGAGCACATCAAAAACTTGCAAAATTCATAAATACAATCCCTAATGTAGAAAAGATTGAGCTTTTGCCTTATCATGTTCACGTGTTAACAAGTATAAGGAAATGAATATTAAATATAGATTAGAAAATGTTCCTCCCCTTGATAAAGATAGATTGGAAAGATTATATGAGATTCTAAATCAAAACTTGACCATACAGCATGCAATTGTTGATAAGATTGCTATGTGATTTGCTATGGCCTTTGCCATAGCTTTTTTTGTTTAAAAGAAAGTTGGTCTAAATGCATTTTGACTTACATATATTGTAAATTGGAATAAATTTTAATAAAGGAGTGTTTGGATGAAAAAAGAAGGATATCAGCATTATTGACGGTAATTTTTTGCTTATGTTATTTTTACCTAGTTTTGTAAAGGCAACTGAAGGTGAAGTAATTCAAAGCACACCCGTTGAGTTACAATCAGGAGAAATTGTAGATAAACAAATTGATAATACTAATTTAAACGAAAAAACTCCATTTTTGGAGACAAGGATGGAAACAAAATATCTGATGACCTTGATGATTTGGTTAAATTAAATGAAACAGATGAAGTTTCAGTAATTGTTAGATTAAAGGAGCATCCTTCAGATAAAGTTCTAAATGAAATTGCGAATAAAGTAGGTAAGTTTAAAGAGAAGGATAGATGGCAGCATGCTCTAAATGGATTTTCTGCTGTAATGACAAAGGCACAAGTTAAAGCGCTTTCAAAAATACCATTTGTTGAGAGGATAGAACTAGATAGAGAAGTAAAAGCATATCTTGATACTTCTTCCCAATGGACTGGAGTTAATAATGCACGAGTTGATTTTGGAGTTGATGGAGATAGAGATGGGAATAAAACATCTTATTCTAAAAACGATGTAGTTATAGCAATTATAGACTCTGGCATTTATGCAAATCATGTCGATTTAGATGGAGGAAAGGTTATAGGTTGGTATGATGTAATAAATGGGAGAACTACTCCTTATGATGATAATGGACATGGAACACATGTTGCAAGTATTGCAGCGGGAACAGGAGAGGGTAATGCAAATTATAAGGGAGTTGCACCAGGTGCAGCACTGGTAGGTATTAAAGTTTTAAATTCCTCTGGTTCAGGAACAACAAGTGGTATTATATCAGGAATAAATTGGATGATACAAAATAAAAACACCTATAATATAAGAATTGGGAACATGAGCCTTGGTGCAGCAGGCTCTTCTGATGGAACGGATAGCCTTTCTGTTGCAGTAAATAATGCAGTCAATAATGGAATCATAATGGTTGTTGCAGCTGGTAATGAAGGGCCTGGAACTTATACTATAGGTTCCCCTGCAGCTGCAGCAAATGCTATTACTGTAGGTTCAGTATATGATCCAGGAGAAAAGGGATGGGTATTATCCGAATTTTCAAATAGAGGACCGACAGCAGATGGACGAATAAAGCCTGATATAACTGCACCGGGAAGCAATATAACGGCTGCAAAGGCAGGAACAACAAGTAGTTATGTAACCTATAGTGGAACATCGATGGCAACGCCATTTATATCTGGGGTTATAGCATTAATGCTAGATGCTAATTATTCACTCACAGATTCGCAAGTTAAGAATATTCTTTATTCCAGTTCAAACTTAAAGGATTTTGGACCATCTGGGAAAGATATAGATTTTGGCTACGGTATTGCACTGCCTTATAATTGTATAAAGCAGGCGGGAGGCTTTAGTGGAAGTTTCTCAGATAACATTGGATTTACATTTGTTCAGGACAGCTTAACAGGAACTGGTAATACTGATTGGTGGCAATTTAATGTAACTGATACAACTAAGCCTGTTGGAATAACATTTATCATTTCAAATTATACCACAAGCATAGATTTTGATATTTATCTATATGATCCAAATGGAACTCTTGTAGCAAAATCAGAAGGAACAGCAAGACAAGAACAAATTAGATATTTACCCACTAAAACGGGAACCTACAAGATAAAAGTATACTCATATAAAGGTTCAGGTAATTATTGGTTTAATTTAAGTTGGAAATAAAACGTAAAATTATTGTCCCCTTAGAGGCACAAAACTCTAAGGGGACAAATTTTATTTTTACAAACAATTTGAGACTTTATCAATAAAATAAATAATTATCTTAATATTCATAAAAATTAACGATTTTTAATGTTTTATCTATTACCATATAATTAAATTGAAAATATAAAAAAGGGGGATGGTTATGCAGGATAAAAGGTTAATCATTATCAATGGTCTTATTGTGGGACTTTTAGCAGTATTACTTGTAAAGTTTGGCAATCCAGTAAATATGGGTATCTGTATTGCCTGCTTTATAAGGGATATCGTGGGAGGGCTTGGACTTCATAGGGCAGAACTTGTTCAGTATATAAGACCAGAAATTATAGGGATTGTTTTAGGAGCCTTCTTGATGTCCTATGGGAAAAAGGAATTTAATGCAAGGGGAGGCTCGTCACCACTTGTAAGATTTGTTCTTGGTTTTATAGTTATGATAGGTGCGTTAATGTTTTTAGGTTGCCCATTAAGGATGGTTTTAAGAATCGCAGGGGAGACTTAAATGCAGTTGTTGGTCTTATAGGCTTTGCAGCAGGCATATATATTGGAATAATATTCTTAAACAAAGGATTTACATTAAAAAGAACATATACTTTAAACAAAGCAGAAGGATTTTTATTACCAGCAATTAACATAGGTTTATTAATATTGCTTTTAGCAGCGCCAACCTTTATATTCTTTAGTCAAAAGGGACCAGGCTCTATGCATGCACCAATATTTTTAGCTTTGGTTGCTGGACTTATAGTTGGAGGGTTTGCCCAAAGAACAAGAATGTGTATGGTTGGAGGAATAAGGGACCTTATATTATTTAAAGACTGGTATTTAATTTCAGGATTTATTGCAATCTTTGTTGCTGCACTATTGGGCAATATTGCTATTGGAAAGTTTACATTAGGTTTTGTAAAGCAGCCTGTTGCCCATAATGATGCTTTATGGAACTTCCTTGGAATGGGACTTGCAGGTTTTGGATCAGTTTTACTTGGTGGATGCCCATTAAGACAACTTATATTAGCAGGAGAAGGCAATATAGATTCTGCTATTACAGTTCTTGGAATGCTTGTTGGAGCAGCCTTTGCCCATAACTTTAAGCTTGCTTCAACTCCAGATGGACCTACTCCAAACGGGAAAATTGCGGTTATTATAGGGTTTATAATAGTTGCACTTATAGGATACTTTAACATAGAAAGGGAAGTTAATGTTAAAGTTAAAGGGGAGTTAAAGTTGAAGGGTAATTTAGTTGATGCAAGGGGAAGATCCTGCCCAGAGCCTGTTCTTTTGACAAAGAAGGCCATTGAAGCTTCGCCTGATGGAGTTAAGGTTTTGGTTGACAATGCAACAGCAAAGGAAAATATAAAAAGATTTGCTAAAAATAGCGGATATAATGTTGAAGTTGTAGAAAATGATGAGGGAATACTTTTAACTTTAAGTAGGTGACAAGATGCAATATATAGTAACTTTCTACACACAAAACGGAGCATTTAAGTTTCAAAGGTTTCTAAGGGACAAAGGCATAGATGTAAAGCTTATGCCAACTCCAAGGGTTTTAAGTTCAAGTTGTGGCATCTCAGCAGCCTTTGAATATGAAGAAGATATAACAGGTTTTATAATAGAAGAAGTGGATGCAATTTATAAGAGGAATAATAATCAATATAATCTTGTTTACAGGGATTAGACATTTACCATAATTTAATTTATTTATACAAACTATGTTGTATGAATAAATTATAAACCTCTTTCTTGGTAGGAATTGAAATATAAACCAAGAAGGAGGTTTTTAAATGTCACTATTAATAAAAAGATGACTAGTATTAATAAATAAAACAATTTTGAATGTATAAATTTTTAAAAATATTCTACTGTAACTTCTTTTCCAAGAAACTTTAAATATTCAGCCATATTATCAACAAGCTTTAATTTTAATCCTAAATCGAGAGGAAATTCAGGATTTTGATGGGCAGGATTAATTGCTCTTCCAACGAAAAAATGTATATTAGTAGCCTCTTCTATCAACATCTTAGATAGTTTTGAAGCAGCGTCATTTTTATTAAGACAATACAAATTTGTTGAAGTATCTTTTGATGAAATATACATTTTTACAAGTTCAACTGCTTTACTCATAGTAAGAACACCTTCGCATGTTAAATCTATACCATCAATCTCTGCAGCTGGAGGAATCGAAGGATCAACGTAGTTAAAATTAACCTTAAGTTCTTTATTTAAAACCCTGCAGACTATTTGAGATGTAGTGCCTCCACATACAATCTTTTTACCTTTGCTATCCATAAACTGTTTAATAACATATTCATCCAGATTTTTATCAACAGGAGGACCTATTAATACATTAATGTTTTGAGGATTTCTAATTCTTACAACAACAACTGTAGTATCATCTCCGGGTTTTTGTCCATAAAGATTGTCACAGACGTTAACTAATAACCTTGCAAAGTTTTTAGCAGGTAGTTCCTTTTATATATTCTTTCTGTATATTCTTTAATATTTTCCCACTGCCATCCTAAGTTCAGCATCTGCCCTATTCCTGCATGAACTGCTCCATCGCTCATCATAATAAATGTATCATCTAGATCTATTTTAAATTTGGTTTCATATATTTTTTTATCATATATGTTTCTTTCATGTTTAATAAAAGGTGCATACTTCCCATTTTTAAGCCTTATAATTGAAGGATTGTCAAACTCTACAATATACCCGTCCCCATTGCTGAATATCTCAAGTATAGAAAAGGTAGAGTAGGCAATACCTCTTTCCTTGCATACAGGAAGAGTTTTTGCTATAGTTTCTACTGCTTCATCTATACTTGAGCCCATAGAGAGCATAGTTCCTATTATTTTGCTAGTCATAGTTGAAAGTATATTAGCCTTAACTCCACTTCCAAGCCCATCAGCAAGAACTACAATAACTGATTCTTTGCTTCTTATGATTTCAACCTTATCTCCGCAGAGCTCCTCATTATATTTGTTAAGACTCCCATAATCTGCATCTACAAAAAGTTCATTTGTCTTCACCCATCTTTGCTACCATTGTGTCCTTTAGTTTAGTTAATGCTACTTTTGTCTCTGCTGTAGTCTCTCCAAGAAGACTTGCAATTTCTTGTGCAACTCTCATTTGTTTTTCAATAACTCTTTGTGCAATTTCAATAGTTTCTTTTCTAACTTTATTCAATTGTTCTTGATTTTTTTCTTCTTTTGTTATATCCTTCATTATTACTATGATTACATCATGGTCCTTTGCATATATTACCGATTGTTCTACAGTAACATCATACTTATCATAATAAATTTTTGATTTAAAATGTCCTTTCCAGTATCCCTTACAATTGCAAAATCAGGGCAATCAAAGAATTGAAACACATTTTTTCCAACTAAATGTATATTTTCTAAATTAAAAATTCTATATACTGAATTATTAGCCTCCTGAATATAAAGCTCACTGTTTAAAGCAAGTATTGCATTAGGAGAAGAGTTAATAATTATGTTAGATATGGACTCAGCTTTTTGCCGCATATAAGGTAGACACATATTAAGGTCCGCCTTATTATTATAAACTGCAATTGCCTTTTCCCTGCAACTTGAATATCCGCAGGCACCGCAGTTAAGTTCATCTTCCTTTTAAACTTACCTATTTTTTTCAATATATTTCTGATGGTTTTATCATCAGGTATATTATTTTCTACTTCTTTATTATAAAAAACCTTTGATAAATCAACATTAACTTTAATATCTTTCAAATTGCTTATTGTATTTGTATTACCTACATAATTCAAAAATCATCATAGGCTTCAATAAAGCTGCTGTTATTATTGCATGGACCGTTAATGCATCCACCCTTACAGCTGTTCATCTCTATAAAATATCCATTAATATTTCCTTTAACTATTGCATCAAGAGTTTCTATGCAGCTTTCCAAACCATCTATGTTTAAAAATTTGTAACTGTTTTCTTTATGTATAGTTTTTAATATACCCCCAACTATTGGATAATATCTCTCAATAAGAGTTTCATCATTTTTAATATTTTCATCTTGAAACTCATTCAAATCGATACCTTCATCTTCAAACCATTTTTTTAGTTCATCGAAGGTAATTACAGCATCGATTAAATAGTCATTCTCTCCATCCATATATTCTTTTTCTTTGCAAGGCAGGGTCCAATAAATACAACCTTTATATTTTCTCCATAAGTATGCTTTAACATCTTTGCATGGGCAATCATAGGGGATACAACTGGGGCAAGATATTCTATAGCACTTGGATAATATTTTTCGACAAGGGACACAACAACCGGGCATGCTGTTGTTATAATATTTTTCATATTATTTTTTTAATAAGTTTTTCGTATTCTCTTGATACTGCAAAAGCTCCTATCGCTGTTTCTTCTATATGAAAAAACCAAGTTTTTCAAGGGCAAAACAGCGCTTGTGGATTATGGGATTTAAATGCAGAGGGGAAGGAAGGTGCAATGCTTGCATAAACACGATACTTTTTTCTATAAATTCTTTTACTTTTCCTATTTCATCTGCAACGTTTTTAGCATTCTGAGTGCATACTTTAAGACAGTTTCCGCAAAGTATGCAGTTATCCTCAATTACTTGAGCCTGATCATTATTAAAAGATATAGCTTTTACAGGACAGCTTCTTATACATTTGTAACAGTTTTTGCAGTTTGCTTTTTTAAATTTTATTATGTTAATCATTGCTATTAACCTTCTTTAATATATATTCATCAAATTTTTCTCTAGCATTTTCAGGCTTTAGATCTCCAAAAATCTCATCGTTAACCTTTATTGAAACACCATTTATACAATTACCAAGGCAAAAGGACGCTTTAAGTTCAACCTTTTCTTCTAAATTTTTTTCCTTTATTGTTTCTTGGAATATTTTCATAATTTGATAGGAACCTTTAAGGTGGCAGGAACTTCCTACACATATATACACACTAAGCACTTTAACCCCTCCAAAATTTAATGTTAATTTATTAACAATAATAATTGTAACAAAAATAAAATTTTGTTCAATAGAATTAATAGACTAGAACCCTTATGGAAATACAGATGTATAAAGCCAAAGTATGCAGAGGTTATTCCCACAGTTTTAAGGATATAAAGAGAAAAATTGTTTCTTTAACCTAATCAGCGATAGAAGTCTCCCACTTCTATAAATGTAGGTAGTTTACAGTGTATATTAGGAAACAATAAATAGCCCCTATGATAAACTAAATCATGGGGCTAGCTTAAATATTTAATATATTAAGATATGTCATTTGTGTTATTGACAGATTCGTTAACTTCATTTTTAAAGAAATTAGTATCCTTTAAAGTATCCCTTGCAGTCGATTGACCAAAATAAAAGGAAATTATCATAGTAAAAACTGTTAGAAATTCTGTGGAGCTGATAACACCCTTTATACTAAGAAAGCAAAATACGCCAGTGAGCATTATGGCGATTATCTTTTTGTGCTAACCCATGTGTTTTTCATATTATCACCCTCAATTCGACTGGAAATAGGATTTATTAGCAATAATGAATCTTATAGCCCTTGCAAGGATATCAATCTCATCGAAGGTGTTGTAAAGTCCAAAGCTTAATCTTACCATTCCTGGTCTTTTAGAGTCTGGATTTTTGGATATTTTTAGTATTTTTTCTTTATCTATCCTTAAAAGCCTTTGAATATATGGCTGAGCACAAAAGCATCCGCTTCTTACAGCAATTGCAAAATAGTCAGAAAGTATTTCTGCAACTTTGCCATGATATATACCCTTGATATTAAAGGGAATAATAGCTACTTTATTACTAATATCTGGACAGTAAAGTTCTACATCATTAAATTGGGATAAAATATGATTTGTATATTTTAAAAGGGTTCCTTCATATTCATCTATTTTATCCATTCCTATATTTTGAAGGGTTTCAATTGCAGCAATGAGTGCCACAACTCCCATAAGATTTGGCGTTCCTGCCTCTTCTTTAGAAGGTGGATCCTCCCATATTACAAAATCATGTGAAACAACCTTAACGGTTCCTCCGCCCTTTAAATCAGGTTCCCCTTTTCAAAAATCCTTTTAGGGCCGATTAGGGCACCGACACCAAAGGGAGCATACATTTTATGCCCAGAAAAGGCTATAAAGTCTATATGTTCATCATCTGAATGGGATTTCATATCAAATTTTCTGTGGGGAATAAGCTGAGCACCGTCCACTAAAATAAATGCCCCATATTTATGTGCTAATTTTGCAATTTCATAATAAGGATTAATATAACCCGTTACATTTGAAGCTCCAGTTACAGCTACAAGTTTAACTTTTCCATCGTATTTTTTAAGTTTACCTTCTAAATCATCCAGCAAAAGCCTTCCACAATCATCGGTTTCAATATAATCAACTTTAAACTTCCCCTCCAAGGGAGGTCATTTGAATGGTGTTCCATAAATGTAGAAAGCACTACGCATTTATCATCTTTACATAATCTGTTTGATAACTTATTTATCGCCTCAGTTGTATTTCTAACATAAATTACGGTATCAAGTTTTGAATCACCACCTATAAAGTTTAATACCTTTTCTCTTGATGATTCATAGATTTCTGTTGAAAATACTGATTTATACCCTGTTCCCCTGTGGATAGATGAATACCATGGGGCAAAACTGTTTATTGCATTCATGACGTTTATAAATGGAGGTGTGGTTGCAGCGTTATCGAAATTAATATATCTTGTTAATTTCCCATTTTTAAGAGGGACTAATGTATTAACTCCTACTACTAAATTTCTAAAATACATATTAATCAACCCCAAAGGCTTTCTTATATTAGTATATTAAGGTAAAAATTTTTTGACATCGATTTAAAGGAATTTATAAACTTATATAGAATAGTAATATTATGAAAAAATTAGCAGGTGATTTATATGGCAATATATTTTTTACAATAGTAATTCAATATATAATAACTATATTGATGGCAATCATTATTTTTTAATATTAATAAGATATTTAAAAAATTTATTATCACCAGTTAAGACGATACGAGCAAAAGTTATAGACAAAAGACGTTTATGATAAGAACGGTAAATATTCCTTATCATGTAAGTGGTAACCTAAATAGAACAAAATTTTCTATAACCTTTGAAACTGAAGGTGGAAAAACAATAGAACTTTTATGCAATAATATTCTTTACGATGGGATTTTTAAAGGAGAAGAAGGATATCTTACATACCAAGGGGAATGGTTAAAGGATTTTAGAAAAGAATGAGAGCTTTGAAGGGTGGGCTGAAAATGAATTTATTTAAAAAATTTTTTCACCATATATAGGACTTCCGAGGGATATATATTTTTTATTTTTGGCAAGGGTTATAAACAGCATGGGAAACTTTGTCTTCCCATTAATGACTATGCTCTTAACCGATAAGCTTAAAATGTCGCCGAAGGCTGCGGGGAATTTATAAGCCTTGCAGCGGCATCATATCTTCCAGGTTCAATCTTGGGAGGAAAACTTGCTGATAAATATGGAAGAAAAAGCATTTTCGTTTTTGCCAGACTATTGCAGGGCTTTTTATCCTAGCCTGTGCCTTTATTGATAAAACCATAATTCCATGGTTTGTTATTTTATTTGGAGTTTTGAATGGTGCTGCACAGCCTATAAACAGCGCTATGGTAACGGACCTTACAAACAAAGAAAACAGAAAACAAGCATTTTCGTTAATTTATCTTGGAATAAACGTTGGATTTGCAGTTGGTCCGTTGATAGCAGGATTTTTATATATAAATTACTTTAATCTAATTTTTATAGGGAACGCAGTAGCTATATTTTTATCAGTGTTCTTTATATGGTATTTTGTAAGGGAACCTGAAATTAAACATGACGAACTTGACGAGATGGAAAGACCAAAGGAAGGCAATACCTTTAAAGTATTATTTGAAAGAAAAGAATTATTATATTTTGCTCTTATTTCTTCAATTTTTGCCTTTTCTTATGCCCAGGTTAACTTTTCAACGACGATACAATTAAAGGACGTTTACGGCGAAAATGCTGCAAGGTTTATGAGCATAATAAATTCAATAAATGCAACTGTTGTAATAACGTTTACAACGATAATCATTCACATAACAAGAAAAAATAAAGCTATATTAAATATAACGATTGCAGGAATATTTTTGCAATCGGCTTTGGCATACAATATTTTTTCGTAAGTTTCTATCCTTATATTTTGTCGACATTTATTTGGACGCTTGGGGAAATACTGCATGCCACAAATTCGGGAGTTTATATTGCAGATCATACTCCAGCCTCCCATAGAGGAAGGTTTAATTCACTTATGTCTATAGTTCAAGGTTTAGGGCATGGGATTAGCCCATTGATAATGGGAAGATTCATACAAAAATATGGAGTAAGAAATGTTTGGCCACTTATATTTATTTTAAGTTCTGCTGCGAGCATTTTTATGTATCTTTTAAGTAAATACGATAAAAAGAAAATCTAGGTAAAAAGAAGGGGCTGCAATTTAGCAGCCTTTTTAACTAAAAAGCAGATTATAGTATTTTTTATAGTTTCCTCAAAACTTTCTATGCTAACATATCTTGATTCCCTTGCGTATTCTTTTCCTTCTATATATAAAAGTATAGTTGGATAAGCAAATACAGAATAAGCACCAGCGGCTTCAAGGGTTTTTGAAACATCTATTTTTGCAAGTTTTGCGTTTGGATATTTTTGAAGCATTTCTTCTATTTTAGGTAGTAAAACCTTACAAACATTGCATCCTTCCACTGTAAAATATAATATTGCCATTTGATTGGAGGATATGAAATCTTTTATTTCAGTGTTGGAGTTTAATATCAACATATAAATCCCTTTCTAAGATTAATTATACATTAATCAATTATATACCCTAAAAGGGTATATGTCAAAATTAATTTGTATTTTGTTTTTAATAAGTTAAGAATAACCTGTATAAAATAACAAAAATTAATTAATAAATATAAACAGACTGTTAAAAAGTTTTTATTATAAGCCCTGCAAAGGATTTCCCTGGCGTTTGCTCATTTTGCTAAGCATTTCTAATAGAGATTATGTAATATACTTTTTTAATCCTTAAGGAGCTCTAACAAAATCTAAAAGAGGATTGTCGAAAATTTGAATATCAATAAATATATAATTTGTTTATTGATAATTATTATTTATTAATTTATAATATTAATAGAAAAATATATGAAAGGAGAGTTTTTATGAAGGTAGTTGTTATAGGATGCACTCATGCAGGAACAGCTGCAATAGTAAATACTGCAAAACTATACAAAGATGCTAAAATTACTGTTTATGAAAGAAACGATAACATATCATTTTTATCCTGCGGCATAGCTTTATATGTTGGAGGAGTGGTTAAAGACCCATTAGGACTTTTTATAGTTCGCCGGAAAAACTAAAGGAGCTTGGTGCAGAAACCAAGATGAAACATGAAGTTTTAGATGTGGATTTGGATAAAAAACATTGAAAGTAAAGAATTTAGAAACAGGAGAAACTTTTGAAGATAACTATGATAAATTAATAATAACAACTGGCTCATGGCCTATTGTTCCTAAGATAGAGGGTATTGAGCTTGAAAATATACTTCTGTCAAAAACTTTTATCACTCAAATACAATAATAGAAAAATCAAGGGATGCAAAAACATAGTTGTAGTTGGTGCAGGATATATTGGGGTAGAACTTGCAGAAGCCTTCGAAACAAATGGAAAAAATGTCACACTAATTGACAGCCAAGACAGAATACTTAGCAAATATCTAGACAAAGAATTTACGGACTTAGCAGAAGAGGAATTAAAAAGCATGGAGTAAGGCTTGCATTATCTCAAAGTGTGATTAGATTTGAAGGAGAAAATGGAAGAGTAGA
This sequence comes from Caloramator sp. Dgby_cultured_2, assembly GCF_028872215.1. Taxonomy (NCBI): domain Bacteria; kingdom Bacillati; phylum Bacillota; class Clostridia; order Eubacteriales; family Clostridiaceae; genus Caloramator; species Caloramator sp. Dgby_cultured_2. Next base: position 65,415 of record NZ_CP118396.1, read on the forward strand.
AAGGGTTGTTACAGATAAGGGAACATATGATGCTGATCTTGTTATCCTATGTATTGGGTTTAGGCCAAACACAGATTTGTTTAAAGGAAAATTAAACATGCTTCCTAATGGTGCTATTATAGTAGATGAATATATGAGAACAAGCAAAGAGGATGTATTTGCAGCAGGGGATAGCTGTGCTGTATTTTACAATCCGATTAAAAAGCATGAATATATTCCTCTTGCAACCAATGCTGTTAGAATGGGAACTCTTGTGGCAAGAAATTTGATTAAGCCAACAACAAGATATTTAGGAACACAAGGAACATCAGGAATCAAAATTTATGATTTAAATATAGCTGCAACAGGACTTACAGAAAACATGGCAAAATACTATGGACTTGAAACAGAAAGTGTTTTAATTGAGGATAGCTATAGGCCAGAATTTATGCCAACCCATGAAAAGGCAATTTTAAAGGTTGTTTATGAAAAAACAAGTAAAAGAATTCTTGGCAGCCAAATACTATCAAAGGTTGATTTAACTCAAATGATGAATACAGCATCGGTATGTATTCAAAATGATATGACGATTGATGAACTTGCATTTGTAGACTTTTTCTTCCAACCTCATTTTAACAAGCCGTGGAACCTATTAAATATAGCAGCGCTAAATGCAATATAGGCAAGCGATAGCTTGCCTTTTTGTAACACTTTTTATTATGATGAATATTATAATTGTATCAATAAATTAATTTTTGAATTATTGCTAATATCTACATAAAGTGCTATAATTAACTAAACAAGGAGGGATGGGTATGTCCAAAAAGGTTATAATCGACTTTGACTTTAAAGGAAAGAAAAAGGCAAAGGAAAATCTTAAGAAGGGGTTAGCTATAGGTGCAGCTATAGGAAGCGTCGTAGGATTAGTTTCAGGGATTTTAACAGCACCTAAGTCAGGAAAGGAAACAAGGGAAGAAATTAAAGAAGAAGTAAAGGAAGTATCAAAGAAGGCTGCTTTGAAGATAAAGGAAACAACTAAACTAGTTAAGGAAAGGGTTGAAGAGAAGTTTACCAAAAAGGAAGAACCTGTAAACGTAGAAGCTAATATAGAGGAAACGCCATATTCACAGGAAAATATGGAAGGCTTTACGGAAGAAAATCCAAATGAATAAGAGGTGAACTTATGACACTAACGATAACGCCTCAGGGGTTACTTTTAACTTTAATTGCTGTTTTGCTCATATTTATAACATTTTATCTTGTTAAAACTTTAAAAAAATTAAACGAGTTACTTGATAGTGCAAATTCCATATTAAAAGACAATAAAAAGAATATAGATGAATCACTGCAAAATGTTAGTCAAATAACAACTTCAGCAAAACAAAAGATAGACTATGTAGATAAACTATTTAATCCAAATGGAGAAGCTGCTGCTTCAAAGGAAGGAATTGACTTAGTTACAACAATAGAGGCAGTTTTAGCTTTAATAAACGAAATAAAAGAAATTTGGCCAAAGAAAAAAGGTTTAAAAAATAGCCGCTTTTGCGGCTATTTTTTATGCTGGTTGAAGATTGATTTCTTTATAGTTTTTTTATCCTTATACATCATCATATCTGCAAAGGCGATCATTTCATCGGTTGTTTTATAAAAATCCTCAAGGGATGCAACACCAAAGCTTACGCTATGATCAACTTTTTGATTTTTTAAATTGAGCTCTTTTAATGCTTCCTTTATCCTAATTATTATATTTTCTGCCTTTAGGCTGTTGCAGTTAGGCAGAATTATTAAAAATTCATCTCCACCTATTCTTACTACATAATCTGAACTTCTTATATTCTTTTTTAAAACATCTGCGACATTAATAATTAATCTATCACCCTCATGATGCCCCAATGTATCGTTTACTTGTTTAAGGTTATTGATGTCAGCATAGATGATAGAAAGATCTTTATTTTCCTTCTTATGTTTTTCGAATATTTTTTCTAGAATCTCAAGTCCGGCATTGCGATTATAGGCTCCCGTCATTATATCGTATGTTGCAAAATACTTCCATATTTTTATTCTTCTTTCGGTTTCTCGTTTTATTAATACATAAAGGAGAACAGCTGTTATAAATATGAAGAAGAAACCCTTGAAAATAGAAATTTTAACGAAAAATGCCCTTTGATTTGCGTATTTAACTATAAAAATATCCGAATAAAAAATCCAAGCGATGCTTAATATAACATAAACTAATACTATTTTAAGTGCACCTAAATTAATTTTTTTCAATCTTTATCTTCCTTTCAAAAGGAATTTCATGTTTATATTATACATATTAATTCGACAGTTTTCAACAAAATAAATATTCATATTGATTTTTTATTACAGTTATTTTATCGTAGAAATTAGAGAATACTTGATATATGGAGGGTTATTTATGGAGCATAAATATAAAAATCATTTGCCTAAAATCCATGAAGCTGCTTTTGTTGCAGAGGGTGTTCATATCATTGGAGATGTTGAAATTGGTGAGGATTCTAATGTATGGTTTAATGCTGTTTTAAGGGGAGATGTAAATAGTATAAAAATCGGTAGAGGAACCAATATTCAGGATAATACTACTGTTCATGCCTCAACCGGACAAAGTCCGACAATAATAGGTGACTATGTAACAGTTGGGCATAACTGCATTATTCATGGTTGTAAAATAGGGGACTATTCTCTTATAGGTATGGGTTCAATTATTTTAGATAATGCAGAAATTGGAGAATATACTATTATAGGTGCAGGTTCTTTGGTAACCCAAAACAAAAAATACCTCCAAGGGTTTTATGCATGGGTTCGCCTGCAAAGGTTATTAGGGAATTGACTGAAGAGGAAATAGAATATCTTAAAAATTCAGCAAAACACTACATAGAACTATCTAAAAATTATAGGTAGGTGATATTATGATTAACAATTCAAGATCCTGCTGAGGACCTAAGGAGGCTTCAGTTGAAGCATTGGTAAAAAATGTCCAAAATGCAATATGAAGGGGAGGGGGTAAGTTTAAAAGCCGTAAAACATCTTGTGAAGGAAGATAAATTGGTCAAGGATTTAAATTATTCAATTTGCCTTAATGAGGATTGTGATGTTGTGTATTATTCAGATGATATAATATTTAAAAAGGAAGATGTAAAGGTTCCGGTGTGGTTTAAAAGGGATGCTAATCCTAAATATATCTGCTATTGTAGCAGGGTAACAGAAGAAGATATAAAAAGGGCTATAGAAGATGGTGCCAATACTTTGAAGGATGTGATAATAAAAACCGGTGCAATGAAAAATTGTAATTGTGAAATAAACAATCCAAAGGGAAAATGCTGCAGCAATGATATAAAAAAGTAATGGAAAAGTATATGGGCATTTGACAAAAACAATATAAAGAGTTAATATATAAATGTCAAATGCTAAAAATGAGGTGATATTATGTCAAATTGCAATACATGTCCTTCAGCTGCAACCTGCAGCAGTAAAGATGCTGGAACATGCACAATTGAGTTTAACCCAAACAACAACATTAAAAAGGTTATTGCTGTAATGAGTGGTAAAGGTGGAGTTGGAAAATCTACTGTTTCAGTTCTTATTGCAAAAAAGTTAAGAGAAAAAGGTTACAAGGTTGGCATTTTAGATGCGGATATAACAGGCCCAAGCATTCCAAGACTTTTAGGCATTAAAGATAAAAGGGCAACAGGTAACGAAGAATTTATTTTTCCTGTTGAAACTGATGATGGAATAAAGGCAATGTCTCTAAACTTTTTAATGGAGGATGAAAATCAGCCTGTAATTTGGAGGGGCCCATAATAACAGGCGTAGTTCAGCAGTTTTGGAATGAGGTTTTATGGGGCGATTTAGATTATCTTATAATCGATATGCCACCAGGAACAGGGGATGTTGCCCTAACAATAATGCAATCTATTCCAATTACAGGAATCATAATGGTTTCAGTTCCACAGGATTTGGTTTCAATGATTGTTGCAAAGGCGATAAACATGGCAAGAAAGATGAATATAAATGTTTTAGGTGTAATTGAAAATATGAGCTATATTGTTTGCCCAGATTGTGGAAAGAAGATAAAACTATTTAAAGGAGATACTGAAAAGTTTATAAAGGATTTGGGTGTTGAACTTCTTGGAGAAATTCCGATGAATGAAGATATGAATAATTTAGAATTATATAACGAAAATAAAGATAATATCTCCAAAATATTTGAACCAATAATAAATAAAATATTAGAAAAAGTAAATGGATAGGTGGGGACCTATCCATTTAATATTATTAGGACTGCCAATGTTGATAAAATGCCAACTAATGTTCCAAGGGATAATTCTTTAGAAGTATGACGGTTCATCTTTAGCCTTGCCCACCATGTTAAGGGTAAGGCAATAGATAATATTATAGTTTTATATCCAATAAAGCTAAAGGTAAAGGTTAAGGGGCCAGCGATTCCGCAGGCATGGCCACTGGCCTTTATTTTTATTACTTTATTTATAAATGTTAAAACAATACTTGATAAAAGATAGGATAAGAAGATTATTTTTATTTTATAAGGGGCATTAAAATAAAAAACTAATATTGTTCCTAATATGTAAGAGAGTAATGCAAAAATAAAAGCTAACTTTCTTTCACCACTTCGTCCTTGTGATTTGATGGATGGGATGAAGTTTTGAACAAAGTATGAAGATATAGGAATTAAAGTTAAAAATAAAATACAAAAGTATAGCCATTTTATATCGTTAAAAATTGTTGTATTTTTATGGATAAACAAAATTACAAATAAAGCAAAACTCGGAACAGTAGTAATGATGCTTATTATTTTAGCCAATTTCAGCTGCATAAGACCACCTCAATTTAGGTTAATTATTTAACAGACCTTCTAATAAAATTATCTCAGATAAATTTTTCCAAGTCAATAAATTACTGCAAATCAAGAAATAGTTTGATATAATAAACTTAAGAACATGTCAGGGGTGATGTTATGGATAATGTTTTAAATATAATTAAAGATTTTACCCAAACCTATCATCAAAAGCTTATATCCCTTGCAAGGGCTGCAGAAAATTCATTAAATGTTCTTAATATAAGCGATGAAGCAAAGAAATTAAAGGAAGAAGGAATAATTTGCGATCTTAATGAAGGAAATGCTCCATATAGGCCAAGATATATAGTTGTTGACTTTGAAAAATTTTTTAAAAATGGAAGCGATTTTTTAAGACTTAATCCTCCAAATGATATATGGGAGGCTACTAATAATCTTTTAATATTATATAAGCATATTCCCTCAATAACAAGCTTCCCAGTTTATATAGGCAACATAGATTATTTGCTTGAACCCTTTATTGAAGATGAGAAGGAGGCATATAAAGCTATAAAATTATTTTTAGAGCATATTGATAGAACCATTACTGATTCATTTTGTCATGCTAATATAGGTCCTAAAAGAACAAAGGCAGGAGAAATAATTTTAAAAATAACGAGGGAACTTCAAAATTCAGTTCCCAATATAACTTTAAAGTATAGCGATGAGACCGATGATGATTTTGCAATTGAAGCAGTTTTAACATCCTTAGATACAGCAAAACCAAGTTTTGCAAATCATGATATGTTTATAAAGGATTTGGGTGAAAAATATGCTATAGCCAGCTGTTATAATGGGCTGCCAATAGGTGGAGGAAGTTATACTCTTGTTAGACTTAATCTTGCCTATCTTGCTAAAAAGGCAAAGGATGAATTTGATTTTTTAGATAATATCTTACCCTATGCAGTTGATGTGATGGCAAACTACATGGATGAAAGAATAAGATTCTTAGTTGAAGAGTCAAACTTTTTCCAAAGCAGCTTCCTTGTTAAGGAAGGGCTTATAGACAAGGATAGGTTTACAGCTATGTTCGGAATTTTTGGCCTTGCAGAGTGTGTTAATTATTTTATAAATTCAAACAATGCTTTTGAAAGGTTTGGTCATGGAAAATATGCTAATGAACTTGGTATAAAAATAATAGAAAAGTTAGACGAAGAAGTGAAAAAACATAAAAATAATTTCTGCAAGTTTTCTAACGGAAATTTCCTTCTTCATGCACAAGTTGGCATTGATACAGATAAAGGAATAAGCCCAGGGTGTAGAATTCCAATTGGTGAGGAGCCGGAGCTTCCACAGCATCTTTTACAGCCTGCACCTTTTCATAAATATTTCCCTTCTGGAATAGGGGATGTCTTTAGTTTTGATGTTACAGCAAAAATAACCCTGAGTTTATCTTAGATATTATAAAGGGTTCCTTTGCAAGCGGTTTAAGGTATATATCCTTTTATGGGAACGATAGTGATGTTATAAGGATTACAGGTTATCTTGTAAAAAAATCAGACATAGAAAAGCTAGAAAAGGGTGAACAAGTTTATAACGATACTGTTGTATTAGGACTTGGTTCAGTTAAAAATCAAAGGATTCTTGAAAGAAAGGTAAGGAAAATATGAAGGCACCTGTTAATAAAATAATTCCCTTTAGTAGTGTTGATGGGCCTGGGAACCGATTTTCTTTATTTTTTCAAGGATGTAATTTTAACTGTCTTTATTGCCACAACCCAGAAACGATAAACTTATGTAATAACTGTGGAATTTGCCTGGAAGTTTGTCCAAAGGGTGCTTTAAATATTATTGATGGGAAGGTTTTATGGAAGGAAGCTCTTTGTGTAAAGTGTGATTTGTGTATAAAAGAATGCCCCAATCTAAGCTCGCCTAAAGTTAAATATATGTCGGTTAAAGAAATTTTAAATGAGGTTTATAAATATAAACTTTTTTATCAGGGGTAACTGTATCCGGTGGGGAATGTATGCTTTATGCCGAATTTTTGAAGGAATTATTTAAAGAAATAAAGAATTTAAACTTAACTTGCTTTCTTGATTCTAACGGATATATTTTGTTTGAAGAATTTAATGATTTATTGAATTTAACTGATGCAGTCATGCTTGATGTAAAATCCTATGATGAAAAGGAACATATCATGCTCACAGGAAAAAGCAATAAAAATGTTTTGAGGAATTTAATCTATCTTGGAAGCATAGGAAAACTATATGAAGTGAGAACAGTTGTAGTTCCAGATGTTTTAGATAATGTTAACAATATTGATAGTATAAGCAAAATGATAGCAAATATTGATGACAAAATAAGATACAAGCTTATAAAGTTTAGACCTTTAGGCGTAAGGAAGGAATTTTCAAGAATAAAAAGTCCAACGGATGATTTTATGATAAAGTTAAAAGAAATAGCCGTAAATAATGGTTGTAAAAATGTTATAATAACGTGATAAGGAGGAATAGTATGGGTCTTGATGAAAAGAAAGCTTTAGATGCTTTAGAGGAAATGAAAAAATTTTTAGATGAAAGACCTCACTTAGATATTAAGGAATTAAATTCAAAAGAAACAGTTTTAGTTATAGTTGATATGATAAACGGATTTTGCAAGGAGGGAAACCTCTCAAGTCCAAGAATAAAGGCTTTGATTCCAGAAACAGAAAGAATACTAAGGCTTTGCAAAGAAAATGAAATAAAAGCCATTGCTTTTGTTGACAGCCATAGTGAGGATTCCCCTGAGTTTAGTTCATATCCAAGTCATTGTGTAAGGGGAACATGGGAAAGCGAGGTTGTGGATGAATTAAAAGAGGTAGCAGAACTAAAAATAATTAACAAAAATTCTACTAATGGTTTTTTAGAGGATGAGTTTCAAGATTGGCTAAAGAATAATCCTCAGATTAAAAATTTTATAATCGTAGGTGACTGCACAGATATATGTGTTGAACAATTTGCCAATACCTTAAAGGCATATTTTAACATGAAAAATATAAAAGCAAGGGTTATAGTGCCAATAAGTGCAGTAGAAACTTATGATTTAGGATATCATTATGCAGAACTTTTAAATATAGTTGCATTAATGATAATGGCAGGAAATGGAGTTGAAATAGTAAAGACCGTAAAATAAGAGGATGCTTTGCATCCTCTTAGCACTTATTTATCATTATGTTTAGTATTACATCATCTGTTACAGACATTCCTAATGTTCCAACCGTGGCAAGGTTAACTATCGTTTTTTCAACATCATCTTCAATTATTCCGTCATGTTTTGATACCTCAATTCCTGAAACAGCAAGAAGTGCTGACTGAACTGCAGCAGATGCTGATGTTGCAAGTTTTAGGGCACAGCTTGGCTTAGCACCATCGCATACAATTCCAGTAAGGTTAGCAACCATATTCTTTATTGCTTTGGTTATATTATCATATGCCCCACCTAAAAGATAAGTAATTGCACAGCTTGCACCAATACCTGCAGCGACACCGCATCCACAAACAGGTGAAAGTCTTCCTAAATGGGTTTTTATATGGTAGGTTATTAAATGGCTTATTGCAATAGCTCTAGCAAGCTTTTCACTGCTACAGTTTAATTTTTCAGAAACTGCAACCACCGGCAATATTGCAGTTAACCCCTGATTACCACTTCCTGCACTGCTCATAACAGGCAAGGTTGCTCCGGACATCCTGGCGTCTGCTCCGGCTGCTGTTAGGGCCATAGCAAAATTGTGAATGTCATCGGACAAAATTCCTTTTTGATATTTTGAATAATGTTTTTACCGACATTAAGGCCATAATTTTTGTCTAAACCCTCCTGTGCAATTTTTTTATTCATTTCAACGCCTTCTAGTAAGAATGCTATTTCTTCAAAATTTACTGATGTGGCAAATTCATATATTTCTTTTATTGATAGCCTGTGGCTTTTAGAGCATAAGGCGATTTCTTCTATTTCATCCTTTAAAATTACATTTCCATTTCTTTCAATATATATTATTTTGTCATGCTTATCCTTGATGATAACTTTAACATAGGAATCCCCTTTATAAAGAATAGATTCAATATATAGCTTGTCCTTAGTTTCCTTGAGAAAGATTTTTATCTTATCATTTTTTAAAAAATTTTTGCCTCTAAAAGCAATTTATCATCTACATCTTCAAGTATATTAAGCCCTTTGTGGGAGTTTCCTATTAAACTTCCTACAGCAGCTGCAATATCAAGACCTACCATATCAGTGTTTGGGACATAAACCCCCATTCCGTTTTTTAAAACATTTTTACTGACAAAAACTTCAACTTTTTCAGGGATATCATTAAGTTCATCCTTTGCCCTTCCACAACATAGGGCTACAGCTACGGGCTCAGTGCAGCCAAGGGCAGGTTTAACTTCACTTTTTAGTATTGTTAAACAGTGGGTATCCATTAATATTTCCTCCTCAATTATTCTTTCTTCTTTGGTTTAAATTCTATAATTTTTGATTTTAATTCCTCTTCTTCTGTAATGTGTTCGTGATTATAAAGGTGCTCTGAGCAATATGCATGTTTTCCGGCACATTTTGAACAATATCTAAATTCCATAGTAGGATCATCTATATCGGTTATACCGCAGACGGTGCATTTGTGATGATAATTTTTTGACTTTGGAAGTTTGCTTTTAAATTCTTTTCTTCTTAAGTATGAGTATCTTCTTGTCTTTGCCCTTGTAAATATTTCATCTCCAAAGAATATTAAAAAGTTAAGGACGGAGAAAAGAGCTGTAATTTTTGAAGGAAAAGGACTAAATAAAACAGCGTATCCGAGGGATATCCAATAAACATATCCAATATATTTTACCTTTATTGGAAGGATGAAAAATAAAAGTATTTCCATATTAGGGAAAAGATAAGCAAAGGCTAAAAATAACGATAGATTAAGATAAAAGGATGTTCCATATCCTCCGGTTATAAACATGGCTGCTATTGTTGCTAAAGTTCCGATAAGGTAATAAAGGTTAAACTTAAAGGAACCCCAATAATTTTCGAGGGACGTGCCTATCATGTAATAAAAATAGAGGGTTATTATAAGCCAAAGGGGCTAAAGGTTGGTGGAATAAAGAGGAAGGTTATAAGGCGCCAAATTTGTCCTTTTAAAACAAGATTTGGAATGAGCATAAAATTATCGATTATAGATGGATTAAAGGTAGATATTAAATAGGTTGCGAAGGTTAAAGTTACGATATACAACATTAAATTTTTTATTGAATATTTATGATATTTATTTTCCAGCTTATATAACCACTTCATGTCAATCATCCCTTCAATTGTATTTTAATTATATTATAACCTAAAACAAAATTTTTTTCATTAAATTTAACTATGTGATAAAAATCACTGATTGGGATGAGATAAAGTAGTATATTTAAATTGTAAAATTAATCAAAAGGAGGAATAAACATGAGTATGTTTTGTTTTCAATGCCAAGAGGCTGCAAAGGGTATAGGTTGCACGCTAAGGGGTGTTTGTGGAAAAACTGATGATGTTGCAAGAATGCAGGATCTTTTTATGTATACTTTAAAGGGCATTTCGTTATTTAACATTGTTGCAAAGGAAAACGGCATTCAATTTGATGATGTTGATAAATTTGTGATGGAGGGTTTGTTTGCTACAATCACAAATGTTAATTTTGATAAAGTTTACTTTGTTGAAAAGATTAAGGACGCACTTATCGTAAGAGATAATATTAAACATGCTCTTTCAATTAAAGGAATAAATATTAGCGATATTAATCATGATGCAGCTATTTGGACTGGAAGTGGAAATGACTTTGATTCCAAGGCATTAGAAATAGGAATTCTTTCTACAGAAAATGAAGATATAAGATCATTAAGAGAGCTTATAACTTACGTGTTAAGGGAATGGCTGCCTATGCTTATCACGCATATCAATTAGGCTTTAAGGATAACGAAATTTTCAAATTTATGCAAAGGGCACTTGCAGCAACTTTAAATGATAGTTTAACTGCGGATGAGCTTGTTGCTCTTGCAATGGAAACTGGGAAATATGCAGTAGACACAATGGCCCTTTTAGATAAGGCTAATACTTCAACATATGGAAATCCTGAAATAACAAAGGTTAATATTGGAGTTAGAAATAATCCAGCTATCTTGATAAGTGGCCATGATCTTAAGGATCTTGAAGAGCTTTTAAAGCAAACAGAGGGGACAGGAGTTGACGTTTATACTCACGGTGAAATGCTTCCAGCCCATTACTATCCAGCATTCAAGAAGTATCCTCACTTTGTAGGAAACTATGGAAATGCATGGTGGCAACAGGATAAAGAATTTGAAAGCTTTAATGGACCAATCCTTATGACAACTAACTGCTTAGTCCCACCAAAGGATTCATATAAGGATAGGGTATATACAACAGGGGTTGTAGGCTTCCCAGGAGTTAAACATATAAGTGAAGGTGCAGATGGAAGAAAGGACTTTAGTGAAATTATAGAACATGCAAAGAGATGTAAGCCGCCTGTTGAGATTGAAAAGGGCGAAATAGTTGGTGGATTTGCCCATAATCAGGTTCTTGCCCTTGCAGATAAAGTTGTTGAAGCTGTAAAAGCGGTGCAATAAAGAGATTCTTTGTAATGGCAGGCTGTGATGGTAGAATGAAGTCAAGGGAATATTATACAGAATTTGCAAAGGCCCTTCCAAAGGATACAGTTATATTAACAGCAGGATGTGCAAAGTATAGATATAACAAATTGGATCTTGGAGATATTGGAGGAATCCCAAGAGTTCTTGATGCAGGACAATGCAACGATTCATACTCTCTTGCAGTTATTGCACTAAAACTTAAGGAAGTATTTGGTCTTAATGACGTTAATGAGCTTCCAATCTCATACAATATTGCTTGGTATGAACAAAAGGCTGTAACTGTTCTTCTTGCATTGCTTTACCTTGGAGTTAAAAATATTCACCTTGGACCAACACTACCAGCCTTCCTTTCACCAAATGTTGCTAAAGTTTTAGTTGAAAAGTTTGGAATAGGTGGAATAACAAATGTTGAAGATGATTTAAAAATGTTTTTAGGCTAATATAAAAACTTAAACTTAAGTGCCTGGCACTTAAGTTTAAGTTTTTATTTATATACCTATATTTTTATCCTTTTTGAAATACCTATTAGGATATATTGTTCATTGTATTTTAAAAACAATATAAGCCCTAAAAAACAGAACAGTGCGGCTGATAAGGCAGTTAACCTTATACCGATTTCGTTGCTTCCGTTTCTTTTGTATAGTAAAAGTGAACTTAAAACCAGCATAGAAAGCATCTGACCAACCTTTGACATAAATGTCCTAGTGCCAAAGAATATTGCCTCTCTTTTAGAACCTGTATGAATAGCATCAAACTCTGCTATATCTGCAATAACTGCGTTAGGCAATATTCCAAAAACTGCCATAGGAATTGAGGCAAAAATAACTAAAAGATATGCTTGAATAGTATTGGATATCGGAAGCTTTCCTAAAAGAAACCCAATGAGTAGGTAACTATAAAAAGAACAAAGGCAAAGATAAGAAGTTTTTTCTTCCCATATTTTTGCAAGTAAATTAACCGGAACATAGAATATAAAGGATCCTACCCCTAGTAAAATCAATAGAATGCTTAACATAGCTTCAGGAAGGTCCAACAAAATAGTTATATAGTATAGGAGAGCATTTTGAAATGTGGTAATTGCTATCCAGTAAACTAAGTCGGAAAAAACAAATACTTTAAAATCCTTGTTTTTAAAAGTGGCTTTTATAGATTCTACCATTTTAATTTCTGAAGGAGTTGCTTCACAATATTTTTTTCTTCTATTGTAAATACGGGGATTAGCAAAAATATTAAAGCAATTAATGAAAGTATTGAAAAAGTGATTAATATAGCACTTCTTTTGCTATAGCCCATATTTAAAAATATATTCCATATAACAGGGGCCTGAGAGGCAACGGCAAAGCCTAAAAACCATGTAATGAAAATCGCTGTAGAAAGATTAAGTCTTTCTTCGGGTGTATGTCCAAGTTCTGAAAGCAGCGCAAAATAAGGTGTTACATACATCGTCATAAAAAGATAGAATAGAAGAAGTAGTATTGTTAAATATAAAGCGTTATAATAACTTTCACTATTAAAAGGAGTCCAAAATACAAGAACTGTTGTGAGCGTAAAGGGAATAGCAGAATACTTCATAAAAGGGATTCTCCTACCATCTTTAGATTTACACCTGTCACTTAAGGTTGCAATCCATGGGTCGGTTATTGCATCAAAAATCTTCCAAGCATCGTAATTAAACCAATGATAGTTAAAAAACCAAAAAAGTAACCTGAGGAATCAAAGTAGAAATTCCTGACTTTTCAGTAGGAATATAGTAGAAGATAAGGTATGTTCCTATTATTCCTGATAAAATTGACCAGCCAAATTGCCCTAATGAATATGCTACGAGTTTTGAAAAAGGTAGTTTTTCCTTCATGTTATCCCCCACATTTGAAAATTTTTAAGAAAAAGAGAATAGAAAAGGCTTTCTATTATATTTTAAGATATTTTGTTTAAATAGTAAATAAGTAAATTGGAAATTTTCAGAAAATTGCTCTATAATTGTAATTAAGATAGGCTGAGGGGGGATTGAATGAAAGATTTGCAGTTAAATCAAGAAGATCTGAGAAGAGAATATTTTTTAAAGGGCAGAGAAGAAGGGTGTCTTTTAATTCATGGATTTACTTCAACGCCTGCTGAACTTAGGGAATTAGGACACTTTTTAAATGAAAAGGGATATACTGTTTATGGTGTTAGATTGCATGGGCATGGGACTTCAATTGATGAAATGGAAAGATCTACATTTAAGGATTGGATAAAATCTGTTGAAGGGGGACTAAATTTTTTAAAGGAAAGCTGTTCTAAGATTTATGTTATAGGCCATTCTATGGGTTCACTATTAGCGTTATATATTGCTGAAAATTATGATATAGATAAGGTAGTAGCTCTATCACCTCCGTTAATCTTAAAAAACAAAACAGGGAACTTTGCCTTTATAATAAAGTATTTTATGAGATATGCAAAATGGCCACCAGAGGAAAGACCAGAAGAAGAAAAGAAATACCTTCTAGGGTATGATAAAATTCCAGTAAAGTCAATTCATGAATTTAATAAATTAAATCGCTTGGTAAAAAGAACTTAAAAAAGTAAAATCACCTTTATTTATTGTTCAGTCCGAAAAGGATAGCACTGTGGATATTGCAAGCGTTGATTATCTTTATAACGCAGCTACATCTTCTGTGAAACAAAAGTGTATCTTAAAAAAGTGCGGGCATAACATAACAATTGAATGTGAAAAGCATGATGTTTTTAATGCAGTATATAAATTTTTAAATTCATAAAAACTTCAAAATCTAAACACTAAAGGGAGTTTGTCTACAACCTAAAATCCGGATAAAAACCTAATCCGGATTTTTACTTTTGCAAATTTACAAGTTTACTTATGATAATTAGATGATAAAATTATTTATAAAGAACTTTAGAACATACGAGGTGAAGGATGGTTAAGGAAAAGCTTGTTAAAATAAACGAGGAATACATAGTTGTAACCTTTGATGAAATTTTCTCAAGATACAAGAACTTGATACATAATTTGTGTAAAAAGTGGCAAAGCAAGTTAGAGTATGCTGATCTTTTTCAGGTTGCAAGCATAGGACTTTATAAGGCTTTTTAGATTACGATATTTCAAAAGATATAGAGTTTTCTACTTTAGCCTATACCTACATAAAAAATGAAATAAGAAGTTTTTATAGACAAGCCCAGAAAAACTTTGGATACATTTCATTAAATCAAGAACTTTATTATGATTCCAATAGAAAAATAGAAGATATAATAAAGGATGAAGAGTTTGAACATAAGATTTTAGAGGAAATAACCAAAGAACAGGATATAAGAAGAATATATGAAGCATTTAGGCACCTTACATCAAGGCAGGAGGAGATAATAAAAAGTATTTTTTAGAAGGTAAAACAATGCAAGAAATAGCGGATGATTTAGGTTTTCATGTAAGTTATATAGGAAAGGTTATAAAAAACTCTGTTAAAAAGATAAAGGATAATTTAGACTTGTAATAATTTCCTAAAGGAAAATAATTTTCTACAAAAACTATTGTCATAAATAAAAAATTATGATAATATATAAAATGTAAAGAATAAATTTAAAATATTTTCTTATGGGGAGGATGGGAAGATGAAAAAGTTTGTTTGCACAATTTGTGGTTATGTTCATGAAGGAAGTGAAGCACCAGAAAAATGTCCACAATGTGGTGCGCCAAAGGAAAAATTCATAACAAAGGAAAACGGAGAGCTCGTTTGGGCTGATGAACATAGAATTGGAGTTGCAAAGGGAGTTGATCCAGAAATAATCGAAGGTTTAAAGGCAAACTTTATGGGAGAATGCACAGAAGTTGGTATGTATCTTGCAATGAGCCGTCAGGCAGATAGAGAAGGATATCCTGAAGTTGCAGAAGCATATAAAAGAATTGCCTTTGAAGAAGCAGAACATGCTGCAAAGTTTGCTGAGCTTTTAGGGAAGTTGTAACAGATAGCACAAAGAAGAACCTTCAAATGAGGGTTGAAGCTGAATACGGAGCATGTGAAGGCAAGCTAAAACTTGCAAAGAGGGCAAAGGAACTTGGCCTTGATGCTATCCATGATACTGTTCATGAAATGTGCAAGGACGAAGCAAGACACGGTGCAGCATTTAGAGGTCTTTTAAAAAGATATTTTGAATAATCTCCCCTCTTAATAAAGGGGTATCCCCTCAGGCCGCATTATGCGGCCTTTATAATTTAACAATTTTTTAACAAATTTATAATTCTTTGTTTATTAAAAGATTTTAAAATAAAATCAGGAGGTGAGAGGATGGTAAGATTAAATATATGTATAGATATCGATGGAACAATAACAGATCCTTTCTATTGGTTAGACTTAGCAAATTATTATTTTAATAAGAATCTAAAAGAAGACGATGTTAAAGAATATGAAATTTATAAAGTATTAGGGGTTTCTGAGGAAGAATATAATAAATTTTATGACATGTATTCAGAGCTAATACATTTTAGAGCAAAGCCAAGAGAATTTGCTTCTAAGGTTTTAAAGGACATCTCCCAAAAGCATAATATTTATTATGTTTCTGCCAGGGAACCCAAATTAATGAATATAACTGAAAAGTGGCTTAAAAGGTATAATTTCCCAAAGGGCGAAGTTTATTTACTAGGAACCCATAACAAAATTCAGAAAGCAAAAGAGTTAAGATGCGACATTTTCATTGAAGACAGGTATGAGAATGCAGTCCAACTTGCAAAGGAAGGCTTTAAGGTTTTACTTATCGATTGTCCATATAATAGAAAACTATTAAAAGAAGGTATTTATAGAGTGTTTAACTGGGAACAAATCCATGAGATTATTGAACTAATAGAAAAAGAAAAGGAGATTGCATAAAATCACCATTGGGTGGTTTTAAATTTGTTTTATCACTTTTTAGATTCTTTGATACGGTTTATCAGCTTCATGTAGGGGGTCGACAATTTTAGTATATCTATCCTCATGTTATTACTGCATATTTTACTAACGAATTTATTAATTAACTTATTATTTAGATTCCTTACTAACTTATCAATTTCATAATCATCTAAACCTTCTAAGAACCTTCTAAGAATTAGGGAATTGTAATAGTTTTTAAATAAAGGCTTTGTTAGAATTTCATATTTTGCCCTTCCTAAGATATCGTAGGCACAATACACGCCGGTTAAAACCGATGCAAACTGCCCAAAACCAAGACCGGGGCTTATTGTTCCAAAACAATTTCCTATAAAGTAAGTATTATCTATTTTAGGCCTTATGCATATCCCCATCATGTATCTTGTTATTTCAAACCTATCGGTTATTTTTAAGCTTTGTTTTAATTCGCTGCATGCCAAGTTATAGAAGGCTTCCCACATATCGTTTATATCTAATTTAATATTGTTAGGGTAATCAGGATAAGCTATAACTAAGTTTGCTTCTTTATCAGAAAAAGGTATTAGCCATGCATATCCTTTAGGGATTATCTCATAATTAAACCATACATGAGGGTTGTCAGTAATAAAATTTCCAACAACCGTAGCTCCCCTTATAGTGCATGTAAGGTCACATCTGTAATTACCTAAGTGTGTAGCATATTCTCCATCACCTGTCGCTATTACTATATAATCAAATTCCTTACAAAGTTCTTCATATTCATATTTAGAGTTAAAAATAATATTACTTTTAACTTGTTTTTTAGCTGATTTTCAAAGGAGTTTTCATGCCTACCCCTTATATTGGTATAGCCTATCTTACCAATTATATCGCTTTTTCATTTTTAGAATGGATAGTTAATTTATTTACTTCTTTTATAGGTTGTAAATCTATACTGAATTTTTCTTTTATATAGGGAATGCAATCCTTTATGGGCCTATTTAATATTTCAAACATAGCTTCTGCATTAATAAATCTATCCCCTACTCTATTTCTTTTTCGAAAATTGTTGGCATTATCCCATATCTTTCAAGTGTAATTGCACAAGATAGTCCAGAGATACCAGCCCCCATAATAGCTACCTTCATTTTTCCACCTCCTTAACTTTATATTGTGAAAAATAAAGCTGTTTATACCAATTATTTTTGTGTTAAAATATTTAAAAGTCCTTTTTGGGGAATCACTATGATCTATGATGAGAACTATATAAGAGGTATAATTAAAAAATTATTTTCAATGGATATTAAAGAGATAAGATCAATAGGACATTATGAATTAAATAGGCACTATGTTTTTATATTAGACTCAATAACGGTCAAAAGATTGTTTTTAAGATATTTGGTATAAAAAATAGAATGCCAAGAGAGATAGCCTCCCTTAGTCTATTAAAAAATTCTACTTTAAAATGCCCTAAATATTTTAAGCATGGGGTCTTAGATGATGGTAATGAATGGATGATATATGAATATATTGAAGGGGAAGCATTAGATAATTTACTTAATACTTTGCCTTTGGAACAATTAAAAAAATATTTTTGAAACAGGTCAGGAATTAGGCAAAATTCATTCCATTAAAACCTTTAATTTTTTTGGTGACTGGGATGATAAGGGAGAAAGTGTCCACAATATAAAGGATTATTATACATATTTTGTGAAAAGTTTCGAATTTCAATTATGTGAATTGATGCAACAAAATATAGATGATAAGGTAATTTTAATTGAAGCTGCAGAGAAAATAAAAAGGAATTTTAATTTAATAGAGAATATTAAAGAATCAAGGCTTTGTCACAATGACTTTGATGGGCGAAATATATTAATTATCTGTCAAAATGGTGAATACAAAGTAAATGGAATTGTCGATTTTGAACAAAGTTTCCCAGGAAATATAGAAATGGATATTGCCAGGTTGTATTTTAGGTATTTTTGGAGAACAAAGATATCGAAAAATCATTTTTTGAGGGGTATAAAAAATATATTAGTATTGATGATGGTTTTTTGAAAGGCTTGATTATTATCTTTTGAGATTAGGCTTTGGAATTTGTTGCTGGACGTATTATAAGGCACCGGAATATTACAAACAAGGGTTAGAATTAGTAAAAAAATATATTAATAAATTTTAGGTGGTGAACTATGAAAAAAGGTATTTTAACTGTCTTATTAATTGCATTTATTGGAACTATAATAATGGGCTCGTATTTTATAGGGATTATTTCAGCTATATTTTCAACTTCGGTCCCAAGATTTTTTGCCTATTTAATCGTTTTTATAGCTTTATTTATTATAGGCTCATTTGTCTATGTTGCCTTTGAAAGAATTAAGGAAATAAAGGAGGGGAAGGAAGATGATATTAGTAAATACTGATTTTATCACGGGTAAAGAGCTTGAGACTTTGTCTATTGTTAAGGGCTCAGTTGTCCATTCTAAGCATATAGGGAAGGATATTTTAAGCGCACTTAAAACTTTAGTTGGCGGTGAGATAGTATCCTATACTGAGATGATGAACGAAGCAAGGGCTATCGCGACCAAAAGAATGGTGGAGGAAGCTGAAAAGTTAGGAGCAGATGCTATAATTAATGTTAGATATGCCACCAGTAATATAATGCAAGGGGCTGCAGAAGTTATCGTTTATGGGACTGCTGTAAAGTTTAAGTAAAAATGCTAACCTCTCACTGGCAAACAACTTGCAAGTGAGAGGTTTAATTTTAATAATATTTGTAATCTTACTTGTATTCCTTTTCAGCAGCTTCTGCATCTTCTTTTGTTTTATGAATTGTGCCCTTTGGATGCTCAGGTGGAGCATAAATAGAATAAAGTTTAAGCGGTTTATTACCTGTGTTTATTAAATTATGCCACTTGCCTGCGGGTATCAAGATTGCATAGTTATCGTAAACATTTGCTTTAAAATCTAACCTGTCTTTTCTATCCCCCATCATGACAACTCCCTGCCCTTCTTCAATTCGCAAGAACTGATCAACATCAGGATGAATTTCTAAGCCTATTTCCTCGCCAGGCTTAATACTCATCAAAGTAAGCTGAAGATGATTTCCTGTCCATAGAGCTAAACGGAAATTATTATTTTGCTTAGTAGCCTTTTCAATATCAACTACAAAGGGTTTGGAGCCATAATCCTTAAGCTCAATTAAACCTTCATTTTGATAATGCCCTGAATAATCTGGTCTTGACTCAGAGCGCATATAGCATGAATCATCATAGGTAAAATCATCGCTATAAAAAGGCATATTAACAAAGTAAGGGCATGGATAAGAAATGAAGGGGGTAAACATAGTTTCCTTAGTGTTTCTTGTTTGATTCATTAAGTAAGGGCAAAAATAAGGATAATACATATTCTTTCCCTTTCAACATACTCACAATAATATTATATGAATGGTAGGATCAAAATGTTAAATTAGTCGACAAGAATCCTAACAGATTCTTTATGAGATACTTTGTATGTTCAGCTCTTATTGGATAAAAAATTATTGTGCAACAGAATTAAAAACTTTTGTCTTGACAAACTAAAATTGATAAGCTTAATAATATAAAAATTTCAAGAGGGTGAAAAAATGAAGGGTAAAATTGGTGTTCATAACAGGTTAATAAAGGAAAAATCTCCTTATCTCTTGCAACATGCCTACAATCCTGTTGATTGGTATCCTTGGGGAGAGGAGGCATTTAAAAAGGCTAAATCTGAAGATAAGCCTATATTTTTGAGTATTGGATATGCAACCTGCCATTGGTGCCATGTTATGGCCCATGAAAGTTTTGAAGACCAAGAAGTGGCAAAACTTATGAATGAAACATTTGTCAGTATAAAAGTTGATAGGGAAGAAAGACCTGATATTGATGCAATTTATATGACGGTATGCCAAATGATGACGGGAGGAGGAGGTTGGCCTCTAACTATAATAATGATATCGGATAAAAAACCATTTTACGCTGCGACATATATTCCAAAGGAAAGCAAGTTTGGTAGAATTGGAATGCTTGATTTAACTAAAGAGTAACAGAAGTCGCCCACTTCTATAAGTGGGTGATGAATGTTGATTGATAAATTCTTTTTATGATATAATCAGTATTACAGGAAGGAGGTGTAACTTTGCTAAAGGCTTATAAATACAGGATATATCCAACGAAAGAACAAGAAGAATATTTTGCAAAAGTATTTGGTTGTGTAAGATTTATATACAACAAAATGCTACATGACAAAATAGAATACTATAAAAAACAGGAGAAATGCTAAACAATACACCTGCACAATATAAAAAGAATATTCTTTTCTAAAAGAAGTAGATAGTCTTGCACTTTCCAACGCACAACTTAATTTAGAAAAAGCATATAAAAATTTCTTTAGAGATAAAAAACAGCCTTTCCAAAGTTCAAGAAAAAGAAAGGTTACCAGTCTTATACTACAAATAATCAAAATGGGACAGTAACACTTGAAGATAGTTATCTAAAAGTTCCAAAGTTAAAGACAAAAATAAAAATAAAACAACACAGACAATTTGAAGGAAGAATTAAATCCGTAACTATATCAAAAACGCCAACAGGTAAATATTATGCTTCTATACTTGTAGAAGAAGAAATTAAAGAATTACCTAAAATAGATAGAAAAGTAGGTATAGATTTAGGAATTAAAGAATTTGCTATTTTATCTGATGGAACAAAGGTAGAAAATCCAAAATGGTTAAGAAAAACAGAAAAAAGAATTAAAATTATACAAAAATCATTATCAAGAAAGCAAAAGCAAAGTAAAAACTATGAAAGGACAAGACAAAAACTTGCAAAATTATACGAAAAAATATCAAATCAAAGAAAAGATTTTCTTCACAAATTATCTTCTAAAATTATACACGAAAACCAAGTGATAGTTTTAGAAGATTTACAGGTAAAAAATATGCAACAAAATCATAAATTAGCCAAAGCAATAACAGAAGTATCATGGGCAGAATTTAGAAGGATGTTAGAATATAAAGCAAGATGGTATGGCAGAGAAATAATAATAGCACCACAAAATTATGCATCAAGTCAAACATGTAGTGAATGTGGATATAAAAATCCTGATGTAAAGAATTTAGCATTGAGAGAATGGAAATGTCCAAAGTGTGGTGCAGTTCATGATAGAGATATAAATGCAAGCAAGAATTTGCTAAAATTAGCCATGTGATTGGTATATATGGGGAAGGAACAGCCCTTTGAGCGTGGGTAATCTGGTAACAGAAGTTACCTTGACCACGAAGCCACCACTTCTATAAGTGGGGGTAGTTCACTATAAGAGAAAAGCGGGAAAAGCCTTTGCTTGATGATAAGATCCTTACTGATTGGAATGGTTTAATGATAGCAGCTCTATCTAAAGCATATATGGCAATTGAAGATAAAAAATATAAAGATGCAGCAAGGGATGCAGCTGATTTTATTTTAAATGCACTTGAGAAAAAGGGAAGACTTTATCATATGTATAGAGATGGTGAGTGGAAGGTATATGGCAATCTTGATGATTATGCATTTGTTATTTGGGGATTATTAGAATTATATGAGGCTTCCTTTGAAATAAAATATTTGGAGGCTGCATTAAAACTGAATGAAGATGTATTTAAGTATTTTATTGATGATAAGAGTGGGGGATTTTATTTTACACCTTATGATAACGAAGAGCTTCTAATTAGAAATAAAGAGATTTATGATGGCGCAATACCATTTGGAAATTCTGTTATGATGTTAAATCTATTAAGGCTTGCAAGGATTACAGGGAAAACCGAATATGAGGATAGTGCTCATAAACTTTATAGAGCCTTTTCAAAAATGTTAAAGATATGCCTATGGGTTATTCATTTTTACTTTGTGCAGTTGAATTTGCTATTGGGGATAGTTTAGAAATAGTAATAGTAGGAGATAAAACGTCAAGTGGAACTAAGAATATGGTTAAATTAATTAACGAAGAATTCTTGCCAAACAAAGTTATGATTTTAAAACCAACTGATAAAGATGAGGCTAAAAGATTACACAATATTGCAGAATATACAATAAATCAAACCTTGCTAAATGACAAGACAACAGCCTATGTTTGCAAAAATTTTGTATGTAATAATCCTACCAATGATCCCATTGAAGTAAAAAGATTGATCGATGATAATTAAAACCATTATTAAATGCTGATTGTAAACAAACCTTCTTTGGTGTTCAGATTTTGCAAGAGCTACGTGAATGGATTTCAAAAAGGCTTCTCTCATAAGCTTTAGCAATTCTTGCTTTTCGACTTTTGAAAACAAAGAAAAGCTTAGAATTGCTTAGCGAAATGAGCGAATGCCGGGGAAATCCTTCACGGGGCTTATCAAAAACAACTTTTTCAACAGCCTGTATTAAATGGAGATTAAAATATTAAAGGAATTAATTTTTATCTATGATAAAGAGCCTCTTACGGTTTAATAGATCAATAAAATTAAACGAAAGAGGCTCTGATAATTTAAAATCCATTACTAAATAACGTTTGATAAACAACTATTAATTTATAAAACTTTCTGCAATGGTGTTTAATTGCCTGGTTATATTTGAAAAATCAGTATTCAAATCCAACGTTTTAATACTTATATAGCTTCCACATATTATGAAATCACTTGTCTGGAACTATTTCTTCATCAGTCTTTGCATATAGTATAAGACCACTTACTTTGCCTGCAAAGAATGATTCCATATTTTTTACATACGTAAAAATTTGATACAAGTTATTGGAATGAAATGTCTTGTTTTCAAAAAGGCTATTTGTTTGCATTGTTTTCGAGTAGTATTTAGTGTCTATGATTAGGATTTTGTTTTTGTATCGTAAAGTGATGTCTGATTTCATAACAGGTAAATATTCTATGTGCCTACCATTAACATCCCAGTCAATATGTGCAGCCGATGCATTGAGTTCTGGGTAATGCCTGCGGTAATATTCAAGAACGAATTTTTCAAATAGTCTATGCATATGTTGATTATCTATAAAACGTGATATTTTTAAAGTGCCGTTCTGCTCAGTCATAAGCATACCTTCAATTATTAGATAACATATATTTAAAAGCATCTTATATGTAGAATTATTTCGGTGGTATTTTATACTTGACCACTGAATCATCTCAGGTTTTATCTCATCAACCTCATTGAAATATAACATTACTTTTTTCAAAGCATTTTTATTTTTTATTGATACTTCTTGACAGCGCAGTAAAAGCATAGCAGTAGTTTTAAGAATTTTATTCAT
The DNA here is from genome assembly GCF_028872215.1 of Caloramator sp. Dgby_cultured_2. Classification (NCBI taxonomy): domain Bacteria; kingdom Bacillati; phylum Bacillota; class Clostridia; order Eubacteriales; family Clostridiaceae; genus Caloramator; species Caloramator sp. Dgby_cultured_2. Next base: position 89,020 of record NZ_CP118396.1, read on the forward strand.
ATATGAATTTTCTAAGAGTTCATCATAGTCGCAAACAAATTGTTTTTTAGTAATAAAATTTTGCTTAATTGAGGCTGAGATATTTATTTTCCCAATAGGCCTGTTTATAGCCTCAGTTCTTTCAAGATATTCTTTGTTAAGACCTCTTTTTATTTGATTAGTAATTCCTTTAGATAGAATTGCAGCAAATAAATCCGAAGCATAGTCAAAATCTTCTGCAGTTATGTTATTATATCCTTCTTCATTTAAAATTTGATATGCATAAGCGAGCATGTAATAAATATTTTTAATTCTAACCATTTAAGACACCACACAGACTTTTTGACCATTGCTCAACTTTAGCTGGTTCATCGAACCAATATTCATTTAATAGAGGTAAAATTTCATACTTTATAACAGCCTCCAACCATTCATCTGTTACTTCATCATTAGTGCAAAGATAACTATGACCAATACGGAAACCACTTCCAAGTGTTTCATCCTTACAGATGAAGTCATTCAAAGCTTTAATTTTATCAACAAGGGCATTAAATTTTGGGTTATTAGCTTTGAGCATTACCGCTCTAAAACCATCAGAATCAAAAGCGGGTTCGAGTTCAAAAAAGCAAATCTTCTTCGAAGGGCATAGTCGATTATAGCAAGGCTTCGATCTGCTGTATTCATCATTCCAATAATATAAACGTTTGATGGAACAGAAAATAATTCATTGGAATAAAGCAGACGTATCTTTTCGCCACGCTTTTCTCTTTCAATAAGCATCATCAACTCACCAAAGATTTTACTTACATTTCCACGTTAATTTCATCAATAATAAAGAAATAATCCCTCTCATCATCATCTTGGGCTGCTTTACAAAATTGGTAAAAAGGCCCATATGCGAGTTCAAATCCGTTTTTAGAGGGACGGAAGCCCATAATAAAATCTTCATAGCTGTAGCTTTGGTGAAATTGAACCATCATAACTCGGCTTGTGTCTTTTTGACCCATTATTGAAAATGCTAGCCTTTTAGCTGCAAAGGTTTTGCCCACTCCAGGTGCACCTTGTAAAATTATGTTTTTCTTCGTTTTTAGTAGATTGACTAAAGTATCATAACGCTCAGCAGTCATAAATACTTCACTTAGGAAGTCATTTTTAGTATAAGATTCATATTTTATCTCTGGTTCTTCGATAATGACGGAATTGTTATCTTCAATGAATATAGCTTCTAATTTTTGAACATAATCGGTATAAGGAGTAATATCAGTAAGTGTTTTCATTACTGCTTGTCCAGGATGTTCCCATTCGCCTTTATGAGTCCATTTAATTTTTCTTATATGTTTATAACTTTTACGACTGGGATCATATATATAGTCTGTTTCAACAATACCTCGCCCGATAACTTTATACATACCTTTTTAGCAAAAACAATATCGCCAATTTGTATTTCATTTGCAAACTGCCAAGTTGCAAGAGCAGAATTTTTATATGACAATTCAGGGCCATATAGTTCTTTCATCTTTGCTTTCATATCTTCTTTGCTTTTATACTGTTTAAGGTCGCCCATTTCGTCCCATTCTATTCCCATAATACCTTGATAATAAAACTCATCCCACTTGGAAGAATTTTCACCTGGTGCATAAATCCAATATCGCTTTTTAGGTGAACCTAACATAAATTTTTCTTTATACTGAATTTTATTAGTGATAATGGCATCAATTATATTTGCTTGTTCATTAGTTAATTTAAAATTTGTTTGATTTGGGAATTTTAAAAAGCTTATATTTTTTAAACGTTCATCTGCTAATAAATCCTCTTTTTTAAAATATTATCAACTAATTTATGTGTAAGTTTAATATCTACAACAGGATATTCCCCTGAATTAATATTATCTGAAATTATATAAGGATCTGAATCTTCATCTTGTCTAATTTCTGGTTCACATAGAATAATACCTGAAGCTATAATTCCACCATTTTGACCTGAAACCCACATATATGCACGATCACCTTTTTTATTTGATTTTGATATTGCTTAATGCTCCATGTTATAATTTCAAGATCCTTAACAGCACCTATAACGTCATAATAATTAGGATTAACTTGAAAAATCCAACCATCATTTTGACTTTCTATAATTGTGCTTTCCCATGCTGCATATGACAATTCTGGAAAACTTTTATGAGGGCAGTTAATATCTTCAAATATTGTTCTACAAGTTGAAATGAGTTCCAAATAAGTTTTTGCATCAGGAAATTGTTTTAAATCAGAAATACTGGTTATTTTTGAATAATATGGAGTATTGATTTGAGTTAAGTATTTTCTATTACGTTCATCAAGATTTAGATAAAATAGTGGACGTATCCAGTAAAGTCCCACAGTTATATTCCATTTTACCCCTTGCTGCTTCCTTACTTTGTCAAAATAAGTTATAAATAATAACTCGTTGTCATTAGATGGATTATCTGCATATTTTATTGCTGCTTCAAAAAGATTCCAAAGATTATCAATATCATCTTCGCTACGGTCTGCTTTAAAGCCGAAAAACCAAGCCTTCAAATTGTTCAATATTGGAATACCATTAAATTCAGTTGGTGTTTTGGCTTTAACACCAAGTTTATCACCTAATTTTTTCATAATGGCTATTCGATTTTCAATGGTTATTCCTTTGTTGAAACATCCAAATACTGTAAATGGACAAATGTCATCAATTGGTTTTCCATCCTTTTCTAAAAAAGGGTAGCGTAATCCTACATCATCATAGGTATCTTTGATTATTGTAAGAAGTTGCGGCCGGTTGTTTTTATAAGCAAGCAACCTATTGGCAAATTCAACGTAAAAATCTTTCCAAGTAAAGGTATTTTTGTTTGAATATTTTGATTCACTTTATAACACCTCGTTTATAGGGGATTATTATTGACTAAAATTTTTGTATTAACAATTATTACCATAAATTTATTTTATCTTATAAGAAGTTATGTGTCTATAGTGTAATTTTTACAATTAGTGCATTTTTTAATAGATCAATGGAGTGGCTTAAGTCCTTCGATATTATAAAAGATATATTTATATTTGTATCCAACGGAAACGATAAGGCATTGAATTTTTACTTGAAAAAGGGTTTTAAAATAAGCCACCAAATTTTAGATGGATTTATCACAGTTTTAAGAAATTTTTAAAGCATCCAAATTTACGGATGCTTTTTTCTTGACATTAATTTTCTGACGATTTATAATTAAAATAGTCATAAATGAGCAAAAGTGAGCATAAATTATAATATAAATAATCAAAAATGAGATTAGGTGATTATATGTTTGCAGAAGAGAGGAAAAATAAGATAATCGAGCTGATTAAAGGTGGACAAAGTGTAAAGGTTTCTGAACTTGCTAAAATGTTCAATGTATCTGAATCTACCATAAGAAGGGACTTAAATGAACTTGAAACTATGGGGGCAATAGTAAGAACCCATGGTGGTGCTGTAAACAGTTTTCATACTAATTTTGAACCTTCCTTTATTGAAAAACAGGACAAGTATCTTTGTGAAAAGGACTATATAGGAAAGATTGCAGCAAGGCTTATTAACGACGGCGATACAATTATCCTTGACGCCGGAACTACAACCCAATATATTGCAAGATATATTACCGCTAAAAATGTAACTATAATTACAAACTCAGTAAATCTTGCCAATGACCTTTCAAGCAGGGAAGACATTGAGGTTATTATAACAGGTGGGATTATAAGACCAAAAACAAAGGCTATGGTAGGATTTATTGCTGAAGACACGTTAAGGCAATTTAGAGTTGATAAGGCCTTTATTGGAGCAAATGGAGTCTCAATAAAATTTGGAGTTACAACACCAAATTCGATGGAGGCAAATGTAAAAAGAGCCATGATGGAAAACGCAAAGGAAGTTTACCTTTGTGTAGATAGTTCAAAATTTAATGAAGTAACATTCTCATTGATATGCCCGGTATCGAGGGTAAATTATATCATTACAAATAATATGGAGGATGAAGAAAAGGTAAAATACAAAAACTTGGTGTAGAAGTTATAACAGAATAAAGGTGGTAGATAAATTGATTTACACAGTTACTTTAAATCCTGCCTTTGATATGGCTGTATATTTGGATGAACTTGTAAAGGGGATGTTAATAGGAGCATTAAAAGCTTAATCGATATAGGGGAAAGGGTATTAATGTTTCTAAAGTTATTAAATCCATTGGTGGAGAAAGTATTGCCCTTGGATTTTTAGGACAAGAAAATAGGGGAATTTTACTAAACAGCTTGATAGGCTTGGAATTAAACATGATTTTATTTATGTAGAAGGTGAAACGAGGACAAATATAAAATTAGTAGAGAATAAATTCGACATTTTTACTGATATAAATCAAAAAGGGTTTGGGATTACTATAGAGGATATTAATAAATTATTTGAAAAAATAAAGTATTATGCACGGCAAGGAGATATATTTGTATTATCAGGAAGCCTTCCTGAGGGAGCTGATAACAATATCTATTTTGAGTTGATTAAACTTTTAAAGAATATAGGTGCTATAACGATATTAGATGCAGATGGAGAGGCTCTAAAAAATGGACTTTTAGCAAAGCCAGACATAGTTAAACCTAATATTAATGAACTTAGGATGATAATGGATTTTAAAGATGATCTAAATTCCATAGCTTCAGTAGGAAAGGAATTGATAAGCCAAGGGACAGAAAAGGCGGTTATCTCGATGGGAGGTAATGGGGCATTTTATGTAACAAGGGATAAGATATTTTATGCTTATCCTGAAAGGGTGGAGGTTAAAAGCACTGTAGGAGCAGGGGATGCAATGGTGGCAGCTATTGCCTTTGGTGAATCTAAAAATATGGAGGATGAGGAAGTTTTTAGATTAGCCGTATCTTCTGCTACAGCTGCAATTATTGAGGAAGGAACAAAATCGCCGAAGTTAGAAAACATTAATAAGCTAATGAAAAAAATTAAAATTGAAAGGTGGATGTAAATTGGACATAAAGATGATGTTTTCAAAGGAAAGGGTGTCCTTTGATTTAAAAGCAAGGACAAAGGAAGAAGCAATCGATGAGTTAATTGAGATGCTCTACAAGGATGGTAAATTGAAGGACAAAGAATCCTTTAAAAGGGCCGTTCTAAAAAGAGAAGAGGAATTTTCAACAGGAATAGGAATGGGAATTGCAATACCACATGGTAAGGATTCTTCGGTTGTAGAGCCATGCATAACCTTTGGAGTATCAAAAATGGAATTGATTTTGATTCCATGGATGGAAAGCCTGCACATATATTCTTTTTAATCTCTGTTCCAGAAGATGCAGCTGATACCCATCTCCATATACTTAGCTTTATATCAAGGAAACTAATGCATGAGGATGTTAGACAGAAGCTTTTTAATGCAAAGGATTTTGAGGATGTTATTAATGCCTTCAATTAAATTTAAATATGTTAAAGGGGGATTTTTCTATGAAAATTTTAGCAGTTACGTCCTGCCCTACAGGTATAGCTCATACCTACATGGCGGCGGAGGCATTGCAAATTGCAGCAAAGGAGCTTGGAGTGGACATTAAGGTTGAAACAAGGGGTTCTGTTGGTGCAGAAAACGAAATAACAAATGAGGATATTAAAGGAGCCCATGCAGTTATTTTGGCAGTTGACACAAAAGTTGACGAGGAAAGGTTCAGGGGACTACCTATTGTAAAAGCTAGTGTAAAAGACGCAATAAAGGATGCAAAGGGATTAATTCAAAAGGCTATGGCTATGGAAAAGAAGGAATATGTAGACAAGGTTTTTGAGGCAAAAAAGGAATCTAAGGAAAAGATAACTGGAGCCTATAAGCACCTAATGACTGGTGTTTCTTACATGATTCCATTTGTTGTTGCAGGTGGTATACTTATCGCTTTATCCTTTATGTTTGGTATTAAGGCTTTTGAACAAAAGGGAACTTTAGCTGCAGCCCTCATGGATATCGGTGGTGGCGGTGCCTTCTCATTGATGGTTCCAATCCTTGCAGGTTTTATAGCCTTTTCAATAGCTGATAGACCAGGTCTTGTTCCAGGTATGGTTGGCGGTGTTCTTGCTGGAAAACTTGGAGCAGGTTTCTTAGGTGGTATTATAGCAGGTTTTGCTGCAGGATATGTTGTAGCATGGCTAAAGAAGGTTATTAAACTTCCAAAGACTATGGAAGGGCTTATGCCGGTTTTAATATTACCTCTTCTTTCTACACTTATTGTTGGCCTTGGTATGATTTATATAATAGGTGGGCCGGTAGCTGCGATTAATAATGCTATGGCAAATTGGCTTAAGAATATGAGTGGAGGCAGTGCTATAACTTTAGGTATAATTTTAGGACTTATGATGGCCTTTGACATGGGAGGTCCAGTAAACAAAGCAGCATACACCTTTGCGGTTTCAACCCTTGCAGCAGGTCAACCATCTATGATAATGGCTGCAGTTATGGCGGCTGGTATGACTCCACCTCTTGGAGTTGCCCTTGCAACCCTTATTGCAAAGGATAAATTTACTGAAGAAGAAAGGGAAGCTGGAAAAGCAGCATTTTTCCTTGGAATATCCTTTATAACAGAAGGTGCTATACCATTTGCAGCGGCAGATCCATTTAGAATAATACCATCCATAATGGTCGGTTCTGCAGTTACTGCAGCCCTTTCAATGGCATTTAAGTGCACTCTTGCAGTTCCGCATGGTGGAATATTCGTATTGCCAATTCCAAATGCTGTAGGAGGATTATTCCTCTATACGATAGCAATAATTATAGGAACCTTAGTTACTGGATTTATGATTTCTGCACTTAAACCAAAAAGATAAATTTAATAAAAGGCAGGGCCTCCTGCCTTTTATAATGTAGTAGAATTGGAGGGAATACTATGATAGAAAGAAAAGTAATAATAAAAAATCCTACAGGGCTTCATGCAAGACCAGCAAGCCTTCTTGTGAAGGAGGCCAATAAGTTTAAAAGTGAAATTATGATTAATAAAAACGGAAAAGATGTAAATGCAAAAAGTATATTGAGCGTATTATCATTAGGGGTATCAAATGGAGATGAAATAATAATAAAAGCAAATGGAGAAGATGAAAAGGAAGCAATGGATGCTATAATAAACTTAATAGAAACATTTGTTGAATGAAGGAGATGTTTTTATGCTAAAGGGCATTGCAGCATCATCAGGAATAGCAATAGGAAAAGCGTATGTAATAAGGGAAGAAGAAAATGCAATTAATAGATATGAAGTCAAGGATACTGAAAAGGAAATAAAAAGATTTCTAGAGGCAATTTTAAAAGCAAAGGAAGAAATAGAAGTAATTAAAGAAAATGCAGTTAAAAACTTTGGAGAAGAAAAGGCTTTAATATTTGAGGCTCATCTTATGATTTTAGAGGATGAAGAGTTTAGGGCTTCTGTCATAGAAAAAATAAAACAAAATATTAATGCTGAATATGCAGTTAAGGAAACGGTTGAAATGTTTGAAGGTATTTTTGAGCATGGAAGACGAATATATGAGGGAGAGGGCAGCGGATATAAGGGATATTGGAGGCAGAATAATAAGAGCTCTTAAAGGAGAAGAAAAAACTTCAATTGGCGATATAAAGGATAAATGTATTATAGTTGCAAAGGATTTAACGCCTTCAGATACAGCTCAGCTCAATAGAGAATATGTCCTTGGATTTATAACTGAACTTGGGGAAAAACATCCCATTCAGCAATTATTGCAAGGGCCCTTGAAATTCCTGCAGTATCAGGGATAAAGGATGCAACGGAAATATTAAAAACTGGGGATTTAATCATTTTAGATGGGGTAAAGGGAATTATATATATAAATCCTGATGAAAGTCTAATTGATGAATACCAAAATAAAATCCAAAGGGAAATGGAAGAGAAAAGGGAACTATTAATATATAAAGATAGAAAGGTATTAACAAAGGACGGCAAAAGAATTGAAGTTGCAGCAAATATTTCTTCTAAAGAGGAAGTTGATGTTGCTTTAAAATATGGTGCTGATGGGATTGGACTATTTAGGACGGAATTTTTATTCATGAATAGGGAAACAGCACCAACAGAGGAAGAACAGCTTGAGGTTTACAAATACGTTTTAGAAAAGATGGAGGGTAGACCTGTAATCATAAGAACTTTAGACGTTGGTGGAGATAAAAAGATACCTTATATAGATGTTGGGACGGAGATGAATCCATTTTTAGGTTTAAGGGCAATTAGGCTTTGTTTTGAGAGATTGGATTTATTTAAAACGCAGCTTAAAGCACTTTTAAGGGCTTCAATCTATGGAAATTTAAAAATAATGTTCCCTATGATTTCTAAGGTGGATGAAATAAAAAGGGCGAAGGAGATTTTAGAGGATGTTAAAGCTGAATTGAAAAAGGCAGGACAAAAGTTTTCTGATAAAATTGAGATAGGTATTATGATAGAAGTTCCTTCAGCTGCTATTATATCGGATTTGCTTGCTAAAGAAGTTGATTTTTTCTCTATTGGCACAAATGATTTGATTCAATACACTTTAGCTGTTGATAGGATGAATGAGAAAGTTTCTAATATTTATGAACCGTCCCACCCTGCAATTCTAAGATTGATTAAAATGGTTATAGATAATGCCCATAAAGAAGGTAAATGGGTTGGAATGTGTGGAGAAATGGCCTCTGACATTAGTATGATCCCCCTTTTAATAGATTATGGAATAGACGAGCTTAGCATGAGTGCACCATCGGTTCTTAAAGTAAAAAGGAAATATTAAAATCCATAGACTAAGCATTAGTCTATGGATTTATTTTTGTTCTCTTATGTAATCAGCTATGTCAACAAAGGATTTGTCGATTAAAAGATTAATTTCTTTTTGCAAATTTAATGTATTTATTATCCCCTTTGATTTAACTTCTGAAGTTAAATTAATTATCTTTTCATTGTTTTCATATACTTCTATTATTATATTTTTATTTGATGTGTTTAGTTCTATAATATCCTTGTCTTTGTTATATTTTTTAGGTATTCACGAACTGTTTCTATTGCCATATTGCAACCCACCTTACTAATATATATATAATCATATATACATTATTTAAAGATAATAGGGAAAGAAAATGTTACAAATGCTGCCCATAAACCATATATTGGAAGATAATTAGTTATAACCTTTTGGATTGATGAAGAATCTGTCTTGTTTTTAAGGAAACGCAAATAGGCATGCATAATCCATATTAGATTTATATAAATAAGCAAATTTGCACCCAATACTGCAATTCTATTTGGAGTAATACCATAGGAAGAAAGCCTAAATACTATTGCTGATAAAGCAACGCTGTCGATTAAAAGCGCAAGGATTATAAGGGCAAAATTTATATAATCAGTAATATTCTTTTTTCTTCATTTCTGCCTTCTGTAATGGAATATATTATTACAGCCAATACAACAATTAGAACACCATTAAAAGTCAATAAAAAGTTGCGATCTACGAATGGGTTTTTACCAATTAAAAGTGCTGTAATTAAATAAACAAATAATGTGGCTAATACAAGCGGACTAAATATTTTTGCTAAATATGGTGCAATATTTTTAGTCAGTTTAAGGTTATTAATTATTAAATATGATGCAACAACAGAAAGGGTAGAAGCACCGAATAAAACCACATTTTCAAAATAGATTTCAGAAATATCCATTCCGAGAATGCTAAATAGTTGTATAGTTAAAGCTGCTAGTATCATCCCGCTAATTGCCATACTGGCATAGAGTATACAAAATTCACCATTGAATTTTAGATACGCTAATCTTTTCAAAGTATTTTTATAATCATTTCCAACGAATGAAAGACCTAATAATACCCATAAAAATATCGGAAGATGTATTTGAGCAAGAATAATGCTATCTTTATTTTCTAAAGGAAGAGTATTGATATAAAGAATTGAAACTAAAAACAAGGATGTTATTGTGTAAACTATACTTTTTCTTGGATTGCTTTTGTAAATAAAATAAGCGGCAATAAAGGGAATTACACTAAATACAAGATTAGCAGGAGCAATTATTTCTCCTTCAACAAAATGCATCAATATTCTTGTGCTTATTCCAGCTAATATTGCTAAAATACCCATTAACAAAAAATCATTTTGCATATTGAATTTATTTTTGAACCAGCGTTATCATTAAAATATAACCTTTCATACCAAACTGAAAGAACCTGAGAATCAGGTTTTTGCTTCCAGGCGATTTCAAATTCCTTTTTAAATTCTTCAGGATCTTTTCTAAACATTTTTTCAAGCTCGTGGGGATTATCGATGTTTTTTAAAATAAAATTACTAACATCCATATTTTAACCTCCCATAAATCAATAGATTATTCATCTTTTCTATATTCTAAAATATCGCCAGGTTGGCAATCTAAAGCTCTGCATATTGCATCTAATGTTGATAGCCTTATAGCTTTGGCCTTTCCGTTTTTTAATATCGAAAGATTAGCCATAGTAATTCCAACCTTTTCTGCAAGTTCAGTGACACTCATTTTCCTTTTAGCAAGCATCACGTCAATGTTTATAATAATTGCCATATTTTCACCTCATATCGTTAAATCATTTTCTAATTTTATCTCAATTGCCTTTTCAAGAAGCTTTTGGAGAACTGCAGCAAATACTGCAACTACAAAGGAAGCAAATATAATTATAAGTGCAATTAGAATAATACCTGGAGCGTCGTCTTTTTCTCCAATGATATACAAAAATGGCATCATAGAAATATAAATAATGCTAATTATAACCGCACATTGTTTTATATATTTTAGAGCCTTTACCGATAAATCTGAGAAGGCTTTGTTTTTATCAATGTAGTTTAATATATTTATTGCTTGAAATAGAGCAAATAAAAGGGAACAACAGATATATATAATCCAGCAAAGATTGGCATGTAAACAAATTTAGGATAAATCTTTGCAGCATCAATTGCTACCATCGGTAGCCCAAATACACATAGTCCAAAAACAAAAATTCCGATAAACAAAATGGCTGTTTTTAAAAATAGGGTTTCTCGTTTCATAAAATGCACCTCACTTTATAATGTTAATTATATTTTAATACATTATTTATTGAAATACAATAAAATATTATTGAAAAATAATAAATTTTTATCGACAAAATATTTGATAATTAATATAACTTATAATTAATGAAAATAGCATGAATTAGAAGGAATATTTTGATATAATAATTGCTAAAGACTGAAAAAGGGGATATACATGGGAAGGGCATTAAAGGCAGCCTGTATTTCCCTTTGGACTACCAGAATTAGTAGGTATAATTAAATAGTATTGCAGCATTTTTAAAGCAAAACAACATAATAGGTGGAACAGTAATTTATATGTTATAAGTATAAAAAGGGGTTAGATTGATCTAACCCCGCAGATTGTAGACAAACCCTCTTTGGTGTTCATACTTTACAAGAGCCCCGTGAATGGATTTCAAAAAGGCATCTCTCATGAGCTTTAGCAATTCTTGCTTATCGACTTTTCAAAAGTCCGTAATTCTGCACATGGACGTGCAGAGCCGAGTGGCCGACACGGATGTCGGCTCACGAGGGTAGGACTTTGATAACAAAGAAAAGCTTAGAATTGCTTAGCGAAATGAGCGAATGCCAAGAAATCCTTCACGGGGCTTATCAAAATATAACTTTTTCAACAGCCTTCTACCCCTAAATTTTAGTTATTATCTGTCTATTAACGCAACAGTCTCAACGTGTGGTGTATGTGGGAACATGTCAACGCATTTTACTTTTTTACCTTATATCCGTTTTCTACGAATACCTTTAAATCCCTTGCAAGGGATGTGGGTTTGCAAGATACATAAACGAGTTTTGGTGCTTTAAAATTGATTATTTTATTTATAGCCTTAGGATGAATTCCGTCCCTTGGTGGGTCAAGAATTATGATATCCGGCTTTATGTTTAATTCATCCACCTTTGTAAGGACATCCCCGGCGATAAATTCACAGTTTTCTAAGTTGTTTAACTTTGCATTTTCCTTTGCTGCTTCAACAGCTTCTTTAACTATTTCTATTCCAATAACCTTTTTAGCAACAGGTGCCATAATTTGAGCTATCGTTCCTGTTCCTGAATAAAGGTCGAAAATAATTTTATCCTTTGTATCACCTGCGAAATCCCTTACAACCGAATATAATCTTTCTGCGCCTTTAGAGTTAGTTTGAAAGAAGGAAAAGGCTGTTATTTTAAACTTGAGCCCTAATATTTCTTCGACTATAAAATCAACTCCGTATAGTATTTCTGTTTTGTCGCTTTGAACCACATCTGAAATGGAATCATTTATCGTATGAAGTATTCCCATTATTTTTCCTTCTAAGTTTAATGAAAGAATCATATTAACATATTCTTTAAAATCAAAAATTAACTGTGAGGTAGTAACGATGTTTATAAGCAGTTGGTTAGTATTAAAGGCCCTTCTTAAAACAAGATGCCTTAAATATCCCTCATGAGTTTTTTGCTGTAGTATGGGATATTAAGTTTAGAAAAATAGGAAAGGGTAGCATCTAATACTTTATTAAAATCATCGTGGACGATTTTGCAATCATCTGTTGTAATAACTTCATAGAACTTTCCTTTTTTATGCAACCCTAAAGCTAGTTTTCCCTCATCATCTCCAAACGTAAACTCCATTTTGTTTCTATATCCAAACTCTAATGGACTTTTTCAATTCCTAGAAATTCGTATTTAATTCCTGCTTCATCAAGTAATTTTTTACTTGTTCTGACTTTAAAGCAATTTGATCTTCATAGGGTAGGGATTGATAGGAGCACCCGCCACATAAACCAAAAACGCTGCAGGGAGGGTTTATTTCATTATTTGCCCTTTCTATAGTTTCTATGATTATTCCTTCAGCGTAATCTTTTTTGTTTTTTACTATTTTTATTTTGACTTTTTGACCTAATATAGCATTTTTGATATATACGGTTTTACCATCTATAACTGTTATTCCCTTATTAGGAAAGTTAACATCCTTTATTTCAACTTCGTAAATTTCTCCCTTTTTCAACTTGCATCCTCCTAACATTATGTTATAACTATTAAGTTATTATATAATTAATTATAGTATTTCTCAAGAATAATATGGTTTTGGAGGTGGACTATGTCTATTAGAAATTCTGCTAAGGCAATAATAATTAAAGATGGCAAGCTTTTATGCACAAAAATAAGGATCAGTTTGGGATATTTTATCTTCTTCCTGGTGGTGGGCAAAATAAAGGGAAAATATAATAGAGGCATTGAAAAGGGAATGCAAAGAGGAAATAGGTGCTGAAGTTGAGGTTGGAGATTTAAAATTTGTAAGGGATTACATTGGGAAAAATCATGAATTTAAAGAGTGGGATAGCGATGTCCACCAAATAGAATATATGTTTATATGCTTTTTAAAGGGTGAAATAAACTATGAAAAGGCAAATGAAAAGGATGCATATCAAATAGGGATAGAATGGATAGATCTAAAGAATTTAAAGGATGTTAGAATATATCCTAAAAAATTGTCTGAAGTGATTAAAGAAGATGGAAGTTTTGAGGATATCGTATATTTAGGGGACGTAAATTAATATAATTTTACTAAAGAAATTATGTGGAGTGGTCTTGTGGAGGATATTTGTAAATTAAAGGAGGATCTAGAAAGAATTTTAGAAAGAATAAAAGAACTTTATTCGATGGAGTTTTTGACCTTATGCCCCCTTGGGAAGGAACATTACAAAAATATGATAATAGACAGCATAGACGAAGCCTATTTAAAATTAGAGGAGGCATTAAATATTTTAAGACAAAATGAAGGTAAGAGGGAATTAAAAGAATTTACTTTGGAGGAACTTGCAAATTTTGATGGAAGGAATGGAAAACCAGCCTATGTTGCTGTAAATGGAATTGTTTATGATGTAACTTTAATTGCTTCGTGGGGCGGAGGAAGCCATTTTGGAGTTTTGGCTGGTAAAGATGTTACTGAGGAATATAATAAATGTCATGAAAGTGAAGATAAACTTTCAAAACTTGAAGTAGTAGGAAAGATAAAAGGAAGCAATCTTTAGGGGATATCGGTTGAAGATTAGCGGTTGCGTAGAAGAAATTATAAAAAACAAAAACTCATTATCAAACATTTTAGCAGAAGAAGCTATTACGCTAATTAAAAATGGAAGGGTTAATAAGCCAAATGTAGTATGGATTGAAGGGACTGGGTGTTCTGGGAACACCATTTCCCTTTAAATGCCAATTACCCTGATGTAATATATCTTCTTAACAATATGATCAACTTAAAATTTAGCAACAGCCTTATGACCTGCGATGGTGAGAAAGCCTTTGAAATCTTTTTAGAAACAATTAAAGAAGAATTTATTCTTGTTATTGAAGGGGCTATTTCTACAAGGGAAAATGGGCTTTTTAATGTAATAGCAAGTTATAAGGGTAAAAAATTACTGTTCTTGAAGCTGTAGAAATCTCAGGTAATAAGGCAAAGCATGTTATTGCCGTTGGAACATGTGCCTCCTTTGGCGGGGTATCAAAGGCAAATCCTAACCCTTCCGAATCAAAAAGCGCAAAGGAGATTTTAGGAAGAGACGTAATTAATCTTCCAGGGTGCCCTTGCCATCCGGATTGGATTATAGGCACTTTGGCATATCTTATAACAAACGATGGCATAGAACTTGATGATGAGGGAAGACCTTTATTATTTTACGGATTTACCATCCATGATTTTTGCCCAAGGAGGACCTATTTTAACAATAGAATATTTGCACAAAATGTAGGGGAGCCCTATTGTATGTTTAGATTAGGCTGTAGAGGCCCTGTGACAAGAACAGATTGCCCAACTAGAAGATGGAATAGCGGTATTAACTGGCCGATAGGTGATAATACTCCCTGTATTGGATGTGCTAATGCTTATTTTCCAGACGGCATGGAGCCTTTTATCAGGTTTTAGGGGGATAATATGGGAAAGACAGTTGTTATAGATCCTATAACAAGGATGAGTGGATTTTTGGGGATAGAGGTTGAAATTGAGGGTGACAAGATAGTTGATGCAAAGGCGGTTGGGAATCTGTTTAGGGGCTTTGAGAAAATTTTAAAGGGAAGGCATGCTTTAGATGCTGTTTATTTAACCGAAAGGATATGTGGCATTTGTTCATCAGCTCATTCTGTCGCATCAACATTGGCTCTTGAGGATGCACTAGAAATAACGCCTTCGTTAAATGTAAGATATATCCGCGACTTAATACACGCCTTTGATATAATTCAAAACCACATAAGACATTTTTACCTATTTACAGTTCCGGATTATGTCAAATTTGATTCTATTAATCCTGTATCAGAAACATGTCATAAGGATTATAGACTTCCAGATAATTTAAACAAGAAGATTCAAGAGGATTATATAAAGAGCATAGAGTATAGTAAACTAGCCCATGTTGGAGTTGCCCTTTTAGGGGGTAAATCGCCCCACAATCACGGTATTTTACCGGGAGTTGTAACTGGCTCTTTGGATAGATTTAAAATAGAAGAGTTAAAATCTATGATAAATAAAATAAAGGATTTTGTAGATAATTACATGCTTGAGGATGTAGATATTATTTCTAATTATTACAGCGATTACTTTGAAAAGGGAGACACATATAACAATTTTTTAAGCTTTGGACTATTTGACTATGAAGACTTTTTCTATGTAAAGCCTTCGGTTATTATAAATGGGATAAGGCAAGACTTTGATAAAGACAAAATTAGAGAAAATATAGTTTACTCATGGTATAAGATAGAAGGTGGGCAAGTAGTAGAAGATATAAACAAAGAAGGAGCCTATTCCTTTGTTAAGTCCCCAAGATATGATAAATGGGCTATGGAGGTGGGCCCTTTAGCAAGGATGATCCTAAGCGGAAGATATAAATTTCAAAACTCAACCATGGATAGGATAACAGCAAGGTGTCTTGAGGCATCAGTTATATTAAAAATAATGCAAGTTTTGATAGAAAGGATAGAGCCTGTTGAAGAAAGGATAAAATATCAATTTAAAGATAAAGCTGAAGGGATAGGACTTACAGATACAACAAGGGGTGCATTACTTCACTTTGTAAGTTTAGAAGGGGATATTATAAATGGTTATGACATAATAACCCCATCTGCATGGAACTTTTCACCAAGGGATGAAAATTCTTTTGGGACAACAGAAAAGGCCTTGATGGGGACTAAAATTAATGATGTAAATGATATAGTTGAGGTTGGTAGAATCGTAAGAAGCTTTGATCCTTGCATATCCTGTGCAACTCATGTAACCGTAAGGAGATGAAGGAATGGGGTAAAGGTAATTGGAATAGGTAATATTTTAATGGGGGATGATGGGGTTTCGGTTGAGGTATTGAAAATAATTAAAAAAGAGCTTGAAGAGAATAATATTGAGGTTTTTATATTAGAAACGGATATAAATTTTTTATTTAGCATAATAGAAGAAGATGATGTAGTAATCTTTGTAGATGCCATGATATCTTCAGAAAATGTAGGGAAGTAAAAATATTTAAGCCCGAACTCCCAGAGCAAAATGAATTTTTTGCCATGTTTTTTTCCATGGAATATTATATCTAAAATGGCTAAAGAAATTTATATAATCGGCATAGAAGTAGAAGATATAGATTTTAAAATTGGACTTAGCAAGAAATTGCAGGATGAAATTTATTTTATTGCAAATAAAACGTTGTTTTTAATTACTAATATATTGACAAATTTGAATTATAAAGTATAATTATTTTTAAAAAGAAAAAATAAAAATAAAATATTGCAAAGGCGATGATAAGAAGAGTAGGAACAAGTTGATGCTTCAGCGAGCTAACGATGGTGGGAGGTTAGCGCTAGACTTATTCCGAAGAACATCTTGGAGCCTCTAACCGAAATTGCGAATTGCAAAAGTAGGCTTAGACGGGGCTACGCTGTTAAAAGGTAGGCGATATCGAGTTTATCTCCGTATCGTTAAAGAGGGCTTTGCTAATTTGGGTGGCACCGCGGAAGTAACCTTTCGTCCCATTAGGGATGAAAGGTTTTTTATTACAAAGGAGGGGATAAAATGAAAAGGTTAATATTTCCAAAGGATTATGTTCCTTTATTAGGTTTAAAGGAAACAGAAATAGCCATAAAAAATATTAAAGATTACTTTGAAAGGGAACTTGCACGAAAGCTAAATCTTACAAGGGTTTCGGCACCATTGTTTGTAAAAAGGAAAAGTGGTTTAAACGATTACCTTAATGGAACAGAAAGACCGGTTGGATTTGATGCCTATGACATTGAAGATGATACTCTAGAAGTTGTTCAATCCCTAGCTAAATGGAAAAGGCTTGCCTTAAAAAGATATGGTTTTTCTGTAGGTGAAGGTTTATACACCGATATGAATGCAATAAGACGAGATGAAACTTTAGATAACCTTCATTCAATATACGTTGATCAATGGGATTGGGAACTTGTAATAGATAAAAAGGATAGAAACGTCGAAACATTAAAGAGGATTGTAAGGGATATTTATGATGTGTTTAAGAGGACGGAAGATTATATTTGTAAAAAATATAAAACAATAACGCCTATATTGTCTGATGACATTTTTTTGTTACAAGTCAAGAACTTGAGGACTTATATCCTAATTTAACACCAAAGGAGAGGGAAAGGGAAATTGCAAAGAAAGAAGGGGCAGTTTTTATTATGCAAATAGGAGATACACTAAAATCAGGAATAAAACATGACGGTAGATCGCCAGACTATGATGATTGGAAGTTAAATGGAGATATAATATTTTGGTATCCGGTTTTAAACTGTGCCTTTGAGGTTTCATCTATGGGGATTAGGGTTGATGAAAGATCATTGATATATCAACTTAAAAAGGCAGGGTGCATGGAAAGGACTAATCTTTCCTTCCATAGGATGCTCCTTAGGGGAGAATTACCCTATACTGTTGGTGGAGGCATAGGACAATCTAGGATATGCATGTTCTTTTAAGAAAGGCCCATATAGGAGAAGTTCAAGTTTCCGTATGGGATGAGGAGCTATATACGAAATGTTTGGAAAACAATATAATGCTTTTATAGATAGAGGTGGATTAACCTAATCCACCTCTAATACTTCCTAATTTTATAATTAATTCTTTTAAAATATTGTATTCTTGACAATTATTATCAAGTATTTGAGACTCCTTGCCTAAAAGATGTAAAAGTATTGGCCTTGCGGTTTTTAAAAGGGTATGGTAAAAGCTGTTTTCTATATTTGCTTCCACGTCAAAATCAAGATTTAGTATTTCTCTTGTAAGGGCTATATCTATTTCGTATTCCTTCCTTACTTCTTCTGCAATAAAACGCTTTGTAATGTTTGGATTCGCATATTTTAAAGCAAATTCCATATCGTTTTTTATCTGTGGATAAATTTCAATGAGCTTTTCTATTCCAAAATCACCATATTTATTTTTAATTTCTCTAAGGGCACGGCCTGTTCCTAAGAATTCGGGTGGCATCCCTATGGTATACATTGCAGCGGTAAAGGAAATTGCCCTTGGGATGTTTACATTTAAGGTGGTATCGATTTCTAAAATTTCTTCTTTTGTTTTTTCGTTTTCGATTATTGTTGCAAATTTATTAAGGTCAACAAATTCCCTATGATAGGATAATCCCTTCTTAGAAGCTGCCAATCTGTCGCGATTTTTGGGAATAAAGATGGATATATTTGCTGCTGTTTCTGCGATTTTTAAAAGGATTTAAGATAATATTTTGTAAAAATGGAGATAAAATCTTTTATTATAGAAATTTCTTCATTTGAAAATTCCTTTGCTTTATATTTGTCTATGTTTTGTTCTATATATTTTACAAGGCTTCTTGTTTTTTCAAATCCATGATCATATCTTAATGCCGATTGAATTGTTACGGTTTTTATTCCTGAGTATGTCTTAAGAAAGTTTTCTATATTTTCAAAGGTAAGTTGCCCTCTAAAAGGTAGACTACCACAACCCATTATAGGGTAAATTTTAGTGGGGTTTATTTTTTCTAATTTCTTTGCTTTAGAAATAGATAAAATGACTGCCAAGACGCTTGATACCATTCCATAGGATAAGGCGGAATCAGCTCTTCCGATCATGAACCTTATATACTTTGGTTTATTTTTTAAACCATCTATAAATTCTTCTAATAAATTGTCGATATTTACAAGGGAGACCACATCTTCGAATAGAGGAATAATATTTATTGAGTCTTCATCAAATTTGATACTAAAGTTTTTGTTTCCAAGTTCAATTACTGATTGAATTCGAGAAAGGGTATCAATAAGATCCTTAGAAGATTCGCACATGGGGACGATTACTTCCTTTATTGCTTGATATTGTGTTTTTTCAAACATAGAAAAATTTGTTTCAACTGCAGCCATTATGCACATGATTTGTCTAAATACTGTTTCTTTATCTGCACTTGATAGTCTTGGAGTTATAAAGACATCTTTGCCAGGGATTAGACCATTATGAAAAAGCTCGTTTGCCACTTGAAGGGGTTGATGATAAGGTGTTAATTTTCCTTCAAAATCTATCATAACCTCATCAATGCCAAGTCCCCCTAAATCTTGAGGGAGAAGAGAAAACAAGGCTTCTTCTGGTTCTTGTTGAATAGAAATATACTCTGCTGCGTTATCAGGATGCTGAGTCATCATGGTTTTTGGGATTTTCATAAAATCACTCCTAAGCATATATATTATATTCTATTCTTTTATGCAAGATAATGATACAAAAATTTCATAACATACTTATATAATAATAAATTTAGGGCAAAATTTCAATGAATTTGCAATAATAATTTTAGTAAATTTCATTACGATTTTCATGATGTCAAATGACGATTATTTTAAATAAGAAAAGATATTTTTAGAAAAAGTGAATTTAATATGTTTTTAGATTAAAAAATAAAATAAACTTAATTTGACAAAACTATATATAGTGGGTAAAATTTTTAAAGTGCACAAAATATTGTGGTAATTTTTGAAAAGGGGAGATTTTGATGCTTACTCAAGTAAAAAGAGGGATGGGAGAGTAGTAAACTTCACAAAGGAAAAAATTACAAGAGCTATTTATTTGGCAGCTCAAAACGTAGGGGGAACGGATTATTCAAAGGCCGAAGAATTAACTGAGAAGGTAATATCCTACATTATGAACAACCTTCCAAATGAGGAAATTCCAACAGTGGAATTTATTCAGGATTGTGTTGAAAAGGTTTTGATAGAAAACGGTCATGCAAAAACTGCAAAGGCGTATATTTTATATAGGGCCAAAAGAACAAGATATAGAGAAGCAAAAAGTGAGCTTATGGATGTTGTAAAGGAAATATTAAAGGAAACAAGCAGAGAAAACGCAAACATAGGGAACTCTCCTTCAGCTAAGATGCTGCAAATTGCATCAGCTGCAAGTAAACAGTATTATTTACATAATGTGATTCCGGAAGAAATGGCAAAGGCGCATATTAATGCCGATATTCATATCCATGATTTGGACTTTTACGGCAAAACTTTAAATTGTCTTCAAATAGATCTTACAAAGCTTTTATTAAATGGCTTTAATACAGGATATGGATATATTCGTCCGCCAAAGAGGATATCCTCTGCAACAGCACAAGCAGCAATAATTCTTCAAAGCAATCAAAACGATATGTATGGCGGTCAAAGTTTCCCCCATTTCGATAAAGCTATGGCTGCGGTTATAAGAACCTTTAAAGAAAAGCCATCCTATGAAGAAATATTCCAGGCTATGGAGGCCCTTGTTTATAATTTAAACAGCATGCATTCAAGGGCAGGAGCACAAGTCCCCTTTAGCAGCATAAACCTTGGAACAGATACTTCAGAAGAAGGAAGAATGGTAATAAGAGCAATGCTTGAAGCCTTTGATAAGGGGCTTGGAAGGGGAGAAAGTCCGATATTCCCTAACCTTGTGTTTAGAATTAAAAAAGGAATAAACTTTGAAGAAGGCGATCCAAATTACGATTTATTTAAACTTGCAATGAAGGTTGCAGCCCATAGAATGAATCCAACCTTTAGCTTTATGGATTCAAGCTTCAATGCAAAATACGGCGATGAGATTTCATATATGGGATGTAGAACAAGAACAATTCAAAACAGAAACGGCCTTGAAATATCAGCAGGGAGAGGGAATATAGCACCGGTTACAATAAACCTTCCAAGGCTTGCTCTTAAGGCTGGATTTGGAAATATCGATGGTTTCTTTAAGAACTTAGATGAAATTTTAGATCTATGTAAAAGGCAGCTTCTTCATAGATTTGAAGTGCTTGCAAATCTTAGGGTAAAGGACCTTCCTTTCCTTATGGGACAAAAGCTTTATATGGGTTCAGAAAATTTAAAGGAAGAAGATACTATAAGGGAAGCTATAAAAAATGGAACTTTAGGAATAGGATTTATAGGACTTGCAGAAACTTTAAAGGCACTTATTGGAAAGCATCATGGCGAGGATAAGGAAGCATTAGAATTAGGTTATAGGATAATTGAATATATAAGAAAGTATACAGATAAAACATCAGAAGAAACAGGGCTAAATTTTGTTTGCTATGCAACGCCGGCAGAAGGAACAGCAGGAAGATTTGTTCCATACGATAGAAAAATGTTTGGTTTAATTGAAGGTGTTACTGATAAGGATTATTATACTAATTCATACCATGTTCCAGTAACACAAGAAATTAGCATTTTTGACAAAATTGAAATAGAGGGAAGATTCCATAAACTTTGCAATGGTGGACATATAAGCTATGTTGAACTCCCATCTACAGTCGAAAACAATATTGAGGCCTTTGAAAAGATACTAAAATGGATGGCAAAATGCGATGTTGGATATGCAGGAATAAACTTCCCGATAGATGAGTGCAGAGTATGCGGACATAGGGGAATTATCCATAACGAATGTCCAGAATGTGGTAGTGAAGATATAAGAAGGATAAGGAGAATAACAGGATATTTATCTACTATTGACAGATTTAATGATGCAAAGAAAAAGAACTTTATGATAGAGTAAAGCATGGGTGGAATTAAGCGGCAAAACGCCGCTTAATTTTATAAAATGAGGTGATAAGATGAAAATAAGAATAGCGGGAATAGAAAGGGAAAGTTTTGTTGATGGTCCTGGAATAAGATATGCAATTTTTGCTCAAGGATGTAGCCACAACTGCAAAGGATGTCATAATCCATCAACCCATGATTTTAATAAAGGTGTTTTAATGGATGCTGAAGATATTTATAATGATATTTTAAAAGAAGATTTATAGGCGGTGTAACCTTTACTGGAGGAGATCCTTTTTTCAGGCGGAAGCATTTTCTTATCTTGCAAATATGTTAAAAAAGCATAACTATCATATTATTGCTTATACAGGATTTTATTTTGATGATCTTATAAAAGAATATAAATATTTAAACTTACTGAAAAATATAGATATATTAATAGATGGACCTTTTATATTAAAGGAGAAGGATTTAAAATTAAAATTTAGGGGTTCAAGAAATCAAAGGATTATTGATGTTAAAAGGAGTTTAGAATTAAATAAAGTAATAACCGTAGATTTTTAGGGCTGCAGCTGCAGCCCTAAGTTTTTATAATAGATTTTTGCTATAATGAACTTAAGCTTGGCTTAGAAATGGAAGGGAGGCACAAGGATGAATGAGAGAAAACTAAAAATATTTTTGAAGTAGCTAAATCTCTTAATATGACAGAAGTAGCTAGAAATTTATATATAAGTCAGCCGGCAGTTAGTATGGCTATTTCTGAATTAGAGGAGGAGCTTGGGGTTAAGCTTTTTGAGAGAATTGGTAAAAACTTTATTTAACTTATGAAGGAAAAATTTTTTAGGGTATGTTAGGCGAATATTAAATATTTATGATGAATGTAGAACAAAAATAGAGCATATTGCTAACTTAAAATATGGAAAATTGAAGATAGGTGCAAGCACGACTATAGGGATTTATCTTCTTCCTGAAATAATTGGAAGTTTTAGTGATGTATTCAAAGATATTGAAATTTCAATTGCAATTGAAAATACCAAGATTATCGAGAGTATGTTGTTGGAAAACAAAATTGATATTGCTTTTGTTGAAGGACCTATCTATTCAGAAGAAATAGTAGTTAAGGATTTTTGCGATGATGAGCTTGTGGTTATAGTATCTTCAAATCATAGGTTAGCTAAATTTAATGAAATTGACAAAAAGGAGTTAGAGGATGAAAAGTTTATATTAAGAGAAGTTGGAAGTGGAACGAGGGAGGTTTTTGAAAAGGCATTTTATAAAAGCAGTATAGAATACAAAGTTGCCTTTGAGCTTGGAAATACAGAAGCTATAAAAAAGCAGTGATGGCTAATTTAGGTATTTCTTGTGTGTCTAAAAGGTGTGTTAAGGATGAAGTAAACTTAGGGCGTATTTCTATGCTAAAGGTAAAAGATGTTGATTTAAGTAGAAAATTTTATTTTATATATCATAAGGACAAATATTTTTCAAATCTACTAAATGTGTTTATTGATTATGCATACAACTTTGTTAGTATATAACTATTATGTTATGGATGATATAAAATAATATTATTTTACTTATTATTTGTTTGAGTTTAAAATTTAAAAAGGAGGTGTTAAAATTATGGATACAAAGATCATCCCAGGTGTTGTAGCAGGTATAATTATTACTGTTCTAACATATTTACTTCAAAACATATGGGTAATAAAAAACTTAATTTAAGCACATTGATAATAGCAATTATACTTGGAGGATTAATAAAAATACAGTAGGCGTATCCCAAAACTTTGAAGATGGAATTAAATTTTGTTCTAAAAAGGTACTTAGAGTTGCAATAGTGCTTCTTGGATTTAAACTTAGCTTTTCACAGATTTTAAAAATTGGACCTAAAGCTGTTATTATAATTTTAATTTCAAGCACATCTGCTATTTTGCTTACAAATTACCTCGGTAAGAAATTTAATTTAAAACAAAAATTAACCATATTATTAGCAACAGGTATTTCTATATGTGGAGCTGCAGCTATTGCGGCTGCAGATGCTATTATAAAGTCAGATGAAGAAGATGTTGCTTATTCTATAGGAGTTATAACTGTTTTAGGAACTATCTTTATGTTTATTTATCCGGTTATATTTAACATTTTTAAAATGAATTCACAACTATACAGCATTTGGACAGGAGCGTCAATACATGAAGTTGCTCAGGTAGTTGCAGCAGGATTTGCTGTTTCAAATGATGTGGGAATACAGGCAACTATCGTTAAGTTAACGAGGGTTTTATATATTATACCTGTTACGTTAATATTGAGTTTAGCTTCATCAAAACGAGAAAACAGCAAGTTTAGTTTAAAAAATGTTTCTGTTCCGCATTTTGTGTTGTTTTTTCTTGGGGTAGTTATAATAAATTCTATTGTTCAAATTCCTAAGAATATATTGGACTTGTTAGTTAAGATAGATGGGTATTTGATGACATTAGCTATGGCTGGACTTGGTTTAGATTTGAATATAGCATCAATGAAAAAGGTAGGACTTAAGCCATTATATTTAGGCATTATATCAAGTTTATTTATTTCGTTAATAAGTTTATTAATGTCGTATATAGTTTAAAAAATAACATAATTAAAAGAAGATGTATGAAGATGCTTTTTAGTAGTGGTAAAATAAGTAATTTACAGTTAAAAAATAGATGAATTTTAAAGGGCTGCTTAGCAGCCCTTTTTGGTAGCGTTATATAAAATTTTACTCCTTTGTCGGTGTTTTCAACTCCATAACTCCCGCCATGAAGCTGCATGATGTTTTTTACAATAGAAAGCCCGATTCCTGTTCCGCCAAGTGTTCTATTTCTTGACTTGTCGAGTTTATAGAATATATCCCATATTCTTTCCTTTTCCTCATCAGGAATGTGGGAGCCTGTATTTTCGACCTCTACTTTAATTTGACCATCTTCATTTATCATATTAATATAAATAGTGCCGTTTTCGGGAGTATGTTTTATTGCATTTGTAATATAATTAGTTAATACTTGATTCATCCTATCAAAGTCAGCAAAAACTTCCATATCGTCTATCAGATTTAATTTTAAAGTGATATTTTTTTCTTCAATAGGTCCTTTAAATTTATTAACGATACTTTTAATCAATTTATCCAATTTAAAGTTTTCTTTTGAAAGTTCAAATTTTCCTGATTCAAGTTTTGACAGTTCTAACATATCCTCAACAAGGTTTGTCATACTTTTTGTTTCATCAAGTATTATTTTAAGATAATAATCTTTATCTTTATCATCAAATATACCATCCTTTAATGCTTCTGCATAGCCTTCAATGAGGGCAATAGGTGTTTTAAGATCATGGGAAACTGCTGCAATAAAATCTCTTCTCATTTTGTCTAGCTTTTTTCCTTTTCAATGTCCTCTTCAAGTTTTGCATTAGCTTCCTTTAAAGAAGTTAAAGCATTGTTTAGATTTTCAGAGAGGACATTTAAGCTGTTAGCAAGGCTTCCTATTTCATCTTCAGATTTTATGTTGCATTTTTGGCTAAAATCTAGATTTGCCATCTTTACTGCGACTTTATTCATTTCAATTAGAGGCTTCGATATAATTTTGGAATATAAATATGATAATATAAGGATTATGCCAATGGCTAACAGAATGAAATATATATATATTTTATTGATTACAAATACAGCCTCATTTATAGGCTGTAACGATGTTGCGCAAATAATAAGCTCTTTATTGTCTAAATTATATATGCTGACAATGCCTATTATAGGCTCACTTTTATCAGTTAAAAAAAGGTAGTTATATTATTGCCTTTCCTTATAAATCTCATTTGTGACCGGTTAATCCCTTTTATTACATCTAAAAGCAATCTATTTTTTAATACCTTGTCCCTACCATCTAATCTAAAAATTTTAGGCATTAGATTTTCGCTCAAAACCATTATTTTGGAATTTGACTTTTCTTCCACTTCAAAAAGGACGCCTTCTACCTCTGAAATAGTATTGGCTTCTTTGTATTTATTTACAAATTCGATTAATGTTTTTTCAGTTTCGTTTATTTTTTGTGAGATATAAAATTTTTCAAAAAAAGAGATAGAAATAACATAGTTAGAAGAAGGAAGGATATAAAAATTACTGCGTTTATTAAAAACAATTTTGTCGTTAAACTTTTAATTCTTATCATGTTTCACCTCAAACCTGTATCCATAGCCTCTAACTGTTGATATAAGGTATCCCTTTGATCCTAATTTTTCCCTTAACCTTTTTACATGAGTATCTACTGCTCTTAAGTCACCATCATAATCAAATCCCCAAATTGCGTCAAGTATTTTTTCTCGTGTTAGGGTTATACCTTTATTTTTAAAAAGATAAAGAAGTATTTCAAATTCTTTAGGCGAAAGGAAAACCTCCTCACCGTCAATTAAGACTCTATGGGCATCTTCATCAATATATATGCCATTATATGATGTATGATTTGAATTTACTTCTGTATAATATGTTCTTTTTAAAAGGGCCTTTACATTTGCAACTACAACCTTGGGACTTACAGGCTTTGTAAGATAAATATCAGTTCCAAGTTCAAATCCTAATAATTTATCATCATCATCGGATTTTGCAGTAAGCATTATGACAGGTAGGGAAGAGGTTTTTCTTATTTCATTTAATAGTGCCCAACCATCCATAACAGGCATCATGACATCAATTACAGCAAGGTGAATCTTATGGGACTTTAATATTTTTAATGCTTCATAGCCGTTTTCAGCTGTAAGAACATTATAATTTTCCTTTATAAGATAAGCCTTTAAAAGATCCCTTAATCTTTCTTCGTCATCTACTATTAGGATAGTTTCCATCATAATAACACCTCGTCGTTTCATTTAATTATAATATACTTATAAAGTTTATAGATAAATATTTACAATAAATTTGCATAAATGTTAATAAATTATTAACAAAACGGGTTATTCTATTAATTTAGAACAACCCGTTGCCTATGCAAATCTATGCTTTAAACTTGTTGATTTTGTTATTGAGATCTTCGGAAATTGATTTAAGCTTTCTTGAGAGTTCTGTTACTTCATTTATAATAGAACTCATTTCCTGCGTCGATGATGAAATTTGTTCTGTTGATGCTGAAATTTCCTGTGCAACAGATGATACTGATTCAACTTTAGAAAGAATTGTATCCTTAGCTTTTATAGTTTTATTCACAGATTCAAAGGTTTTGGCAATATATGGAGGCATGTTTTCAATTGAATTTAGTATATTATTAAATGAATTTATTGCATCTTCTGCAAGAGTTATTTGATTTTTAATTTGTGCATCAACATTATTGGAGGTTGAAATAACGTCTTGGGTTTCTAAGATGATAGATTCTATCAATTTTTTAATTTCATTTGAAGATTCTTGCGATTTTTCAGCGAGTTTTCTAACTTCATCAGCAACTACAGCAAAGCCTTTTCCAACTTCACCTGCTCTTGCAGCTTCTATAGCTGCATTTAATGCTAAGAGATTTGTCTGCTCAGCAATGCCGTTTATGGTATCAGTTATTTTAGAAATGCTTTGTATTTGTTCTGATAATTCATTAAGCTTTTCTATAACTTGTTTGTATCCTGAGAGGATGTCTTCAAAGTAATTAATTATTTTATTTATTTTTTCTTTACCTGTGTTAGCTAAATTTTCAGTTTCGTAGGTTTTAGTATTTACATTTAAAAGATTAGAGTTTATATCATCAAGCTGTTTAGAAAAATCATGAATTTGAGATACTATATCATTTAAATCAGTTGCTTGCTGCCCTATTCCCTTTGTTACTTCTTCTATTGAACATGCAACTTCGTTTGCAGCTGTTGATATTTTATCAGTTATAGCATTAAGTTCAGTCGAAGCATGGTGAACATTTTTGAAGTATTTTTGATATTGAAAATAGATTTTCCTATCGTTTCTAAAACATTGTTTAAGTCTTTTGAAATTTGCCCTATTTCATCATTATAATGAACAGGAATTCTTACGGTAAAATCACCATTAGAAACATTAGTCATTAGGTTTGATATATTATTTATAGGTTTAGATAATAATCTTGAAATAATTAATATTAGGAGAGGTATTGCCAACAATGATATAGATATTAATAGTAATATAGTTTTCATTATGGATTTACTAACTGCCATTATATCCTCATAGGGAGTTGCTGAAACAAATTTCCATTTAAGATAATCGTTGGTGCTAAATATTGCGATGTATTTTTTTCCTTTATAATCAAAATTGACTTTTCCATTTTTATTGTTTAAAATTTTATTTCCATACTCAGTTGAGGCCATATCTTTTTCATTAATTTCTGTGAATCAGGATGGGCTATTATTGTTCCATCGCTTTGCATTATGAATATAAATCCCTGGTTCCCCAGTTTAATGCCTTCTACGTATTTGCTTGCAAGCCTTTCTAAGTCGATTGACGCTCCTAATATTCCTATAAATTCTCCATTTTCACCTTTAATCGGGTTGCTTATGACCACTGAAGGGGTCTTGAAATTATCGTCTAATAATGTTTCTGAAATATATGGTCTTGGCTGATAACGGCACATTTTAAAAAAATTATAGTTTGAAAAATTTTTACCCTTCATATCCTTGTGCTTATATGGAGTCGAAATAATCGTTCCGTTTTTATCTGTTATAAATATAAAATTAATTAAATCTAAATTTGCCAAATAGTTATCTAATGTATTATTTAAAATATTTTGTGCTTCATCGTTAGGGTTTGTCTGCAATATGTAGGTATTTCTTTTTAAATCTTCATTAACGGAATATATGAAAATAAAATTAGAATATTGGTTCATGGCTTTAGAAATATTACTTGAAACATAGTTTTGAAGGTTTTCAAGATTTTTATAAGCTGTGCTAAGGTTAATATTGTAAGTTTTACGATAAAGGATATCTCCAAATATGAGTAGCGGAATTATGTAGATTAAAGAAAATATTATTGAGATTTTTGTTTTTAATTTTAAAGACCTTTTCAAGATACTTCCCCCATTTTTACAAATCCTTTTAAAAACATTATAAAATTTTTTAAAAATAAATTCAATCGTTTGCATACCTTAAAAATATCATATTTGAACATTTTTGCTATAATAGTAAATAATAACTTAAAAAATTACAAAATGGGGTGAATTAGATGAGAATAGGTCACGGATATGATGTTCATAGATTAGTAGAGGGAAGAAAACTTATATTAGGCGGCGTGGAAATACCTTATGAAAAGGGACTTTTAGGCCACTCAGATGCGGATGTTTTAGTTCATGCTATTATGGATGCCATATTAGGAGCTGCTGCTCTTGGGGATATAGGAAGGCATTTTCCGGATACCGATGAAAAATTTAAAGGTGTAGATAGTTTAAAATTATTGGAGGAAGTAAAAAACTTATTGAATTAAAGGGATATTCCTTATCGAATATTGACGCTACAATAATTGCTCAAAAACCAAAGCTTATGCCTTATATAGAAAAAATGAGGGAAAATATTTCGAAAACATTAAATATAAGTATAGATGATATTAATATTAAAGCAACTACTGAAGAAGGTCTAGGCTTTACAGGTAGTGGGGATGGTATATCAGCTCATGCTGTAGCTTTACTAGTAAAAACTTTGTGTTAAATAAAATTTAAAAATATTGTAGAATATTGACAGCAAATTAAATGAAAAATATAATTATAAAAAGAACTAAATATAAAAATGCTGTGAAAAAGAATAGTAGGCTAAAATTCCAGAGAGAAAACCCATAGGCTGAAAGGTTTTCACTTAGCCGAACCCGCTTTGGAGCAGCTAGCGATGAGCTATGCCGGCACTTGCCGTTATCCAAAATGAGTTAAAATTTAGGTGGTACCGCGGAGTAAGCCTTCGCCCTATAGGGGTGAAGGCTTTTTGTATAGAAACTTACACAAGGAGGGAGAAAAATGAGACTTAGCAACTTATTTATGCCAACATTAAGGGAAGTTCCAGCAGAAGCTGAAATACCAAGCCATCAACTAATGCTAAGGGCGGCATTGATGAGAAAACTTGCATCGGGAATTTATAACTATTTACCTCTTGGGCTTAGAGTTCTTAGAAAAATAGAAGAGATAGTTAGAGAGGAAATGAATAGAGAAGGTGCACAGGAGATACTTTGTTCAGCCCTCTTACCATCGGAGCTATGGAAGGAATCGGGAAGATGGGAAGTGTTTGGCCCAGAAATGTTTAAACTTCTCGATAGAAACGGAAGAGAATTCTGCCTTGGACCAACTCACGAGGAAATTTTTACAGACATTATAAGAAACGAAGTAAAATCCTATAAGGATATGCCACTTAACCTTTACCAAATTCAAACAAAATACAGAGATGAAAGAAGACCAAGATTTGGAGTAATGAGATGTAGAGAATTTACAATGAAGGATGCCTATAGTTTCGATACATCTTGGGAGGGACTTGATGAATCCTTTAACAAGATGTATAGGGCATATTGCAGAATATTCGACAGATGCGGGCTTGATTATAAGGCTGTAGAAGCAGATACAGGTGCGATGGGCGGAACTGGATCAATGGAGTTTATGGTAAAGTCAGATATCGGAGAAGCTGAAGTTGTATATTGCACAAGTTGTGATTATGCTGCAAATATTGAAAAGGCACCAACATTTGAAGTTAAGGTGGAAGCAAAAGAAGGACTTAAAGAGCTTCAAAAAGTAGAAACACCAAATGTAAGAACAATTGAGGAGCTCGTTTCCTTCTTTAACACTACACCGCAAAAATTTGCAAAAACATTGATCTATAAAGCAGATGATAAAGTAGTTGCCGTAATGGTTAGAGGAGATAGGGACGTTAACGAAACTAAAGTTATAAACCACTTAAAATGTATAAACCTTGAACTTGCAGATGCTGAAACAGCCAGAAAGGCTACAGGGGCTGATATTGGGTTTGCAGGACCTATAGGAATTAAAGTGGATGAGCTTTTAATTGACTATGAAGTAAAGTATATAGAAAACATGATTATAGGTGCAAATGAAACAGGATATCACATGATAAATGCAAATTATGGAAGGGACTTTGAAGGAACAGTTGGAGACTTTAGAAATATTGCAATTGGTGACAAGTGTCCAAAGTGTGGAGCAGAAATTACAATAAACAGAGGTATTGAAGTTGGACATATATTTAAGCTTGGAACAAAGTATTCACAAGCTATGGGAGCAACCTTTGTGGATGATAAAGGTGAAGAAAAGCCAATTATAATGGGCTGCTATGGAATAGGAATAAATAGAACTATGGCTGCAGTTATTGAACAAAACCATGATGAAAAGGGAATAATATGGCCTTTATCAATTGCTCCCTTCCACGTTATAGTAGTTCCAGTTGTTATGAAGGATGAACTTCAGGTTAAAGTTGCAGAAGAGATTTACAATAAGCTCAATGAGATGGGAGTAGAAACACTAATCGACGATAGAGACGAAAGGGCAGGAGTTAAATTCAACGATGCAGACCTTATTGGAATTCCAATTAGAATAACTGTAGGCAAGAAGATTAAAGATGGAATAGTTGAATTTAAACTTAGAAATTCAAGTGAAGTAAAAGAAATAAAAGTAGAAGAAGTTTATGATGAGGTTTTAAAGGTTTTCAAAGAAAGAAATGTAAAGATTAAAAGCTGCTAAGGAGAACCCTTAGCAGCTTTTTTAGTGCCTGCCACTTGACATTTTGACTTTTTGACATTTCTATAATTTACCATATCTAATTAAATGAATTTATATCTGATAATAATTCAGACAACGTATTATTTATGAATTCTATTTTGTTCTTTAAAAGAATGAGGCTTTCTTGATAGATATCATCTACTTGTATTAAATTTAAGCTGTTTTGTAATGATTGGAAATACTTAAAGGAAGGAAGGAAGAGTTTGTTTAAAAAGAAATTTTTGCTTGTATATGAAAGGCATCCATCTATATACTGGGATTTTAAAAATCCAGTTGCTTGGAAAAAATAAAAGGAAGCTTCCTGAAGTGTATTAAAGCAGCTATTATAGTTTTCCATAGATTCTTTTTGCGGCTTTATTCCTTTAAGATGTTTTATTGAATTTAATATTGCCTTTTGTAGATTTTGCATTTTAAAAAGCACAGAAACTATTTCAGAATTTCTTCTTTGCTCCAAAAAATCCCCCAGTTTTTTCTTAATATATAAATATGTTATGGCAAGTGAATAAATGAAAGGCAAAAATTGCAAGGGAAATTAAAGAATAATTACCAATTAATTTTGATGGAAACTTTTGTTGAATCAATGTATAATTTAAGGAAGTTACATAAACTAAGGAGGTTTTACATTGAAGCGTATTTTATATTTGATTTCTCTTTTTATTGTTCTTTTACTTTTATCTACCAATTCTGCATCTGCTGCAGTAACATCTAAGTATCCTATCGTAAAGTTCAGTTCGAATGTCAAAGATGTATATTATATAGGTGACAAGATTATTTTTACGGTTAACTCATCTAACTTCCCAGGAAAAGTTGAATACAGGGTGCAGATCAAAAATTTAAGCACGGGAAAAATTACAGAACTTTGGAATTCTAAAAACGGATATCCAACAAAATATAATACAAAAGGGCAAGTTCTTGGAAGAAATAATTTTAAAGTGTCAACGGCGGTTAGTGAAGCTGGGATCTATAATATAACAGTTTATGCAAAAAGGGCAGGACTTGCGTTAAACAAAGCAAAGAACTCAAAGCTTGGCTATGATTCCATAGTCGTATCTAAAACATTTGAAGTAAAAAATCCAATAAAAATATTGGATAAAGAGGGAGCTGTAATAGGATCAGAAATAGTTGGACAAAACGAGATGATTAACAATATTTTAAAAATAACAGCTAAAGATGTTACTATAAAAAATGCATTTATTTATGGGGATGTATATGTTCTTGCAGATAATGTAACATTGAATAATGTTCATATTTCAGGAAACCTTATTTTAAACCCATCAAGTGAAGGAGGTTTCAATTTAGATAATGTATTTGCAGAAAATGTTAACATAGTATCGAATAAATCTAATGAAATTTCCTTAAAGCATTTAATAACGAGAGCATTAAAAGTTGACTCAGGTAATGTAAACAAATTAGTTGTTACTGATGAAAGTCAAATAAGCAGCACAAAAATAAACAGGAATATGACTTTAGATGTTCAATCGGGTTCCTTTGGAGCTATTTTTGTTGAAGGAAAGGCCAATGCAACAATTGAATTGAATTTGGTAGGAGTTTTTGATAAACCTATAATTCCAAAAGGCAATGTGGTTATTAATAATTTAAATACAGAAATTAACAAGCTTGTTGATGTCCATGTGTATGAGAGTGCTAGCCTAATTTTAAATGGAAACTTTAGAGAAGTTTATATTAAAAAACCAACTTATTTAAACTTAGCTGAAAATTCTAAAGTAAATTTGATAAAGACCTATGATGATGCAGAAATCTATCAAAATGATAATACAAGGATTGATTTTTTAACAAATGCAGATAATTCAAAATATGTTTTAGTAGATGGAAAACAAAATGTAGGAAATTATAGTGGATTTGTAAGGTTTACAGTTGGGAAAGAACTATTACCAAGCAATGAAATAATTAAAAAGTCTGCAAAGGTTGATGTTTATTACTATGATATAATTGCTAGAACAAATTCAAATAATTATACAATAAAACCGGTTTTAGTGTTTAGACTTTTAAGGGAAGATGGATCATATATTCCTATTAAATTTGGTGGATATATTTACTTTTACAACGATGGAGTTGTAGAAAAAATACAGCGCTATGTAACCAATAGTGTATTTACAATAGGAGTTAATAAAGACGATGGAACTATAGCATTAAGGGGAGGAAAATACAGAATAATTATTCCTTCAGAGGATGGAAATTGGTATGAAGTTTCCTTTGAAACTAAAAAAGTGGAAGGATATAATCAAGCAAAAAGTGAAATTGTTTCAGTCGACGAAAAGCCCTTTAAACTTGAAAGATGGAAAAGAAAAATTTCTTCAAGCACAAGTTATTTTACATTAGGGACTACATTGAAGGACCTTATAAAGATACAAGGACAGCCAAAGTCAGGAAGCTATCAAGATACCAATAACCGTTTCTATATATACAAATACTCGTCATCAATTAAAACGAAAAATGGTAATAATTATGTTGAAAGCACGGTTTATCTTGATAACATCGACGGACAATTTGTTGTAACCGGATGGCAAAATTGGGGTAATTTAAAGGTTAGCCTAGGGAATAAAGATCCTAAAGCAAAACCTGTTACATTTGGTTCTACACTACAGGAATACGTTAAAGCAAATGGAACTCCCTTTGAGGTTTATCTTGATTCTGACACCATTTATGTAAATGGTGATGAGACGGCATTTTATTTTGGGAAATTAACAACCTTTAAGACCTATCCAAATTTAAAACTGGAAATAGGTAAAAAGATCCTAACGCAGCTCCAATTAATTTGGATTCTAAAAGACAGGATGTTATAAAGGCTATGGGGACGCCCAATAAAGTATCCTTTGGAGATGATTCATATACCTTAGAACATTGGGAGTATGGTGATTCTTATATTACATTTGATAGAATAACAGGAAAAGTAAAAGAGTGGAAAAATTATGGTAATTTGAAGGTTAGCCTTGGGGAAAAACTAGACGATGCACCAGCCATTATGCTTGGATCAAGCTACATTGATGTTGTAAAGGCTGAAGGAACGCCATATTATATGAGTAAACACGACGATGGAAGGATGTATTGGGCATATAAAATTACACAATATACTTCTGATTCCTTCACATTTGACAAAAACGGAAATTTAATAGAGTTTACAACTAGCGGAACAATTAAAGTTTTTATTAAAATTGGCGAAACTATTTATGACAATATTAAAGTTGGAATGACTAGGGATGAGATTATAAACATACTTGGACAGCCAAGTTATCAAACGGATAGAAATATTAGTTATGGTGATTTATCATTTACCTTAGATTCAAATGGAAAGGTTACTTTTATAAGACAAGGAAGCCGTTAAAAATAAATATTAAATAAACCCTATAAAGTTATTGCTCTGCTTTATAGGGTTTTATTTTTATATAAAAATCATATAATTCACTTTTAAATTATAGAAATTTTAAATTAGAGTTACAGAATAAACATAATAACGATATACCTTAGATTAGAAAAAAAAGAGATTTTAAAAATATTTAACAATTATTGACAAATGAAATTTAGATGATATAATCTTGCATAAAGACAAATGAATATCAAAAATCTCATCAAGAGTGGTGGAGGGACTGGCCCTATGAAGCCCGGCAACCAGTGGTTTATCCACAATGGTGCCAAATCCTGCGGCGATATTGCCGAGAGATGAGAGAGAATTAGCCTCTTTCATCTCGAAGGAGGTTTTTTATTTTAATTTTCTTATGACAAAATATATTAAATAATATTAATTATGAGAGGAGAGTTATTATGATAATGATAAAGGGTTTATATAAATCCTTTGAGAATGAAGGTCAAGAGGTGGAAGTTTTAAAAAATGTTAATTTAACTATTGAGGATGGGGATATATTTGGCATTATAGGTCCAAGTGGTGCAGGTAAATCAACGTTAATAAGATGTTTTAATTTATTAGAAAAACCTAACAAAGGTGAAATAATCGTTGATGGTGTTAACATTACAAAATTAAATGGTAAAAAACTAAGGGACTTTAGAAAAAATATGGGGATGATTTTTCAACATTTTAATCTTTTACAAAATTCAACAGTATATAAAAACATAGCTTTTCCACTTGAAATATCAGGATATAGTAAAGATTTTATAGAACAAAGAGTGTTAGAGCTTTTAGACATGGTGAATTTGAAGGATAAAAAGGATGCATATCCTTCTATGCTATCTGGAGGACAAAAACAAAGGGTTGCAATTGCAAGAGCATTAGCCCTTAACCCTAAATACATATTATCGGATGAAGCGACATCAGCATTAGATCCATTAACTACGAGGTCAATTTTAGATCTTTTAAAATTTTTGAATAAAAAATATGGAATAACAATCATCTTAATAACCCATGAAATGGATGTCGTAAAAGAAATTTGTAATAAGGTTGCATTTATAAATAACGGCAGAATAATAGAATGGGGAAACACTTATGATTTATTAAACTTTCCGAAATCGATAGAAATTAAACAGTTTGTTAATGAAAACAACTTTAAAATAGATAAGGAGGAGTTATTTAAAAATGTTAGCTGAAACAATAATCCTTATATTCCGTGCATTATTTGAAACATTATACATGGTCATTTTTTCAACTTTATTTGCAATAATTTTTGGATTTCCAATAGGATTGGTGCTTGTTTTAACACAAAAAGGAGGGCTTTTGGAAAATTTAAATTTGAACAATGCTCTTAATTCAATAATAAATACAGCAAGATCTATTCCTTTTATAATAATGATAATCATTTTATTTCCATTATCTAGGATAATTGTAGGAACGAGCATAGGTTCAACTGCGGCGATAGTTCCTCTATCTATAGCAGCATCTCCATTTGTAGCAAGAATTATTGAAACATCGTTAAATGAGGTTGACAAAAAAGTGATTGAGGCTGCTGTTTCTTTAGGTGCAAATATTCCACAAATTGTATTTAAAGTTATGGTTAAGGAATCCCTTCCATCTTTAATATCTGGTATTACTTTGACAATAATAAATATTTTAGGATATTCAGCTATGGCTGGAGCTATTGGAGGAGGTGGTTTAGGAGATTTAGCGATAAGATATGGATACCAAAGATTTAGAACGGATATTTTAATTGCAACAGTTATTATTCTAATCTTATTCGTCGAAACAATCCAAAGAATGGGAAGTAAATTGAGCAGAAAATTTGACAAAAGATAGAGGAGGTATTAGAATGAAAAAACTTTTTCAATTATTTTAAGTATTTTTATTGTTGTCTCCTTTACAGGTTGCAGTAAATTTGCAAATTCAGGTAATAAAATAGTAGTTGGTGCAACACCTGTTCCCCATGCTGAAATATTAGATTTTATTAAGCCTAAATTAAAAGAAAAAGGGATAAATCTTGAAATTAAGGAGTTTACAGATTACATAACCCCTAATATAGCATTAAATGATAAGCAACTGGATGCGAATTTTTTCAGCATGTTCCTTATTTAGAAACGTTTAATAAAGAAAGAGGGATGAACCTTATAGCAATAGCAAAGGTTCATGTTGAGCCGATGGGTGCATATTCAATAAAGTATAAAAGCAAAGATGAAATACCAAATAGAGCAATTGTTGCTATTCCAAATGATGCGACAAATGAAGGAAGAGCGCTGCTCCTTTTAGAAAAACAAGGACTTATTAAACTAAAGGATTCAACCAATTTAACATCTACACCAAAGGATATTATAGAAAACCCTAAAAGTTTAATATTTAAAGAGCTAGAAGCAGCGCAGCTTCCGAGGGTGTTAAAAGATATTGATATAGCGATTATAAATACAAATTATGCATTAGAAGCAAAATTAAATCCTGTTAAAGATAGTCTTTTCATTGAAGATAAAGACTCCCCTATGCAAATATATTAGCAGTGAGGCCTGAGGATAAAGACAATCCATTAATTCAAGAACTAATAAAGGCCTTACAAAGCGAAGATGTAAAAAAATTTATAGAAGAAAAATATAATGGAGCT
This sequence comes from Caloramator sp. Dgby_cultured_2, assembly GCF_028872215.1. Classification (NCBI taxonomy): domain Bacteria; kingdom Bacillati; phylum Bacillota; class Clostridia; order Eubacteriales; family Clostridiaceae; genus Caloramator; species Caloramator sp. Dgby_cultured_2. The sequence goes on from NZ_CP118396.1 coordinate 126,729, forward strand.
GTTGTTCCTGCATTTTAATCTTTTTGTCCCAATCTTTGGGACAATTTTTTTATTTATAGCTAAATATATTATAACATTTAACACTATTTTTGTAGGTGGTAGAAACTGATGTTGAAGCGGAAAACTTAAGAAAATTTGCAAACTTTTATAGATATAAGTTTGAAAAGAAGATAAAGGATGATTTAATATTTATTAAGTTGTTAAAATGAGGGACAGAAGCAATTAATAGATTTGACAAAAAATGTATATCGGGTAAAATAGAATTAAAAAAGATTGGGGTGGTGTTATGGGTAAAAAAATAATAGTAAAACAAAGTAAAGAACAAGCGATATTTTCAATGATAGTGGGCTTAATATTTGTTATTATTGGGATTACGATAGCTATTCCCAACTTTGGACTATTTGGGATATTTTGGACATTAATTGCATTTTTAATTTTTGGCTCTTCAGTATACAATGTTATTAACAAAAGAGGGCTTCCTTCCTGGAGCGCAGAAATTGAAGATAATATTGAGTTAAATGAGGATTTTGAAACTAAGCTTAGAAAATTAAATAGATTAAAAGAAGATGGGCTTATTACAGAAGAGGAATTTCAAATAAAAAGGGAAGAAATAATGAAGGCAAAGTGGTAATCTTTTGGAGGATAAAATGAGGGTAAAGGGATTTTTATATGGAATACTATCTGCAATATTCTTTGGAAGTTCTGGAATATTTATTAAACATGGTTATGATAAAAATTTTTCTCCTGTAGATCTTTTGATGCTGCAATATATAATAGCAGGAATAATACTTTTTATATATTCTCTAATTAAATACAAAAATAATATAAAACTTTCAAAGGAACTTTATAGGAAGCTTTTTATCCAAGGAGCTATTTTTAACACCCTGATGACGGTATTTTTTATTCCTCTTTTAAATACCTAGACGTTGCAGTTGCAACAATACTTTTATATACTTATCCAACGATGGTGGCCCTTTTTAGTTTTATGTTTTTAGGGGAGAAGCTTTCTAAAATCAAAGTTTTTGCTATTGTAGGAACTTTAATAGGATGCTATCTTGTTTTAAACATTCACAATATAAATTTGAATAAAGCAATTATTATTGGCATAATTTTTGGTCTTTTATCAGCAGTTTTTTATGCAGGAGTAAATATATATGCTAAATACATCGTTGAGGATGTTCCTGAAGTATTAGTCACGTTTTATTCAACTACCTTTTCCTTACTAGTTTTACTTATATTTAACTTTCCGTTTATTTTTAAATTATCCTCGATAAGTTTTGCATCGGTAAAAAACGCTGCGTTACTTGCTGTATTTTGTGAGATAATACCATTAACTTTGCTTTATGCAGCAATTAAATATGTAGGGCCAGTTACAACTTCAATAATAAGCACAATCGAAATACCTTCTGCAGCAATTCTTTCTTTTATATTTATGGGGAAAGACTAAATATTATACAAGTTATAGGAATTATTTTAGTAATATTTTGTGTAATACTTTTGAAAAGAGATGAATAGTGCGTAAAAATAGCCCCGTAAGGATTGCAAAAATCCTTAACGGGGCTTCAAAATTATCAGTTTATATAAACTATCGTTCCATTTGGCATGTTTTTATATATCCAGTAGGAATCACTAATACTAAGCCTTACACACCCATGACTTGCTTTTTGCCTAGAGTTTTATCTACAACCCTACCTTGCTTGTCCATGGGAACAGAGTGAAAAAGATATGGCCCATTAAATCTCACCCAATTCTTTGCACCTTGTCTATAAAAGCTTGAGTAAAACCATTTCCCTCTTGCAGATATTCTAAAAGTCCCTTTAGGAGTTGGAGCTGTATTTAATCCTGTTGAGCAAGGCATAGTTTTAATTAATTTATATCTTCCATTATTTTTTACAAAAACATGGGCATTTTGTCTTAAAAGGTCAACCCAAATAAGATATTTTGAAGGAGTTCTAAAATTTTTAGTGTTTATATAATTTTCTAAAATTTCCTTACTAAGTTCCTCAATTTCAATATTTTGCTGAGAGGCTATTGCTATTTCGCTACTTTTTACCCAAGCTAATTTATTAGTTGATAAACTTCTAACATAATAAAATTTTTGCTTTTCTCCTTTTATTACTTCAACTAACTCCCCATTTGAAAATTTGCAGTATCCTTTGCTATAATTCCGGTAACAACATCTGAACCTACTATATCATCATAACTTAATGTTGCTTTAGCATTTGCTTTAAATGTTATTATATTAAGTAGAAGGACTAATAATACTAGTTTTATGATAAATTTCAATGTGATTCTCCTTTCTCTTTTGTGATAGACAGCTGGCTTTTATATTTTATCATAATAAATCAAACTTATAAATACTTTAAAAGATGCGGCTTAACTTGTCCATCGAATAAAGATTCACTTATTTAAATCTATTTTCTATTTCAAGGAATATTTCATACGTTAATTTGTCATGATTGCAAAATATAATTTCTTATCTTTATCATAAGGTTACCTCCCTGATTTTGTTTTTTACATTCTTCAATGAAATCTAAAAAAATTTTTCTCATATTTTCATGGGAATTAAACATCATTTCAGGATGCCACTGAACAGCAAGGACATATCCACCATTTACTTTTTCTATAGATTCTATGATTCCATCCATTGAAAAGGAGCTTGCTATAAATCCTTCAGCTAAATCCTTAATAGCTTGATGGTGATAGCTGTTTACTACGGCATTATTGCCCAAAAGGTTAAACATTCTTGTTCCAGGTTTTATTTCAATTGAATGGGTTGGGGTATCTTTTTTGGCTTTTTGCCAATGGTTGAATTTAGAGCCGCTCTTTAAACTTAAATCCTGAAACAAACTGCCTCCAAAGGCGACATTTATTACTTGTAGTCCTCTGCAAATGCCTAATATAGGCTTTTTCAATTCATTTGCCCACCTTATTGCTTTAATATCAAACTCATCTATATCATCTGAAACAGACCCTATTTTTTCAAGAGGCTCTTCATTATAACGTAAAGGATTAACATCAATCCCTCCAGGAACTAAAAGGCCATCTATGCCTTCAATAAACTTTCTTAAATTTTCTTCGCCCTTTACCAAAGGAAGGATGATAGGAGTTCCGCCACTGCTTTCAATGGCATTAATATAGTCCATACTTACAAAACATCTTTCTATATAGTTTATATCCTTATCATATTCTCCTAATACTCTGCTAAGTATACCGATTATAGGTTTAGACATTATATCCCCTCCAAATAAATGTTTATATATATTTATTTGACATTTAAAAGGAATTTCCTTCAAATTTGAAGGGCGTTATTGACAATAATAATTAAATTAAAGTAAAATAAAACGTTGCACAATTTAGTTTAAGTTTGGAGGTTATTATGGATAGATTTGTAAGGAACGATGTAAGAAACATAGCAATTATTGCCCATGTTGACCATGGAAAAACAACACTCGTTGATGGGATGTTAAAACAAAGCGGTGTATTTAGAGTAAATGAAAGGGTAGAAGAAAGGGTTATGGACTCTAACGATATAGAAAGGGAAAGGGGAATTACAATCCTTTCTAAAAATACCGCTATATTTTATGGTGATACTAAAATAAATATAGTTGACACCCCTGGCCATGCCGACTTTGGAGGAGAAGTAGAAAGAGTTTTAAAGATGGTGGATGGAGTATTGCTTCTTGTAGATGCCTTTGAAGGCCCAATGCCACAGACGAGATTTGTCCTTAAAAAGGCTCTTGAGCTTAAGCTAAAGCCTATTGTAGTTATAAATAAAATAGATAGACAAGATGCAAGGCCTAATGAAGTTATAGATGAGATTTTCGAACTATTTTTAGAACTTGGTGCCGATGATGAACAGCTTGATTTTCCAATAGTTTACTGCTCTGCAAGGGATGGTATTGCAAAATACGAACTTGAGGATGAGGCAAAAGACTTAAAGCCGTTATTTGACACAATAATTAATCACGTTCCTGCACCACAAGGGTATAAAGATGAGCCCCTTCAAATGCTTGTAACAACTATAGACTCAAATGATTATGTAGGGAGAATTGCCATAGGGAAAATAGAAAGGGGAAGGATTAAAAGAAACCAACAGGTTGCAATATGCGGTAAGGATGGAAGCGTTAGAAATGGGAAAATTGTTACTCTTTATACCTTTAATGGTTTAAAAAGAGAAGAAGTTGAAGAGGCCTTCCTTGGGGATATAGTAGCAGTTGCAGGGCTTTCTGACATTAATATAGGAGAGACTATAGCTGATTCTCAAAACCCCGAGCCCCTTCCTTTTGTTGAAATCGATGAGCCAACGATATCAATGACCTTTAGTGTCAACGACAGCCCCTTTGCAGGAAGGGAAGGGGAATACGTTACAACAAGGCATTTAAGGGACAGGCTATTTAAGGAACTTGAAACGAACGTAAGTTTAAGAGTAAGCGAAACAGATTCACCAGACGCCTTTGAGGTTGCAGGAAGAGGAGAACTTCATCTTTCTATTCTTATTGAAACGATGAGAAGGGAAGGATATGAATTTCAAGTATCCAGACCAAGGGTTATTTATAAAGAAATAGGCGGTGTATTATGTGAACCTATTGAGCTTTTAACGATAGATGTTCCAGAGGAATATGTAGGAGTTGTAATTGAAAAGCTTGGCTCGAGAAAAGCTGAAATGATAAATATGACTTCTGCTATAAATGGATATGTAAGGCTTGAATTTAAAATCCCAGCAAGGGGGCTTATAGGATATAGAAGCGAATTTTTAACAGATACTAAGGGTAATGGAATAATGAATCATATATTTTACGGCTACGAACCTGCAAAAGGAGATATACCAGAAAGAAATAGGGGAGTTTTAGTAGCCTTTGAAACAGGGGAAGCAGTAACCTATGGACTATATAATGCACAGGAAAGGGGAAGCCTTATAATTGGCCCAGGAACGCCTGTTTATCAAGGAATGATTGTTGGAATATGTTCAAGGTCGGAGGATATAGATGTTAACGTATGTAAGAAAAACATGTAACAAACATGAGGGCAGCAGGTTCAGACGAGGCTCTAAGGCTTACTCCACCTCTTGAAATGTCCCTTGAGCAGTGCTTAGAATTTATAGCGGGGGATGAGCTTGTTGAGGTAACGCCAAAGAGTATAAGGATGAGAAAAAGAATTTTAAATCCTGAAATGAGGAAAAAAGAGGCGAAAAAGAATAAGTGATAAAGGCACATTCATGTGCCTTTATTTTTATGGAAATTTTTATTAACTAATGTTAAAATTGTTTAATAACGGCTTTGGGGGAATTGTAATGAAGGATGATACTAAGGCTATATTAGCCTTTATTGCTGTTTGTATTGTGTGGGGTTCAACATACCTTGCAATAAGAATTGGAGTTTCAGAGGTTCAGCCTTTTATTTTTGCAGGGATAAGGTTTACTTTAGCTGGCAGTTTAATGCTTTTGTATGCTAAAATTAAGACTTTAGAATTTCCTAAAAGCAAAAGGGATGTTTTAAATATAACAATAGTTGGATTATTCCTACTTCTTGGAGGACATGGTTTAGTTGTTTGGACGGAGCAATGGGTGGCATCAAGTATAGCATCGATTTTAGTTGCAACTGTCCCGCTATTTATTGCAATTATTGAACTATTTGTTCCTAATGGAAGTAGATTAACACTAAAGGGATGGATTGGACTTATTTTAGGGTTTATCGGGGTTGTTTTTCTAACCTTTACCGATTCAAGTTCGGCAATAGATGTGAAGGGAGCCATTCTTTTACTTTTAGCATCGCTTCTTTGGGCAGTAGGTTCAGTTTACCAAAACACATTTAAAGCGACGGGATCAACAGTTTCGCATATAGGGATAGAAATGGTCGCAGGAGGAATTTCGTTATTGATTGTAGGACTTTTATATGGCAATATAAATTTAGATATTACATTAAAAGGAATTAGTGCTCTTTTATATTTAATCGTTTTTGGATCATTAATTGGTTACAGCAGTTACATCTACATTCTTCAAAAATGGCCTCCATCCAAGGCAGGAACCTATGCGTATATTAATCCAATAGTTGCAGTTATATTAGGGGCTTTTATTTTGAATGAAGCCATAAATTTAAGAATAATAATTTCAACTTTTATAATTTTAATAGGAGTAGTTTTAGTTCAGACATCTAAGAATAAAACAGAAAGAAAGGAGACTTGAAATGATTAAAGCGGCTATATTTGACATGGACGGAGTTTTGATTGATAACTATGAATACCACTGCATTGCTTGGAAGGAGTTTGCAAGAAGATACGATGTGGATTTTAAAGATGAGGATATTATTAAAAACTTTGGAAGAACCAACAAAGAGATTTTTGCAGAAATTTTTAAAAGGGAACTTAAGGATGATGAAGTATTGACACTTGGTGAAGAAAAGGAAAGGGTTTACAGGGAGGTTTATAAGGATTATATAAAGGAGGTTGATGGTCTTACAGAATATCTAAAGTTTTTAAAGAATAAGGGGATAAAGGTTGCGGTTGCATCTTCAGCTCCAATTCAAAATATAGATTTTATTTTGGACGGGTTAGATATAAGAAAATATATAGATGCAATAGCCCATGCGGGATGATCAAAAGGGGTAAACCAGACCCGGAAATATTTTTAAAGGCAGCTGAACTTTTAAGGGTAGAACCTAAAGATTGCATTGTTTTTGAAGATTCCCTTGCAGGCATTGAAGCAGGAGTTAGAGCTGGAATGAAGGTTTTTGGAGTTGCAACAACTTATCCAAAGGAAAAACTAACGATGGCCCACGATGTAATCGAAAACTTTAAAGAAGGAAACCATTGGAATATATGATGGGATGGATAAATATGAAACTAATTAAGGATATTTATAGGGCACTAAGACTTTTTCTCTTAGTATTGCATTTGTTTCAACTGCCTGCGGGATAGTGATTGCATATAAGTTTGGGCATTTGTTTAAGGATGGAGTAATTGATTTAATTAGCAGTATAGCTGTAATTTTTACATTAAAGGCAGGGCTATTAATACAAGCTGGGGTTAATCTTGTTAATGATTACTTTGAAGGGAAAACAGACAAACTAATTGATGATGACAAAAATACCCCTTCTTAGGGGTAGAAAGGACTAAAACGGAGATAATAATATTTTTAGTTGGAATGGCCTGTTTTGGAGTTGCAGCCCTTATTGGCCTTTTGCTTGTAGTTTATTTTAAAAACATTACTTTGCTTATCATAGGGACAATTGGTCTTATAGGAGGATATGCTTATACTGGTTATCCCTTTAACTATAAAAATAAGGGCCTTGGTGCTTTGTTTTCATTTATATTAATGGGGCCATTAATGGTTGTTGGAAGCTACTGCGTTTTTGGAAATACAAGATTAATGGATGTCGTCTTAATTTCCTTACCCTTTAGCTTTCTAATACCAGCCCTACTTCTTAGCAATGAAATAAGGGACTATGAAAAGGATGTAGAAAATGGAATAAAAACCTTTAGTGTAAGATTTGGCTTAAAAAATGGAAAAAGGGCTTATTTGATTTTAGTTATTTTATCATATGCATCGATAATAATACTTACTTTATTTAAAAGCTTACCATCATCTTCACTATTAACGTTTTTGACGGTGTTTAAGGCATATAAGACTTATAAGCTTCAATATACAAATAAAAGGGCCTTTGTTCCTAATACAGCATATTTGCACCTTATGTTTGGAACAATATATTTAATAAGTTTATTATGAGGTGATAGTATGGATGCTGTGGATATTTTAATTAATGAGCATGTTTATATAAAAAAGTATTAGCTGCTATAAAAAGGGATTGCGAACAGCTTGTTGAAGGTAAAAATGTTGATATTAACTTTTATAGACAGATTATCGACTTTGTAAGAAATTTTGCAGACAAATACCATCACCAAAAGGAAGAAAATATGCTGTTTAATATAATGTCAGAGAAAAATGAGGCACTAAAGACTGGTGCAATTCAAGGGATGCTTCTTGAACATGACCTAGGAAGGATGTATATAAGAAATCTTGAAGATGCACTAAATAAATATGAAAATGGAGATAAGAGACAAAAGGCGTATATAGTTGCCAATGCAATTTGCTATGCGATGTTACTTGAAGGGCATATAGAGAAGGAAGATAATGCAGTATATATGACGGCAAGAAGAGTTTTAGATAAAAAACCCAAGAAAAATTAACGGAAGAATACGAAAAAATCGAAATGGAGGAAGAAAACATAAAGTTTAGAAATAAATACATAGAATTTGCAAACAGTCTATAATGGGGGATTTTATGAGAAGTTTTGCAAGCGACAATAATGCTAGGGTTCATCCTGAAATTTTAGAGGCAATAATAAGGGCAAATGATGGGGATGTCATATCCTACGGAGATGACGTTTATACTCAAAGGGCAATAGAAAAGTTTAAAGAAATATTTGGGAAGGATATTGATGTATATTTTGTCTACAACGGAACTGGGGCTAATGTTTTAGCTTTAACGGCAATAACAAAGCCCTTTAATGCAATAATAGCATCACCGATGTCTCACATAAATGTTGATGAATGTGGTGCGGTAGAAAAAAGTTCCGGTTGTAAGATAATTACGGTTCCAAGTTCTGATGGGAAAATAAGAATCGATGATATCAAAAAACTTTTACATGCAAAAGGAGTAGAACATCATTCACAACCCAAGGTTATTTCTATAACTCAATCTACTGAAGTTGGAACAGTTTATACTGTTGAAGAGATTAAAGAAATTACAAAATTTGCTCATGAAAACGATATGTATGTCCACATGGATGGGGCAAGAATAGCAAATGCTGCGGCATCGTTAAACAAAAGCCTTAGGGAAATAACAAAGGATGCGGGAGTTGATGTTTTATCCTTTGGCGGGACAAAAACGGAATGATGTTTGGAGAGGCAGTGGTGTTTTTTAATAGAGAGCTTTCAAAGGATTTTAAATTCGTAAGAAAACAAGGAACGCAACTACATTCTAAAATGAGATATATTTCAGCACAGTTTGAAGCTCTTTTATCTAATGATTTATGGCTAAAAAACGCAAAGCATGCAAATGAAATGGCACAATATCTTGAGGAAAAGGTTAAAGAGATAGATGAAATAAAATTAACTCAAAGAGTGGAGGCAAATGCTGTCTTTGCAATTATGCCAAGGAAGGCTATAGAAAAACTGCAAGAAAAATATTTCTTCTATGTATGGGATGAAGAAAAAGATGAAGTTAGATGGATGACATCCTTTGATACAAAAAAGGAAGATATAGATCTGTTTGTAGAGGAAATAAAAAGGGCTATGAGAGATTTTTAGGAGGTTGTATGGATTTAATAAAATCTTATTTATTGTTAAGTAATATCATATCCCTATTAGTAATGTATATGGACAAGCAAAGGGCTAAAAGGCGCAAATTTAGAATTTCTGAAAAGAGCTTATTTTTACTTGCTTTATTAGGCGGAAGCGTTGGGATATTTTTAGGGATGCATTTGTTTCACCACAAGACAAAGCATATTAAATTTACTGTTGGCATACCCATGATAATTATTCTTCAAATGTATTTTATCATTAGGTATTTTCATTAAATAAAAAAGATATAGTCTTTTCAGGCTATATCTTATGCTTTATTATACCTTTGTATATTTTTCCCATAGGACATAAAGTTGTGCACCAGGTCCTGTTTTTATAAAATACCTGTAAAGTCAATGCGATAAATACGATAAAAAGGATAAACTTAAATAACTCTGCCCAAAGCAAAAAGTATTTCCCCAATTATAGTATATGATAAAAAAGATATATAGGAAAAAGACGATAAAAGTTAAATATTGAATGGATTTTGGAAGCTTAAGAAATTTTTTATTTTCCTTAGAAGAAAATGCATCCGAAAGGGTGCCTAGTGGACAAAAATTTGCACAGTATGTTCTTTTTTTGTTATTATAGTTAATGTTATACCGAAGATGAAATATAAAAATATTGCAAACCACATTCTAAGGCCGCACATTAAGAAAAATATTAATCCTAGGGATATATATTGTGAGTTTCTTAATTTTCCCTTTGACATTTTAATCACCTCATATATACCATATATGGGTATTTTAACATCTGGATGTATTGAAGTCAATAAAAGAAGGAAGGTGTTAGCATGGAAAGAAAAATTATTAGGGAAATTTTTATACCTCAACTAAACAGGAAAAGAACTATAAGAATTTTTCTACCTTTAGATTACTTCGAATCAAAAAAAGATATCCTGTAATTTATATGCATGATGGACAAAATTTGTTTGATATAAGTGAGCATTCAGGGTATTCTTGGGATGTAGACATCACCCTTGATAGACTTCAAAGGGAAGGATACACGGATGGAATGATTGTTGTTGGAATTGATTGCAACAAAGAGGGACACAAGAGATTAGATGAATATTCTCCTTGGGTAAATTATGATGTTCCAAAACTTTTATCGAGGGTAGATATTCCTTGTGTTGGTGGAGAAGGAGACCAATATGTAGATTTTATAGTTCATACTTTAAAACCTATAATAGATAGCGAGTTTAGAACTTTAAGGGGAAGGGAAAATACTATAATTGCAGGAAGCTCTATGGGAGGATTTATATCCCTTTATGCAGGGTTAAAATATCAGGATGTTTTTTCAAAGGTTGGTGCATTTTCAACGGCAGTTTGGTTTTCTGAAAGTGATTTATTAAATTTTATAAGGGAAAATAAAATAAGAAATGATATGAAGTTCTACTTAGATATTGGGACAAAGGAAACCAGCGATGAAAAGGTCAAGGAATTCCCTGATATATATGTTAAGGGAACATTGAGTGTTTATAATGAGCTTCTTAAAAAACTTCCAAAGGAAAATTTAAAACTTGTTGTCGACGAAGGTGCAACCCATAGTGAAAAATATTGGGCAAAAAGGTTTCCGGAATTTATTAAATGGATTATAAAATAGCTCCTTTTATGTTGAAAAATATCGGAAATATAAGTAAAATTAATAGGGAATGCTATATTTTTGGAGGTGTTTTGATGGAAAGAGTAAGATTTGCCCCAAGTCCAACAGGGCATTTGCATATTGGCGGTGCAAGAACAGCACTTTTTAATTATCTTTATGCAAGACATACGGGCGGAAAATTCATAGTTAGAATAGAGGACACAGACCTTAATCGTTCAACAGTAGAGTCAGAAAGGGTAATTATCGAAGGCTTAAGATGGCTCGGAATAAACTGGGATGAGGGAATTGAAGTAGGCGGAGAACATGGGCCATATCGTTCTACTGAAAGGGTAGGAATATACAATCCATATGTTCAAAAATTATTAGACGAAGGAAAGGCATACCTTTGCTACTGCAGCGAAGAGGAACTTGAAAGGGAAAGGGAAGAGGCTCTAAAAAGAGGTGAAATGCCAAGATATTCAGGAAAGTGCAGGCATTTAACACCTGAGCAAAAAGAGGCCTATGAAAAAGAGGGAAGGAAACCAGTTGTAAGATTTAAAGTTCCTGATGATGAGCTTATAGTTGTTGATGATATCGTAAGGGGAAGAGTAGAATTCCATTCAAAGGATATAGGGGATTTTATTATTGTAAAGTCAGATGGAATTCCTGTATATAATTTTGCTGTAACTATAGACGACCACCTTATGGAAATTACTACAGTTATAAGAGGAGAGGAACACCTTTCAAATACTCCAAGACAAATTTTAATATACAAGGCCCTAGGCTTTGATGTTCCAAGGTTTGCCCATGTTTCATTAATTCTTGGGAAAGACAGAACAAAGATGAGCAAACGCCACGGCTCAACATGGGTTGAACAATATAGGGATGCAGGATATCTGCCTGAAGCTATAGTAAACTATCTTGCCCTTCTTGGATGGTCTCCAGAAGGAGAAGAGGAAATATTCTCTCTCGAAGAGCTTATAGAAAAGTTCGATCTTAATAGAGTGGTTAAAAATCCTGCTGTATTTGACCTTGATAAGCTCAACCACATAAATGGAATATACATTAGAAAAAGCCCAATTGAAAGGATAGTTGACCTTGCCATTCCTCATCTTGTAAATTCAGGATATATAACAGAGGAATTTGCAAAGGAAAACAGAGAATGGATAACAAAAGTTGTTGAAACTGTAAGGGATGGACTCCCATTTGTTGGAGATATAGTAAACCATGTTCACATATTCTTTGGCGACGAAGTTAAAATAGAAAACTATGAAACCCATGAGGTTTTAAAGCAAGAGCATGTTCTAAATCTTTTAGAGGAATTTGAAAATATGGTAAAGGAAGCTGAAAGTATTGATCTAAACTTTGCTCAAAATGTATTTAAGGAGTTAAAAAATAGAACAGGTGCAAAGGGTAAGGCGTTATTTATGCCAATCAGAGTTGCCCTTACAGGCCAAATGCACGGCCCAGAACTTGTAAATATAATTGACATCCTAGGAAAGGATAAAATATTAAAAAGATTAGAATATGTAAAAAATAACTTGCTGTAAAACTGAATCCCCTTAAAATAAGGGGATTTATGTTTCATATTTGAAATTTTATAGTATAATATATATAAAAGGGTTTATGGGGTGAATTTATGGATAATGATATAATTAATCTTATTAAAGAAAAATTAATAACTAACATAAATCCTAAAGCAATAATTCTTTTGGATCTGTTGCTAGGAATGAAGAAAAAGAAAATTCGGATATTGATTTACTAGTTGTTTGGGATGATATTGAAACTAATGCTGCTAAGAGGAGAATAAAGCTAAGGAAAATAATAGGCTTTATAGACAAACCTTTAGATATTCTAACGTGTTCTTCAAAAGAACTCGAAGAAGCTTTAAGAGAAAATAATTCCTTTACTTCTCGCATAATTAAAGAAGGGAAAATCATATATGGTGGATTCAATTGATACATAGTAAAAAATAATATACAAATTGCTATGATGGGAAGGAGTAGGAAGGCTTACCTTAAAGAGAGCTGCTGCCTTAGGCTGAAAGCAGTAGCAGGGAATCTTCTGAAGGGTGCGTCCCGGAGCTTTTCTGTCGAAAATAGTAGGCAGAAACAGTAATACCGTTATATTTCTAAGTGAGGCTTTGCCTAAATAGAGTGGAACCGCGGAGTCCCCTTCGTCTCTATGATGAAGGGGGTTTTTATATATTAAATTATTTGAAGGGAGATGAAGTATATGGCAATAAAGATTTACAACACAATGACAAGACAAAAGGAAGTTTTTAATCCAATTACACCTGGCGAGGTTAAAATGTATGCCTGCGGACCAACCGTATATAATTATTTTCATATAGGTAACGCAAGAACATTTATTGTATTTGATACAATAAGAAGGTATCTTGAATACAGGGGTTATAAGGTAAAATTTATTCAAAACTTTACCGATATCGATGATAAACTTATAAGAAGAGCTAATGAAGAAGGAACGGCTGTTAAAGAAGTTGCTGAAAAATATATAAAGGAATACTATAAAGATGCCGATGGATTAAAGATTAAAAGGGCAACAGTAAACCCAAGGGCGACAGAGTTTATTGGCGAAATAATCGCCTTTGTTAAGGACCTTGTAGATAAGGGATATGCCTATGTAGTCGATGGTGATGTTTACTTTGATACTACAAAATTTAAAGAATACGGGAAACTATCTCACCAAAGCATTGAAGATTTAGAGGCTGGTGCAAGGATCGAGATAGATGAAAGAAAAAGAAATCCAATGGATTTTGCACTTTGGAAGGCCAAAAAGGAAGGAGAACCAGCATGGGAGAGCCCATGGGGAGAAGGAAGACCAGGCTGGCATATTAAATGCTCTACTATGGCCTGCAGCCTACTTGGAGAAACTATCGATATCCATGGAGGCGGTGCAGATCTTATATTCCCACACCATGAGAACGAAATAGCCCAAAGTGAAGCGAGAAATGGAAAACCCTTTGCAAACTACTGGATGCACGTTGCTTACTTAAATGTTAACAACCAAAAGATGTCAAAATCCCTTAACAACTTCTTTACAGCAAGGGAAATGCTTGAAAAGTATGATGCAGAAGTTGTAAGATTATTTATGCTTTCAGGTCACTACAGAAATCCAATTAACTTTAGCATAGAGCTTTTAGATCAGGCAAAGGCAGCCCTTGAGAGATTATATAATGCAATTGCAAACCTTGAACACGTTATTGAAACCTCAGAGGATAGGGAACTTACTGCTGAAGAATTAGAATTTTTCAATAGGCTTGATAGCTTTAGGGAAAGATATATCGAAGTCATGGACGATGATTTTAATACTGCTGATGGAATTTCAGTTATATTTGACCTTGTAAGGGAAGTTAACACAAACATTAAAGAGGGTTCACCAAAGAAGCTTGCACAAAAGCCCTCGACCTTATAAGGGAGCTTGGTTCACCACTTGGAATACTTGAAAAATCAACAAAGGGAAGCCTTGATGAGGAAATTGAAAGGCTTATAGAAGAAAGACAAAAGGCAAGAAAGGAAAAGAACTACGCCCTTGCAGACAAAATAAGGGATCAGCTAAAGGAAATGGGAATAATACTTGAAGATACTCCACAGGGAGTAAGATGGAAGAGAATATAGACAATATATTTCCGTTTAATTATGGGTGGGCAAATTTTTCAATGCCCGCCTTTGTTTATTTTTTATGGATTTTAAACCATTAAAGAAAGCAGATCAAAACTTTGTAAAGCTATTATAAAATTAAAAAGCTGATTTAAAGAGTTATATAAAACTAAAAATTTATCTTATAAGATACTTTTACTATGGTAAAAATTCTTAATTTTACAAAAATAAATTCTTGAAATCCCTTTATATTATTATTATTATTATTATCCTTGTAATTCTATCATGAAAGGGGTTTTATGATGCACACACTTAAACGTTGCATTTCTTTCATTCTAATCTTCATGCTAATTTTTTCTTTTATCAACATCAAAGTATTCGCAGACATTTTTAACAGCTCATCCTCAGCAGAAGATGCACCAAATATCATAGAAACTCCTAAAAAGAAGCAAAAATAATCAATTTTGATTCCAATATCTTGACAGAATTACTACAAAAAATACAACGGAGCAGAAAGGTTTATATACGAATATGATGCAAGCGGAAATTTAGGCTATTTAGATGACCTTGTAAATGGGGTAAAATATAGATATGTATATAATATTTCAGACAGATTAATAAAGATAGAGGATTCAAATGGAAACAGAATAAATTATACTTATGATTCAAACAGCAACAAAAGCGGTGTAGTTGAAAGGATAAACAACTTTAGCTTTACCACAAGCTATTCCTACGATAAGGACAATAGAGAAAAGGAAATAACCCTTCCAAACGGAGCAAAGGCTATAAATAATTATGACATTTTAGGAAGATTAAATAATAAAGTTATTTCAACAGGCTCAGCATCCTTCACAACAAACTATAGCTATGAAGCTGGAGCATACCAAAACTCAACAACAAACAGGTTAAGCGAGATTGACAATAACGGTAAAAAATAAACTACACCTACGATGCAAATGGAAATATTGAAACAATAACCCAAGATGGGAAAAGAATAAAATATCAATACAACGAGCTTAATGAACTTATACAAGAAGACAACCAAATATTAAACAAAACTATAGTATATACTTATGACTTAGGTGGAAACATTTTAAGCAAGGTAGAGTATCCGTATACAGAAGGAGTGCCTGAAAATCCTACAAAAACAATAACCTACACTTATGATGATTCTAACTGGAAGGATAAACTTACATCATATGACGGGAAAGCAATAACCTATGATGAAATAGGAAATCCTTTAACTTATAATGGCTATACCTTTACATGGGAAGAAGGAAGACAGCTAAAGTCAATATCAAAGGAAGGTCTTAATATTTCCTACAAATACAACGACCAGGGCATAAGAACAGAAAAAACTGTAAATGGTGTTACAACAAAATATTACCTATTAGGCGATAAGGTTATACTTGAAACAAACGGGTTAGATACAATCCACTATTCCTACGATACCCAAGACAACCTTGTTTCAATGAACCTAAACGGTGTAGAATATTACTATGTAAGGAACGGCCAAGGGGATATTATCGGGCTCATTGATTCAAACGGAAACGAAGTTGTGGCCTACACTTATGATAGCTGGGGTAATATTGTTTCAATAGATGGAAGCCTTGCAACAACTGTAGGGTTTAAAAATCCATATAGATATAGAGGATACAGATACGATGAGGAGACGAAGCTGTATTATCTACAGAGCAGGTTCTATAATCCTGAGTGGGGTAGATTTGTTAATGCGGATGCGATTGTTGGTATTACGGGAGAATTACTGTCCTATAATATGTTTGCATATTGTAGCAACGACCCGGTAAACATGGAAGATCCAAATGGTTATTTTGGTATAAAAAGTTCAATAAATAAACTTAACCATGCTGCTCTTTATGTATATACATTTGTTATTTCAAGATTATATGTAATTCAACAAAGATTTAGCAGTGTTAAAGAAAGTATTGGATTAACATTTAATAAAATAACGAATAAGAACAAGTATACTCAAAAAGCTTCTGAAGCAGCTTTTAAAGCCGCAAAGAAAGTTGATGATTTTACAGTATCAAATAAGCATTTAATGGATGCAGGAGGAGATGGCAAAAATTTGCAACTAATAATAAAATTCAAGTAAATGTATGGATTAAAGAAGCTTTATACTCTGAAAATGCAAAGTTTATACCCAACAATCAAAATGGTTCGTATAAAGTAATTACAGATTTAGGTAAAACTATAGGAACAAAAGGAGAAACAAAGATTCAAATAATTATAGGAGGTGACGGTAAGATATGGACAGCATATCCAATAAAATAGAAATAATTTTTGCTTTTGATAAAAATAAAGTAGTAGATAAAGAATTAATAAAATCTCGAAATTTAAAAGTTATTGCAGACATAGAGGGAGAATTGATAATCTGGGTTAATAATAAACTTTTTTTCAAGAACAATATATCCTATTGCTTGAATTAGGGATACAACTTACTAAATGGATGAAAAACAATAAGAATGGCAAAGTACAAGACTTTAAATATGAAACAATGGATTATAGTTATGGTCCAATTTTAGAGTTCATTAAACAAAAGAATAATTACTGGAAGATTTATTCAGTATGGCAAAAACTGAGATTAATGAAATTATTCAATTTAATGAATTAGCTTTAACTATAGAAAATTTTCTCAATAAACTAAAACAACAATTGTATGCTGAATATAAAATTAATATGATGGATTTTATAGCATATTAATAATTAGCTTATGTTATTTAAGGTTTTTAAGATTTAAAAATGGATCTAAACTAATGAGACACTTTTTTTATAGAAAATTAAACCATTTTCTGTTTATTAAATTTGTATCGACATCAGCGGCATATAAAAAAACAATACTAATAATTTGTTAAAAATAATATAAGCTTTGAATTTCGCAGTGTAGTTGAATATATAAACAACTTAAGCTTTACCACAAGCTATTCCTACGATAAGGACAATAGAGAAAAGGAAATAACCCTTCCAAACGGAGCAAAGGCTATAAATAATTATGACATTTTAGGAAGACTAAACAATAAAGTTATTTCAACAGGCTCAGCATCCTTTACAACAAACTACAGCTATGAAGCTGGAGCATACAAAAACTCAACAACAAACAGGTTAAGGGAGATTGAAAACAACCGTAAAAAAGTTTTTAGGGACGGTTCATCAAAATTATCAACTCCCAACTAAAAAACCAACTAGTAAAAGATAAAAAACTTAAACTTAGGTGCCTGGCACCTAAGTTTAAGTTTTTGTTTTAAATTTTAAAATTTTGATGTATAATATAAGCAAATGATTATGAAATAAGCATAAGTTAAGGTGATGTTATGACGAACAGGGAAAGGGAGATATTAAATATTGTAAGGGAAAACCCACTTATATCCCAGGATGAAATTGCAAAAAGATTAGGGATAACAAGGTCGTCGGTGGCAGTCCATATTACTAATCTTATGAAAAAGGGATTAATTTTAGGTAAAGGTTATGTCCTTCCCCAAAACGAAGATTATGTTTATGTGATAGGTGCTGCAAATGTTGATATGTTAGGTTATCCAAAATCAAAATTAAAACTTAAGGACTCCAATCCTGGAAATTTAAAAATTTCCTTTGGAGGGGTTGGAAGAAATATAGCAGAAAACTTAGCAAGGATGGGTGTAAAGACAAAGCTTTTAACCCTTTTGGGTGAGGACATATATGGCAGAAAAATATATGACCACGCAAAAAAGATTGGGATAGACGTAAGCTCCGTTTACTTTTTAGAAGATAAGCAAACCTCAACCTATATATCGATTCAAGATGAAGAAGGGGATATGGCACTGGCCTTATCCTGCATGGATATATATGATGAATTTAAGGTTGACTATATTAAAGAAAACAAAGGTTTAATTAAAAATTCAAAATGCATAGTTGTAGATACAAATCTTCCTGAGGATGTATTAAAATATATTTCTGAGGAATTTGAAGTTCCAATTTTTTGGATACAGTATCAACTACAAAAGCCCTTAAGGTTAAGGACTTTATAGGCAATTTTTATTGCATAAAACCAAATAAATACGAAGCGGAGGCATTAACTGGGATAAAAATAAACGATGAAAAGGATTTAAAAATATGCAGCGATTATTTTTTACAAAGGGGTGTTAAAAGGATATTTATATCATTAGGAGAAGATGGAGTATTTTATAGCGATGGAAGAATATATAATTTATTAAAGGCACCAAAGATTGAAGCAGTAAATTCAAACGGAGCTGGGGATGCCTTTGTTGCAGGCCTTGTTTTTGGCTTTATTAATGGGTATGATATAGACCTTTCAGCAAAACTTGCAATGGCTGCATCAATTATTGCACTAAAATCAGAGGATACAATAAATCCAAATATAAATATAGATTCTATTCAATCTACTATAAAGGAGATGGGATTATGATAAATTACTTAGAACTTAGCAAAGAAGTAGAAAAGGCACTAAAACTTGGGAAGCCTGTTGTTGCCCTTGAATCGACTATAATTTCCCACGGTATGCCATATCCAGAAAACGTAGAAACAGCTTTGAATGTAGAAAGGATTGTCAGGGAAAACGGAGCAACTCCGGCAACTATTGCTATAATAAACGGTAAGCTAAAGGCTGGATTAACTCCTGATGAGATAGAATATCTTGGAAAAAGGGAAGGGAAATAGTAAAGGTTTCAAGACGCGATATCCCCTTTATAGTTGCAAAAAGATGGACGGTGCAACAACCGTTGCTTCAACTATGATTATTGCTGCCCTTGCAGGTATTAGAGTTTTTGCTACAGGAGGAATTGGAGGAGTTCATAGGGAAGCTCAGGAGACCTTTGATATTTCAGCGGATCTGCAGGAGCTTGCAAACACAAATGTTGCGGTTGTTTGCGCAGGAGCAAAGTCAATATTAGATTTAGGTCTTACATTGGAATACCTTGAAACTTTTGGAGTTCCTGTAGTAGGTTATAAAACCGATGAGCTTCCTGCCTTTTATACAAGAAGGAGCGGATTTAAACTAGACTATAGATTAGACACTCCAGAGGAAATAGCAAGGGCAATATTTGTAAAGTGGCAACTTGGATTAAAGGGTGGAGTTGTTGTGGCAAACCCAATTCCAGAGGAATACGAAATGGACTATGATGTTATAAATAAAGCAATCGAGGATGCCCTTTTAGAGGCAAAGGAAAAGGGAATAAAAGGGAAGGAAACCACTCCGTTTTTACTTGCAAAGGTTAAGGAAATAACAGGAGGAAAAAGCCTTGACTCCAATATTCAATTGGTTTATAATAACGCAAAGCTTGCTTCTGAAATTGCAGTTGAGCTAAGCAGGATGGGCTAATTTATCTAAAATTTAAGGCGGTGGACGTATGAGTCTAGAGGAGCTAAAAAGAAAGGCGGAGGATTTAAGTAAAAACTTATATATCCTTTACCTTGCATATAAGCATCCTAAAACACCAATTATTGCAAAGCTCTGGGCAGGCATTGTTATTGCCTATGCCTTGAGCCCTGTTGACCTGATACCTGACTTTATTCCTGTCATTGGCTATTTAGATGATTTAGTATTAATTCCATCAGGGATTGCCCTTGCTATAAAACTTATTCCAAAGGAAGTTTGGGAGGAGTGCAAGGAAAAAGAAGCCGATATGAAGGATGCAAAGGAAAAGGGCATCATAGCAGGAATTATAATTGCACTTCTTTGGGTTTATATTGTTTATTTGATATTTAAATTTATGAATATCATTAGATAAAAGCTCTTGTTTATTAAGAACTTTTCTAGATAGAACAAATGATAGCAGCAAATATTGGGTAAAGGAATAAAAAGAAGGATTTTTTGTTATTTGTAGAATATATTATAATTAAGTTTAAGAATTTAGTTTATAAAAAGAATTCTCCGAGTCTTAAGGCCTAAGGCAAAGCTATGGCCTTAAGACCGATAGGGTAGAGTTGGAAACGGCTCTGCCTCCCCTTTGGAAAGGAGAATATTAGAATAGTATTCTCCTTTCGGACAAAAACGAAAGGAGTTTTTGTATGAGAAGATGGATTGTCCTTTTATTATCTATTTTTCTAATGTCTTGTTCATCAGCTCAAAAGAAGGAAATAACTTTAGCAACTACCACAAGCCTTCAGGATTCAGGTCTTTTAGAATATTTAATCCCAGAATTTGAAAAGGATACTGGCATTAAAGTAAAGGTGATTGCAAGAGGCACAGGAGAGGCCCTTGAGATTGCAAAACGTGGAGATGCTGACATATTATTTGTCCATTCAAAGGAAAAGGAAGAGGAATTCATAAAAGAAGGATATGGACTTAAAAGGGATGAAATCATGTATAACGACTTTGTAATAGTAGGACCTAAAGGCGACCCTGCAAAGGTAAAAGAAAACGCATCAAATAATCCCCTAAAAGCCTTTGAGCTTATATATAAGTCTAATTCAGTTTTTGTATCAAGAGGGGACGAATCCGGAACCCATCAAAGGGAGAAAAAGCTTTGGAGGGAAATAAATATAAATCCTAAATGGAAAAGCTACATAGTTTCAGGACTAGGTATGGGACAAGTTTTAAATATAGCAGATGAAAAGGGAGGGTATACCCTTTCTGATAGGGCTACATATATAACAATGAAGAAGAATTTAAGCCTTCAAATAGTTTGCGAAGGGCATCCCCTGTTAAAAAATCAATACAGCATAGTGCTTTTAAACCCTAATAAAATAAGTCACAAAAAGAGCTTGCAGAGGAATTTGAAGTATGGATTTTATCAGATAAGGCTAAAGAGCTTATAAATAACTATGGCATTGAAAAATACGGGGGCCTTTATTCAAATTCAACGGGAAAAGGTGATTAGATGGAAATATTAGAGATTATTTTAACTTCCCTTTATGTATCCTTAACATCTACAGCAATAGCTTCGATTATAGCAATTTTATTAGCTGTTCCCTTTTCGATTAAGGATTTTAAGCTAAAAAGGGCAATATATAGAATAGCCGATAGCCTTATGGCAATGCCACCGGTTGTTATGGGGCTTATAGTTTTCATAATATTATCCAAAAGGGGACCGTTAGGAGAACTAAATCTTCTTTTACACCAACTGCCATGATAATTGCTCAGACGCTGCTTATATTGCCCATTATATTTGTTTTAACTGTAAGGCAGATTGAAAAAATAGCTCCGACAATTCAAAAAACTGTTATATGTTAGGGGGAGATTACGGGGATTTTCTATTCCTCATAATTAATGAATGCAAAGGAGAAATATTTACATCAGTAACATCAGGATTTTCAAGGGCGATATCGGAAGTTGGCACTGTTATGATGGTGGGCGGAAACATAAAAGGATATACAAGGGTTATGACAACCTTTATAGCTCTTGAAACAAGCAAAGGCAATTTTAAGGACGCACTAATTATAGGTTTTATTCTTTTAGCTATTTCATTTTTAATAAATATAATACTCCATTCATTGAAGGGAAGAGAATCAAATGAATATATTAATTAAAGGCCTTGTAAAGGAATACGAAAAGGTGGCATTAAGTATTGATGAACTTTTTATAGAGGGAGGGAAAATAGTTGCCCTTCTTGGACTTAATGGAAGTGGGAAAACTACCCTTTTGGAGTGCATAGCCAATTTTAAAGGATATGATAAAGGGACTATTTATTACGATGGCGAAGAGGATTTTGAAAAGGTTAGAAACAAAATTTCCATAATGCAGCAAAGGCCTTATATATTCGATATGTCAGTAAAGGAAAACATAATATTAGGTCTTAGATATCAAAGATTAGATACAAAAATTATAGAGGAAAGGTTAAAAAAATATAATTCATATTACAATCTAAACTTCCTAGATAGAAATGCCAAAAACTTTCTGGGGGAGAGGCTGCAAAGGTTGCATTATTAAGGGCTGTAATATTAGAAAGGCCACTTTTATTGCTCGATGAACCGACTGCCAATATGGACATTGAAGGCACCCTTATGACGGAAAAGCTTTTAAAAGACATAAATAAAGAATTTGGGACAACTATATTAATTGTAACCCATGACATTTTTCAAGCCGAAAGAATAGCAGACATAGTAATTTTTATGGATAAGGGAAAAATAATTGAAATGAATACAAATGAGGAGTTTTTTAATAATCCTAAAAATCCACTGGTTAAAAAGATTTTAAAAAGGGGTGAATTAAATGATTAAAGTTGCAATTTTAACCGTAAGCGACAAAGGTTCAAGGGGGAGAGGGTGGACACTACATCGGTTGCAATTAAAGAAGTATTAGATCAAAATTTATATGAAGTTGTTGAGACAAAAATAGTTCCAGATGAAATTGAGGATATAAAATGTGAGCTTATAAGATTTTGCGATGATTTAAAGGTGGATCTTGTATTAACAAACGGAGGGACAGGATTTTCAAGAAGGGATGTAACACCTGAGGCAACATTGGCGGTGATTGAAAAGATGGTTCCAGGTATTCCTGAAGCCATGAGGGCAAAATCTTTGGAGATAACTCCAAAGGCAATGCTTTCACGTGCAGTTGCAGGTATAAGAAAAGGAACATTGATAATAAACCTTCCAGGAAGTCCAAAGGGTGCGGTAGAAAACTTAAATGTAGTTTTGCCTGCCCTAAAGCATGGCATTGAGATACTCAAGGGAGAGGCATCAGAATGTGCAAGAAAGGATGATTAACATGGAACTTTTAAAGCTTGTTTCAATAAAGGAAGCAAAGGAAATAATAGGGAAAAATTTAACATATAAAATCGAAACGGAAAAAATAAATATTCTTGACTCCCTTGGAAGAATTTTGGCTATGGATATATATTCAAATGAAAATGTTCCTGACTTTGTAAGGTCAACCGTTGATGGATATGCGGCTCAATCGGAGGATGTCTTTGGTGCAAGTGAGAGCCTCCCTGCTATATTAAAGCTTGTTGGGGAGGTTAAAATTGGACAAACTCCCCATGTGAAATAAATGCAGGAGAGTGTATGTATGTCCCAACCGGTGGAATGCTACCTAAGGGTGCCGATACTGTTGTTATGATAGAATACACTGAAAAATTAGACCATGAAACAATACTTGTAAATAAACCTACAGCACCATTACAGAACATAGTTGAAATAGGAGAGGATGTAAAAAGGGAGAGCTTATATTAAAAAGGGGACAAAGATAAGGCCCTATGAGATTGGCGTTTTATCAAGCCTTGGCATACTTGAAATAGAAGTATATAAAAAGATTAAAGTTGGTATAATATCAACCGGCGATGAGGTGGTTGATCCAAAAGAAAAAATAAACTTGGGACAGGTTAGGGACATAAATAGTTATCTATTATATTCCCTTTGTGAGGAGGAGGGGTAGAACCTACCCTTTATGGAATAGTTAAGGATGATTATGAAAAACTCAGGGAAACCTTAGATAGGGCAATAAAGGAGTGCGACGTTGTTATAATGTCCGGCGGAAGCTCCGTAGGGAATAAGGATGAAACCGTAAAGGTTATTAAATCCTTTGAAAACTCTAATATTTTCATCCATGGTATTGCTATAAAGCCAGGTAAACCAACCATTATAGGTAAAATAGGGGAAAAGTTTGTCTATGGGTTACCAGGGCATCCTTTAGCCTGTGCTGTGATATTTAAAAACTTCGTTGCCCATTATTTTGATAAACTTAGAGGATTCGAAAGGGAGGACTTTTGGATAGAATGCAAAATGGCAGTTAACTATCATAAAGCCCAGGGAAGGGCGGAGTTTTTGCCTGTTAGAGTAAAGGAGGAAAATGGAGAGCTTATAGCATATCCTACATATTATAAATCCGGGCTAATATCCTGTTTTTCAAAATCCTTTGGATATATCTATATAGAAAAGGAATTAGAAGGAGTTTACCAAGGGCAAAGGGTTAAAGTATTTAAGTTTTAGGAGGTTGCCATGGAAAGGAATATTTATCTTTCTAATATAAGCCTTGAAAAGGCAATTGATATGTATTTTGAAAGGATAAAGGATTTTAGATTAGGAACAGAGGTTGTAAAAACACATGAAGCAAAGGGAAGAATAACTGCAAAACCTGTCTTTGCAAAAATTTCATCTCCCTTTTATAACAGCTCTGCAGTAGATGGAATAGCTGTCGTTGCTAAAAATACATTTACAGCAACAGACAGAAACCCATTAAGATTAAAACAAGGTAAAGATTACATCGTAGTTGATACTGGCGATCCAATCCCGGATGAATACGATGCAGTTATAATGGTTGAAGATACTATTAAGGTTTCAGAAGATGAAGTTGAGATAATTAAACCAGCTATCCCTTGGCAAAATATAAGGCAGATGGGGGAGGATATAGTAGAGGGTCAATTAATTCTTCCCCAAAGCCATAGGATAAGACCTGTTGATATTGGTGCTTTAATTGCAGGAGGGGTGTTTGATGTTGAAGTATATAAAAGGCCAAGGGTTGCTATAATTCCAACTGGAACTGAAATTGTAGAGCCTGGGACCCATCTTAAGATTGGCGATATAATCGAGTTTAATTCAAGGGTTTTTGCTGCTTTAGTTGAAGAATACGGAGGAATTCCTACAAGGTTTAACATAGTTAAAGATGATTTTGAAAAGCTTTTGGAAACTGTTAAAAAGGCAGCTGAGGAGCATGATGTTGTCCTTTTAAATGCAGGTTCTTCAGCTGGAAGAGAGGACTATTCTAAAAAGGTTATCGAAACATTAGGTGAAGTATATATTCATGGAGTTGCAATAAAGCCGGGTAAACCTGTTATATTGGGAAGAGTATTAAATAAGCCAATCGTTGGAATACCTGGTTTTCCAGTCTCAGCATTTTTTATAATGGAAAACATAGTTAAAAAGCTTGTTAATTTTGTTCAAGGATATGATATTAAGGATAAAAAATATATAGAGGCACAACTATCAAAAAGGGTTATGTCTTCATCTAAATATCTTGAATTTGTAAGGGTTAAATTAGGCTATATAGAAGGAAAATATATAGCAACCCCAATAGAAAGGGGAGCTGGGGCTACCATGAGCCTTGTTAGGGCTGATGGAGTTTTGGAGGTTCCGGAGGAGCTTGAAGGATATGAAAAGGGAAGCGTTGTTAATATAAATCTTTTAAAGGCAGAGGATGAGATTAAAAATACTATCCTTTGCATAGGAAGCCATGATATCATACTCGATATTGCTGCAGACCTTTAGCAAAGAAGGGACGATATAACTTAGCGTCTGCCCATGTAGGAAGTATGGGGGGATTTTGGCTCTTAAGGACAAGGAAACACATTTTGCAACAGCTCATCTCCTTGATATGGAAACAGGTGAATACAATAGGACGTATATAAGAAAATATATCCCAAACAGAAAAATTGCAATAATTAAATTTGTTAAGAGAATTCAAGGCCTTATGGTTAAAAGAGGTAACCCCTTAAATATTCACTCAATAGAAGATATTGCTAAAAAGGGTGCAAGGTTTGTAAACAGGCAAAAAGGCTCTGGGACAAGGATTTTATTTGATTTTGAACTTAAAAAATTGGGAATAAGCCCAAGGGATATAAAGGGCTATGAAAGGGAGGATTATACCCATATTTCTGTTGCTGCACAGGTAGCCAAAAACAATGCCGACTGCGGCCTTGGAGTTTTTTCAGCAGCACAGATTATGGACCTTGATTTTATTCCAGTTGCAAACGAGGAATATGATATTGCAATTCCTATTGAATATCTTGAGCTTGATGGTGTGAAAAAATTTATAGAGGTTATTAGTTCGGAGGAATTCAAAAAGAACTTGATAGACTTGGAGGTTACGACTATAGCGATTTAGGTAAGATCATTATTGAATAGGGGAATTTATATGAAGGATAAATTTGGGAGAACAATCAATTATTTGAGGATATCGGTTACAGATAGGTGCAATCTAAGATGCATTTACTGTATGCCTGAGGAAGGAATAATAAAAAAGACCATGATGAAGTTTTGCGAAACGAGGATTATATTAAAATTATAAAAATTGCGGCAGAGCTTGGAATTAAAAAGATAAGATTCACTGGTGGAGAACCTCTTGTAAGAAAGGGAATAGAAAGCTTAATTTATGAAACCTCTAAAATTCAAGGGATTGACGATATTGCCTTAACTACAAATGGGACAAGGCTCTACGAAATGGCAGATACCTTAAAAAAGTAGGACTTAAAAGGGTAAATATAAGCCTTGATACCTTAAAAAAGGATAAATTTAAAATGATAACCCGACTTGGAAATATAGATGATGTGTTTAGGGCAATTGAAAAGAGCATAGAAGTTGGGTTTAGCCCCATAAAGATAAATACTGTAGTTATAAAAGGAATAAACGATGATGAAATAATGGATTTTGTAAAATTGTCAGATGAATACCCACTGCATATTAGGTTTATTGAAATTATGCCAATCGGAGAGGGAGCAAAGTTTAAGGATGGATATATATCTTCACAGGAGATTATAGATAGAATTGAAAATCTTACTCCTGTTGAAACAGGACCTAATAGCACGGCAATGGTATTTAAAAGAAAGGGTGCAAAGGGTAGCTTAGGATTTATAGCGCCTATGACCTGCAAATTTTGCTCAAGCTGCAATAGAATACGTTTAACAGCAACAGGAACCATAAAACCATGCCTTCATTCCAAAGAGGAGATGGATTTAAAGGCATTTTTAGAGGATGAATATAAATTAAAATTAATTCTTGAACATGCTATTTTAAATAAACCTTTAGAGCATAACCTTGAAAAGGAATTAAGCAAAAGTCAAAAGATGATGTTTCAGATAGGGGGATAATTTATGGATCTTACTCATATAAATGAAGAAGGAAGGGCAAGGATGGTGGATGTCAGTGAAAAGGAGGCTACTAAAAGGGAGGCCGTTGCAATAGGAAGCATTTATATGAAGGAGGAGACTTTAAAAAGGGTCCATGAGGGAACCATTAAAAGGGTGATGTTTTAGCCGTTGCGCAGGTTGCAGGCATAATGGCGGCTAAAAATACTTCACATTTGATTCCAATGTGCCATCCTATAATGACAACAGGTTGTGATATTAGTTTTAAACTTGACTTTGACAACTCCAAGATCGACATAAAAGCTACCGTTAAGACAATTGGACAAACAGGAGTTGAAATGGAGGCTCTGACGGCTGTATCGGTTGCTGCATTGACTATATACGATATGTGTAAGGCAATAGATAGGGATATGGTTATAAGCGATGTTATGCTTGTTAGAAAAAGCGGAGGAAAATCAGGAATTTATGAAAGGGAGGTTTAATGATGGCAAAGGTTGTTTCTGTCAATATAAGTGAGAGAAAGGGGACCATAAAAAAGCCCATTGAGGTTGGATATTTTAGAGAAAACCATGGCCTTGAAGGGGATGCCCATGCAGGGAATTGGCATAGACAAGTTAGCCTTTTAGCACAGGAGAGCATAGATAAAATGAAAAGAATGGGAATTTGGGATTTGGTTGCAGGAAAATTTGCCGAAAATATTACAACGGAAGGAATAGAGCTATATACCCTTCCTGTTGGGACAAGGCTTAAGGTTGGTGAGGAAGTTATCCTCGAAATATCCCAGATAGGGAAAAAATGCCATGAAGCCTGTGAAATAAGAAAAATTACAGGTGATTGCATAATGCCAAGGGAAGGTATATTTGCAAAGGTTATAAAGGGAGGATTCGTAAGACCTGGTGACGAAATAGAAATAGTGCCTGGCACTTAAGATTTAAGTTTTTAAAGGATGCTATTTGGCATCCTTTAAATGTTAAAAAATTATTTTTAAGAATTTTCAGAAAAAATCTGTTATAATAAAGTTTTTGTATTATAATAAAGTTAAATGCAATATATTACCAAAAGTTATAATAATTTTTATTCAATGGTAATATATTGTATTGAAAACAAACAAGGGGGTATTTTGGTGTTTGGTTATGCTGGAAAAATATTAAGAGTTGACCTTACGAGTGGGACTTACAAGGTGGAAGATTTAAATCTAGACCTTGCTAAAAAATACATAGGAGGAAGAGGGCTAGGAAGCAAAATTTTCTTTGACGAAGTTGATCCTAATGTTGAGCCCTTTAGCCCAGAAAACAAGTTAATTGTTGCTACAGGACCTCTTTCAGGAACCCCAGTTCCAACCGGCGGAAGATATATGGTAATTACTAAATCGCCATTGACAGGTGCAATTGCCTGCTCAAATTCAGGGGGATATTTTGGTGCAGAATTAAAGGCAGCAGGATATGATATGATAATACTTGAAGGAAAGGCAGAAAAGCCTGTCTATATTGCTATAGAGGACGACAAGATAGAAATTAAAGAAGCAGGACACCTTTGGGGAAAACTTGTTTCCGAAACTACCGACGAACTTAAAAAGAACATGGCGAAAAGGTTAGAGTTTTATGCATAGGACCTGCTGGTGAAAAGCTCTCAAGAATAGCAGCGGTTATAAACGATTATGACAGAGCCGCAGGACGTTCAGGCGTTGGTGCAGTAATGGGATCCAAGAATCTTAAGGCTATAGTTGTAAGGGGAACAAAGGCAGTTAAGCTTTATGATGAAGAAAAGGTTAAGGATGTTGTTGCATCAAAGATAAAGATGCTAAGAGAAAATGGAGTTACAGGTCAGGGACTTCCAACCTATGGAACAGCAGTTCTTGTTAATATCATAAACGAGCATGGTATATTCCCAGTTGCTAATTTCCAAAGGGCATATACTGAAAAGGCAGATGATATAAGTGGCGAGACAATGACAAGGGACATACTTGTTAAAAAGAATCCATGCTATAGATGTCCAATTGCCTGCGGTAGATGGGTAAGGTTAAAGGACGGAAAAGAAGTTGGAGGACCAGAATACGAAACTTTATGGGCATTTGGTGCTGGCTGTGATGTTTATGATATAAATGCTGTTGCAGAAGCAAACTTCTGGTGTAACGAATATGGGCTTGACACTATTTCAACAGGAACAACGATTGCTGCCGCTATGGAACTTTATGAAAAGGGATATGTAAAGGATGAAGAAATTAAGGATGATGGTTATTCGTTAAAATTTGGCGATGCGGATGCAATAGTTGGCTGGACTAAGAAGATTGGTGCAAGGGAAGGCTTTGGGGATAAGATGGCTGAAGGTTCATATAGATTATGTGAAGCTTATGGAGTGCCTGAACTTTCAATGACGGTTAAAAGCAGGAACTTCCAGCATACGACCCAAGAGGAGTTCAAGGCCATGGTCTTGAATATGCAACTTCAAATAGAGGTGGCTGCCACGTTAGAGGATATATGATTTCACCAGAAATCCTTGGTGCACCACAAAGATAGATAGATTCTCCCTTGAAGGAAAGGCAGAATGGGTTAAGGTATTCCAAGACCTTACAGCAGTTATTGACTCATTAGGACTTTGCCTATTTACATCCTTTGCCCTTGGGGCACCTGATTATGCAGAGCTTATGAATGTTGTAGCTGGAACTGATTTTACTGCAGAAACAATACTTGAGGCAGGTTCAAGAATTTGGACGCTAGAAAGAGTATTCAACCTAAAAGCTGGAATCGATCCAAGTGAAGACAAACTTCCAAAGAGATTATTAGAAGACCCAATTCCAGAAGGACCATCAAAAGGCCATGTTCATAGATTATCAGAGCTTTTACCAAAATACTATGAAGTTCGAGGATGGGACGAAAAGGGATATCCAAAGGAAGAAACTTTGAAAAATCTTGGAATTGAATAATAAATAAATCACCCTAAAAGGTAAATCCTTTTAGGGTGATTAAGTATTTGCTTTGGGGTGATTTTGTGGGATTTGAAAAGCTTTATATAGAACTTACCGATAAATGTAATCTAAACTGTAAAATGTGCTATAGGCGCTCCTGGAGTGAAATTCCTCGTGATATGGATATTGAAATATTAAGAAGGATTTATGATGAGGTTAGGGATAAAAACTTAAAGGAAGTTATCCTTGGAGGAATTGGCGAGCCTACCTTTTCCCATCTTATATATGACGCTATTAATTTATTTTCAAATTTTAATTTAACTATAACGACGAATGGGACAATATTAAATGAAAAGCTAAAGGAACTTATTGTGGACTATGTTGATAAATTAGTGGTTTCAATAGACGGTTTTGAGGACAAATATGAGGATATTAGGGGATTTAATTTAAATAGCGTTGTTAACAATATTAAAGATATTAATAATTTGAAAACGAAAAGAAAGAAAGAAAAACCTTATATTGTAATTCAGTTTGTTGCTACTAAAGACAATATAGATGATATATTTAAGGTTCTTGATTTGGCAAATGAATTGAATGCCTTTCAAATAATTATTTCAAATGTTATCCCTCAAACTGATGATTATAAGGATAAGATATTATACACAAAGTATGAAAACAACGAAATGAAAACATTATTTGAAAGACTTAGAATTTATTCCTTTAGAAGGGGATTAAATTTAATGCTTCCTAATGTGGAACTTAAAACCGAAAGATACTGCCCCTTCATTGAAGAAAATGCTATTGTTATTGGAGCAGATGGTGGAGTATATCCTTGTTATAGGTTTTCACATTCAATAAACGAATACATTTTTGAAAAAGAAAAGAAGGTTTCAAAATACTCATTTGGTAGTATTTATGAAAGAAGAATTGAAGATATATATGAAAGCTCAGATTATCAAAATTTTAAAATGAGGGTATTTAACAATAGATACCCATCTTGTTTAGGCTGTGATCTTGTAGATGGTTGTGATATAGTTAAAACGAGCGATTATGACTGCTATACCAATAAGCCCTCCTGTGCAGATTGCCTTTGGAGTAGAAAAATTGCTATATGTCCATAAGGAGGTGATAGTTTGATAAAAGTAAAATTGTTTGCTACCTTTAGAGAAGGAAGACAAAAGGAAGTTATCTTTAACTATTTTGAAGGAATAAACGGAAGATATATATTGGATAAACTTGACATTAAGGAGGAAGATGTAGCAATATATTTAGTAAATGGATTGGATGGCAAAATTGATAATCCATTAAACGATGGTGATACAATTTCTCTTTTTCCTCCTGTAGGTGGAGGTTGATGGAGGGATAAAATATGGGAAGATATGAAAGAAACATGAATATGCTATCAAAAGAGGAAAACAAAAGGCTAAGGAGTTTTAAAGTTTGTGTTGTGGGATGCGGCGGATTAGGCGGATATGTTATTGAAATGCTTGGAAGATTAGGGATAGGACATATTACAGCTGTAGACAAGGATGCTTTTGAAGAATCCAATCTAAACAGGCAAATCCTT
Organism: Caloramator sp. Dgby_cultured_2; assembly: GCF_028872215.1. Taxonomy (NCBI): domain Bacteria; kingdom Bacillati; phylum Bacillota; class Clostridia; order Eubacteriales; family Clostridiaceae; genus Caloramator; species Caloramator sp. Dgby_cultured_2. The sequence continues at coordinate 158,496 of NZ_CP118396.1, forward strand.
TCAAATGTAAATAATTTAGGTCAATATAAGGCCCTTGAGGCAAAAAGAAGAATGGAAACAGTAAATCCAGATGTGGTTGTAGATTCAATAATCGCCGAATTTAATGATAAAAATGCGGAGGAAATTCTTAAAGGACATAATTTAGTTATCGATGCCCTTGATAATATACAATCAAGACTCATGCTACAGGATATATGTGAAAAGCTAAATATTCCTCTTATTCATGGAGCAATAGCCGGTTGGTATGGCCAAGTTACTACTATATTGCCAGGTGATAGAACCTTGAATTATATATACAAAAATAAAGTCCAAAGGGGTATCGAAAAGGACTTGGGGAATCCTTCCTTTACACCAGCTTTAGTTGCCTCCATTCAAGTTAGCGAAGCCCTAAAGGTTCTTTTGGGAAGGGGAGATTTATTAAGAAAAGAAGTTTTGTATATAGATACTTATACCCAAGAGTATCATAAAGTAAGATTTGATTAAAAATATATTTTAAATAAATTTTAAATGAAAGGCGGGACTAATATGATTTTAACTACAACTCCAACAGTTGAAGGAAGAAGGATAATTGAATACAAGGGGATTGTATTTGGTGAAGTTATTAGCGGTGTTAATTTTGTTAAAGACTTTATGGCAGGGCTTACTGATTTTCTTGGCGGAAGATCAAGGACCTATGAAGAAGAGCTGATGTATGCAAGGCAAAGAGCCCTTGATGAGCTAAAGGAAAGGGCTGCAGCAATGGGAGCAAATGCTGTTGTTGGAATAGACATCGATTATGAGGTTTTAGGTCAGGCAGGAAGCATGCTTATGGTAACTGCATCTGGAACTGCAGTTGTTGTTGAATAGGCCTAAGGTTTATCCTTAGGCTTTTTAGTTGAATATGAAAGGATTTAATAGTAAAATTAAATTGTAAAAATTGGATATTTAACATATAAAAGGGGAGTTTATTTGAACATTGATTATAAATCCTGTTTAGTTGTTGCAGCCCTTTTACATGATATAGGAAAATTAATAAGAAGAAGTGGAGAGACTTATGCAACCCATCATTATGCCTCTTACCTATTTGTAACTGAAAATCTTAAAGATAAAGGGATCTTCAATAACGAAGAAGTTGAATTTATTGCAAATCTCGTAAGGTATCATCATGATGAAAAGGATAAAGAAATAACAGAGCTGGAAGGTGGAAAAAACAATATTTATCTTAAAATTTTAAAGGAGTCAGATAGTGATTCAGCCTCTGAAAGAAAGGAATATAAAGGCGAAATGGAAGGAAGTATAGAGGATGAACCGCTAACAAATATATTGTCGGCGGTTAATGGGGCTTTTTATGATGATTATAACTTGAAGGATATCAAAGTAAACTATCCAAAATCCTATTATCCCTTTGCCTTTACGGATAAATACGAAGGTAGGGATAAAACCAAGGATGAGGCTAAAAATCAATATTTGCTATTTAAAAGGGATTTTATAGAACTTGTTAATTTAAAACCATCAAAGGATGAATTTATAATATCACTAAATTATCTGCTTAAAAAATATACCTCATACATAACATCTTCTGGAAAGGAGCTTATAAGGGATATATCCCTTTATCACCATACCTTTACAACGGCAGCTTTTGCCTTATGTAGATTTATGGATTATGAAAAATATGGACATAGCAAGGTTCAAGAATACAAAATAGTTTATGGAAGGATATTTAACATTCAAAACTATATTTTTAACAATCTAAACAAAAACTTAGAAAAGCCCCTAAAAGGATATTAACAAGAAGCAATTTAATAACTCTTATAAATACTATAATTCCATATCAAATAGTAAAAAGATTGGAACTTTATCCATTTAACATAATATTTAGTGGAGGAGGAAGCTTCTTAATAGTTATCCCTAAAACACAGGAAGAAAGTGCAAAAAAGTTCTAGATGAAATTCAGGAGGATATATCAACGCTATTTGAAAATAAAATATATTTTGAATATGAAATAGAAGACTTAATCGTTAGAGAGGATGCTAAGGAATATTCCTTTGAAAAATATTTTAAACAAGCTGCCTATAAGGTAAATTTAAAAAATATAATCGAGGCCTTTACACCTTGAAAATAGACATCAGTAAAAAATATTTTGTATGTCCAAATTGCGATATAAATGCTGATAAGGAAGGTTTGTGTAGTGCATGTGATTTAGAAAATAAGTGGATTGATATTGATATTTTAAATTTAAAATTTCCTTATGATAGTTTGGAAATTAGAAATATAAAAATGCCTGAGAGATTTAATTCGGAAAATAGACTTTCCTTATTTTTTAACTATGATCTAGCAAGGGATGAAAGATTAATTGTTGATGTTAAAGAAATAGGAATGTTAAGGATTAAGAGGACAGAGGAATTTTGTAAAAATTGCAAAGAGAAATGTGATATAGCTTTAAATTCGGATATAAGTTTAAATTGTTTTGCAAATGTAAGCAACAACGATACTATAATTGCAACGGCTAAAATAGACGTTGATGATTTATACTTCCTGCTTTATGAGATTTATCCCTTTGAATTTAAGAATAACGCTAAGACTGAAAAATACCCATTCTCTATATCAAGATTGTCATTTTTATCAAGCACTATAGACAGCCTTTTTACAAGCTATACAAGGCGATTTATCGAAAAATATGCAAAGGATAAAATACTGCTTTTATACAGCGGAGGGGATGATCTTTTAATAACAGGAGGATATGAAGACGTTATAAACTTTGTCATAGCTTTTGAGAAGGAATTTGGAAGATATATAAGTGAAGGGAAAAATAGAGAGATTACATTGACCTCAGCAATTGTTTTTCATAAATCCAACAAACCCTTTAACAGGGTTGTGGAAAAATTAAATGACATGATGGAAAAGGCTAAAAGATATAAGAATTGCGTAATAGTAAATGATATTGTATTTAGATACGATGCATTGGAATATGTAAATAAAAAAGCGATGATTTGCGCTTAATTGTTTTAAGAAAATACATCTCAAGAAAGTTAATTTATGATATGTTAAGAATAATGCAAATGAACAAAAAGGGGCAATTTTTCAAGCCAAGAGGGCAGCACTTTATAATTACTACATAAACAGAAATGTTTTCCAGAAAGAAATACTTAAGGATAAAGAAAAGGATAGAGAAATAAAAGAAAAAATTGAAAAATTGTTTTATTCAATTGTAAACGTTGAAGAAAAGTTTACTAAGCATTCGATTTTTACTTTAGAATTGGCATTAAGAAAAACAAAAACAAGGGGTGAAGAGGATGAATAAAGAAAAATATCCACCAAGGACAAATAATATAATAAATTCGAATGTGGATAACGTTTTAAATCATTTAGAAGAAAAGGTTAGAGGGGTTTTTTAAAGGATCAAACTTTAGATATAGATGTTATAAAGCTTTGTGAGGACTTTGCTAAAGAACTTAGGAATCTACAAGTATCTCAAAGTTCGATAAGAAATATTTATGATTCCTTTAAAACAATTCAGCTTGGGCTTCAACAGGAATTTATCAAATTTTTTTCAGATAATATTGATAACATCAATAAGACAGAGGCAGAAAATAAAGCCTTTAACAGAGTTTATGCAAAAATTAGACTCATGAAGAGCAAAGCAAATTATGTTCTTGAAAGGAAGATAGAAGACAAAAATGATCCAAAGGTGCAGCAACAAAATAAAGGATATTCATCTTTAAAACGATTTATATTTGTTTTTGTTGATAATATAAAAACCAAAAAGGAATTTGATGGATTTATGGATTTATTTGAATGCGTATTAGGTAATTTGAAATAGGAGGGGCAAGGCTATGGCAAAGCTTGTTAAGATAATTGATATGAAAAGAATTATGAAATTAAAAACCGGGCTTAGAATTGTAGGTGGTGATGATGAGATTAGGATTGGTGGAGTTGACAATTCCATAATAAAGGATCCCTTTACTGGACTCCCATATATTCCGGGTTCATCATTAAAGGGAGTTTTAAGATCTTCTTTGGAAATTGCAAAGGGGAAAACAAAGGTTTGCGACTGTGGAGAATGTATTATCTGCAAAATATTCGGAAAGGCAAACAATAAGGAAACGGAGAAGTTAAGAAGTTTTACAAGGATAATAGTTAGGGATGCCTTTTTAACCGAAAGAAGCAAAGAAATTTTAAAGGAAGTATTACCCTTTGGAGTTGAGATAAAGAAGGAAAACTCAATAGATAGAGTAAAGGGAGTTGCATCAAGTCCAAGAACATTTGATAGAGTTCCTGCAGGAGCAGAATTTGAAATAAATATAGTTTTAAAAATATTTGAAGGCGATGACGAAAAGGAGATATTAGAGGCTTTAGAATTAGCATTTAAGCTGATTGAACACAACTACATAGGAAGTTCAGGAAGTAGGGGTTATGGTCAGGTGGAGTTTAAGGAGGCAGAATTTGAGTATTTTGATGTTCAAGGCGAGGTAAAAAGGATATTAGGATAGGGTGAAGTATATGATATACAGAGCGGATTTTAAGCTTAAAAGTTCTAATATAAATTTAATTTCTTCAACCATTTTTGGAAATATATCAAGGGTTCTATTTGAAATCTTTGATGAAGATAAGGCTTTAAGTTTTATTGATTTGATAATAAAAAGCAATACATTAATCAGTGACATGCTCTTAAAAGGGAATTTTCCAAATATTAAATGCAGTGACGTGGCATTTAAGGGTAAAAGCAACAACTTAAAGGATAAAAGGAAAGAGTTTAGGGCTTGGAAGGAAGGGCAAAATAACAGGTATGATTTAAAATTTGAAAAAAGCACAAGGCTAAGAATAAGGGTAGATAGACAAATAGGAGTAGCAGAGGATGGATATTTGTTTTATGAGGATGAAAAATGGTTTAATGGAGAATATTCTGTTTATGTCTATACGGAGAATGAAAAGGTTTTGGATATCTTTGAAATAATTTTTAAAATATTTGAAAAGATAGGTTTGGGAAATGATTTGAGCATCGGTTTAGGACAAGTTAAGTTTAATAAATTTAATGAAAAAATTTTTACAAGGGACATAGAAATGGAGAAAAAATTTTTTGCCAAGAGCAAATTAAAATATAGCATATCTTCGGTTATTGTTTCGAATGATGTCTTAAGGGATTATAAGTTTTTAAGATATGAAATTTCAAGATATGATGGTAGAAGTTTAAATTTAGTAAAGCCACCTTATCATCTGTTTGAAAAGGGGGCAATGCTTGAGGTTTTAAAATTTAATGGCCCTTATTTGTATAATTACAAAGATGGAGACAGAAACATATTTATATACAACTGTGTTTTCCCAATTACAATTGAAACGGAGGAAGGACGATGAAAATAACTCCTTCAGTTGACGTGTATAAAATGGAAGTTGAGATACTATCTCCTACCTGCACAGGAGGGGCTGACAATCTAGGCGGTAGCGACGATATAAAATATCATAGTTATGAATATTTTATTGCAGATGACAGGGTATACTTTGTTACTGAAAACGATATAATGAACCTTTTAAGGCTTGGAATGCTTAAATACGAGGATTTGGATGAGGAATATGAAGCTTTGATGAAAAATATAATCGAAAAAGAAGAAGCAAAAAATTTTTGAAGTCAGCAAAACTTTCTAAAAGTCTTGACAATAAGATAGATCTTTATAGATTTTCTAAGTCGGTTATATTAGAAGAAAATGGAATAAGAGAGATTCCAACTATTTTTGGCTCGACGATAAAGGGAATTTTAAGAACGGGCTTTATAACCTTTAGAGATGCAGATATTAGATACACCTTTGAAAGAAACAAGATGAAAAAACTGATTTTAAGAAAACTTAATATAAATAATATAGAGCATTCGTCTAAAAGTGTTTTATTAGCTACCTTCAAAAAGAAGAATACGACATAAACATAGGCAATTTTAAGGATGATGTTATAGTAAATTTAATATTTAAAAACATAGTTTGCTCTGATTTAAAACTTTATGAAGGAGATATGATAATCGAAAAGATAAGCAGGGTAAACAGGAAAAGAAAAAGCAGCAAAAAAGAAAAAAATAGCGGTATTCCTCAATATTTTGAAACTCCTCAAATTGGGGCGAAGTTTATGGGTGAAATAAAATACAAGTATAATGATAATAAAAACACCTTACTCACTGCTTTTTCATGTTTGAGCAGATCAAAGGAAGCTATAAATCCTGTGGAGGAATGTTTTATTGGCCTTAAGAAGTTAAGTGACAGCATAATTGAAGCAGAAAAAAGGATAATGAGACAAATAGTAGGGGATAAATTAGATAGTTTCTACAACACACTAAGTCAGGAAAATAATAAGGAAAATCAATTTGTATTTAAGCTGGGTTATTCTGGAATATTATCAAAGAGTTTGATGGCTTTAGATAAGATTAATTTAAACAACGACGAATTTTTACCTTATACTATTAATGTTGTAGAAGATACTAAAATTCCTACAGGATGGGTTAAAATTAGATGGGAGTTAGAATAGGATGAGGTTAAGGATAATTTTTTATGCCAATAAAGATTTGGTTTTACCGCTACATTATAATCATATGATTCAAAAGAATATTTATGATCTCTTAGATTTTGATTATAGCAGTTTTTACATGATAAAGGTTTTGAATATGATAACAGGCGTTTTAAACTATTTACCTTTTCAAAACTTGTTGTTGAAAATAAGGATATTAAAAAGGATAAAATAATTATTAAAAAGGGACAAGTAAACCTTACAATTGCAACGATAGATGAAAGGTTTATATTTTCCATTATAAGGGGACTTTTAAAGAGAAAAAATTTGCCTTTCATGAGGGAGAACTTAATGTTGAGGAGGTTTATGCAAGAAAGGATACAAAATTTAATAAACTTGTAGCTTTAACGATATCCCCTGTAGTTGTTAAAAAATATTCTGAGGATAAAATGGATGATTTTTATAAAATCCATGATGAGATTTTTATCGAAAAAATAAAGGAAAATTTATTAAAAAATATTTTGCTTATTACAATAGGAAATATGATAATGAGCTTTCAATAGAGATATTGGATAAAAATAGGACAAAAAAAGTGGTGGATTTTTATAAGAAATTTCCTATAGAAGGCTATTTAGCTGGATTCGTTTTAAAAGGGGAAAAGGATATATTAGATATTGCCTATAGTTGTGGAATAGGGAATAAAAACTCCCAGGGATTTGGTTGTATCGAAAAAATCGACGAAATAAACAAATTTGATAATTACATCAAGGTTCTATAGCAATTTTGAATTTTGTCGTCGACCTCCAATCCTGCAAAAATGCCGGGGATCGACGACAAAACAAATCTAGTAAATTCAAAGGTTTGTGAATTTTGTTAACAAATTTTTTACAATTACATAAATTCACAAACCTAGATTTTTCAAAACTCGAACGGGTTTATATGGTCCCTATAAGGGAGGAAAACTAAATACAATATACAAATCATCTCCAACTATAGTTCGTTTATATGGTCCCTATAAGGGAGGAAAACAAGTATGAATTCCATTCACATCACATACAAATATAGAGTTTATATGGTCCCTATAAGGGAGGAAAACAAACTAAAAGCTAAAATTGAAACTCCAGAAGTTACGTTTATATGGTCCCTATAAGGGAGGAAAACATTAAACTTGAATATAAACCCATATCAACTGATTGAGTTTATATGGTCCCTATAAGGGAGGAAAACTATGAGTTTTCCGTTTTTTCTGAAACACCTATATTTGTTTATATGGTCCCTATAAGGGAGGAAAACAGTCTTCTCTTCCAAATTCTCTTAAAGCATTATCAATTAGTTTATATGGTCCCTATAAGGGAGGAAAACTCTTTTACGTAAGCCTTTAAAAAGTCTAAATCCATGTTTATATGGTCCCTATAAGGGAGGAAAACTGTGTCATTATTTACCAAGAGTCTGTTATCGTCTGTGTTTATATGGTCCCTATAAGGGAGGAAAAGCAGTAGCAGCCTCAACTGGTGAGGTAAGGAGGCAAACCCGTTTATATGGTCCCTATAAGGGAGGAAAACCGAGGACTTGACTTTCGTGTCCAAATTAACCAATCAGTTTATATGGTCCCTATAAGGGAGGAAAACTAACTTGCACCACTTGGTCGAATAGCACCATTGCGTTAATATGGTCCCTATAAGGGAGGAAAACTTGCCAACATGTTTGGAATTGAGTTATAATAATACAGGTTTATATGGTCCCTATAAGGGAGGAAAATTTTATATGTTGGTAATTTTACTCAATCTTCAACTCGTTTATATGGTCCCTATAAGGGAGAGGATTTAAAGTATAATAAAAATATGTTATAATCCTTAGTGTTTATATATCCCCTTTGAGGGAGGAATTTATTTTTCCCCAATTTAAAAATAATACATCTTCCTAAGTTTATATTGCCCCTATAAGGGAGAAGAGCCTAAGGCTTATCCTTAGGTTTTTTATTGCATAATGTTTATATTTGTTATATAATATATATAACAAATATAATAGGAGGGTTTTTATGGTGTCGATGACAAAAATTATTTTTATGGTTATAACGGCTTTAATTGCATTTGGACTGCCTATTGTTCTTGGAATTGTTTTTGTAAAAAGTTTGGGGAACAGTAAAGGCTATATTAGTGGGTGGCCTTGTGTTTTTCATTTTTCAAATGGTTTTAAGGATTCCTCTGCTACAGGCCTTTTCAAAGCAGGATTGGTATATTGCAATGGCAAAAATCACCTTCTGCTTGCTATATTTTTAGGCCTTACAGCAGGGATATTTGAAGAGGTTGGAAGGTTCTTAGGTTTTAGGTTTTTATTAAAAGACAGGCTAAATTACGGAAACGGTCTTGCCTTTGGAGTTGGACATGGTGGTATTGAGGCTGTTCTATTAGTTGGGCTTAATTATATAAATTATATCATCTTTGCCCTTTTGTTAAATAAGGGATTAATAAACCAAGTTTTTGCCGGGAAGATTTCAAATGATATGATAAGTGAAATTGTTAGGATGCTTGTTTCAACTCCAGCCTATAATTTTCTTCTTGCAGGACTTGAAAGGGCTTTTGCCATAACCATTCAAATAGCACTATCCCTCATAGTCCTCCTTGCTGTTAGGAATAAAAATTTACTTTATCTGTTAATTGCCATACTGCTTCATATGCTAATAGATACTCCTATTGCCTATATGGCAATGCAGGGTGTTAATGTGTTTATTTTAGAGGGAGTAACATTTTTAATTGCACTTGCTTCACTGTATTTTATAATAAGGATGAAGGATATGGATAAAGGAACTAATGAAGTTGAATTATAAGGAAGTGGGAGGATGTTTGTTAAAATAGATTTGACATCGGATGTTCCTATATATCTTCAAATTAAAAATGCAATAATAGAAGGAATAGCACGGGGGAGCTGAAGGAAGGTGATAGCTTACCCCCGATAAGGCAGCTTGCTGAGGATATTGGTGTAAACATGCATACCATAAATAAAGCCTATAACCTTTTAAAGGACTTGGGGTTTATAACTATAAACAAAAATACGGTGCAGTAATATCTGTAGAGGGTTTTAATGAGATTTTTATGGAAAATTTAAAGGAGGAGCTAAGACCGATTATTGCAGAGGCATTTGTTAAGGGGATTGACAAGGAAACGTTTTTAAAACTGGTTGAGGGTATTTTAGATGAATTTGGGGGAAGTAAAAATGAGTAAGACATTATTTTTGCTTATAATGATTCCAGATATTCTTCTCTTAAATTTCTTTGCATTATATTTTTCTAAATTTACACGGGAAGGAATATTTTTGGCGTTAGAATTCCCTATGGGTTTAAGGAACTTAAGGAATTTAAGGAATTGGAAAGGGAGTATAAAAGAAATTATGCAATATCAATGCTAATCCCAAGCATCGCATTAATCTTGATATTTTTCTTTGCCGGCATGAATGCTATAATAAAATCTGTTTTACTATATACCTACTTGATACCTGCTGCTATGTTTTTGAATTATTATAAAATTTATAAGAAGGTTTTATCAATAAAAAGAAAAGCAATTGGTTTGAGGGTAAAACACAGGTTGTAACTGTAAGTTTAAAAAGAAGAGAGGATATTAAAAATTATCCATCTAAGCTTTGGTTTGTTATTCCTGCAATTTTGATTGTGTTTAATATAGTTATTACGATTTTAAGGTTTCCTTATCTTCCGGATAAGCTTCCCTTGCATTATGACATAAACGGTCAAGTTAATAGATGGGGAGATAAGTCTTTTTCACATTTTATCCCCATATTCTTAGTTCAAGTAGGATTATTTGCCCTTTTATATTTAATTTATAGATTAATTCTAAAGGGAAAGCTTTCCATAAGCCCGATAAATCCCGAAAAGTCACAGGAAACCAATGAGCTAATAAAGATTATATCAGCAAAGCTTATAATAATTTTAGCTATTGTCCAGCAGTTTATATTTGTTTTGACAAACCTTAATATGCTCCTTATTTTAAATCTTAATTTAATGACTAGCCTTATAGTAGCCTTAACACTATTAACTTTTTAGTTATAGTCCTTTTTGCTATAAAAATTTATAACCTCATAAAACACCCACTAAAAAATAATCTTGATGGTGAAATAATTGAAAGGGATGATGATGAGTTTTGGAAGATGGGGCTGTTTTACTATAACCCCGATGATCCATCCCTCTTTGTTGAAAAAGAATTGGAATAGGTTGGGATTTCAATTATGCTCATCCGGTAGGTAAGATAATCGCAATATTAATTCTTGTAACCTTATTTTCTTCTGCAATCTTTATTCTTTGGCTTCCTTTATAGAGGAAGCATTTTTATTTGCCTTAATTTTTTGTGAATGATATAATAAGGGTAAAATTTATTTAGGAAGGTTGAGAGAATGGATTTTTCCTTATTATCGGAGCTTATAGATAAAGAAAAAATGTTAATCTTTTAAATCCTTTGATATGGGCTTATGTTGGGGATGCAGTTTATGAGATGTATGTCAGAACATATTTGATTTCCCAAGGGGTTAAAAAGCCCCATGATATCCATGTTGAATCTGTTAAATTTGTAAAGGCAGCAAACCAATCAAAGTTTTTAGAAATACTCCTTAATTATCTTACTGAGGAGGAAATAGAAATAGTTCGAAGGGGAAGAAATGCAAAGAGCTATCATGTTCCTAAAAATGCCAATGTGATGGATTATAGAAGGGCAACTGCCCTTGAAGCTTTGTTTGGGTATTTGTATCTTAACAAAAGAAGTGAACGCATAGATGAGCTTTTTAAAATAATTTTCGAAAATATCAATTTAATATGAGGTGATTAAGATGGGGGCAAATTTAAAGGTTGAACTTATTGCATATACTCTAGAGGCTGAAAAGATAGTGGCATCTGCTGCAAAGCTTTGCTATAGCAGGGTTGGAATAAGTGAAATAGGAGAAAATTTAGATAAGGAAAACATTGAAAAGTTTTTAAATATGCTTTTAGATTTAGGGCATGAATCACCTGTTGAGCATGTTAGCTTTACCTTTGCAATAGAGGGGTATCCCGCTCCCTTACCCATCAGCTTGTAAGGCACAGAATAGCAAGCTATTCGCAGCAAAGCCAAAGGTATGTTAAGCTTGATCAGTTTGAATACATAGTTCCTCCATCGATTGAAGAGGATGAAAGGGCAAAAGAGCTTTTTATAAAGGCGATGGAGGAGGATCAAAGGGTATATAATGAGCTTGTCGATATCCTTTCAAAGAAGCATTATGAAAAGCTAATATCAGAAGGTAAAAATGAGAAGGAGGCTAAAAGGCTTTCTGAAAAAATGGCGATTGAGGATGCAAGATATGTCTTCCCTAATGCCTGTGAAACTAAGATAGTGGTTACAATGAATGCGAGAAGCCTTTTAAACTTTTTCAGACATAGATGCTGCAACAGGGCCCAATGGGAAATACATAATCTTGCTGATGAGATGTTGAAAAAGGTTAGGGAGGTTGCACCGACAATCTTTAAATTTGCAGGGCCAAGCTGCGTTTACGATAAATGCCATGAGGGAAGCATGAGCTGCGGTAAGATGATGGAAGTTAGGGAAAGATATTTAAACCTTTAGGGGTGGGATGATGATTTACAAAGCTTATTATAAATCTCCAATTGGAATTATAGAGATAAAGTCAAGGGATGATTATATAATTTCCCTTGACTTTGTTGAAAAGGAAGAAGAAGTTGAACATATTCCAGAGATTTTAACGCAGTGCATTAAAGAACTCCATGAATATTTCAATGGAAAGAGAAGAGAATTTTCAGTAAAGGTTCATCTTGAGGGGACGGAGTTTCAAAGAAAAGCTTGGGAAGAGCTAAGGAAAATACCCTATGGTGAAACTATTTCCTATAAGGAGCAGGCACTAAGAGTTGGAAGCCCTAAGGCCTTTAGAGCTGTAGGCCTTGCCAACAGCAAAAATCCCGTCGGAATAATAGTTCCCTGTCACAGGGTAATCGGATCAGACGGGAAACTTACGGGATATGCAGGTGGACTTTGGAGAAAAAATGGCTAATAGAACATGAAAAAAGTTCCTTTAGGGTATAATAAATTAGAGGTGAGTTTATATGAAAAAGTTTGATAAGAAAAATAAAGGAAAAGAAATAAAAAGCGAAAGGGAGACAGTAGAAAGAGAAAATATTATTGAAGGCAGAAATCCTGTAATTGAAGCCATAAGATCAGGAAGAACTATAGAAAAGCTTTATGTATCTAAGGGAGACCTTGAAGGATCTATAAAGATGATAATCTCCCTTGCAAGGGAAAGGGGCATTGTTGTTAATGAGGTTGAAAGGAAAAGGCTTGATGACATGTCAACCACAAAGGCCCATCAAGGTGTCATAGCAGTAGTTGGCGAGTATAAATATTATGACTTAGAAGATATTCTAAATCTTGCAAGGGAAAAGGGAGAAGATCCTTTTATTATAATCCTTGATGAAATTGAGGATCCACACAATCTAGGATCAATCATAAGATCAGCAAACATATTTGGGGCTCATGGCGTTATAATCCCCAAAAGAAGAAGCGCTCTTGTTACTGCAACGGTTGCAAAGGCTTCAGCCGGAGCTATCGAATATACTAAAATAGCAAAGGTTACAAACTTAAATCAGGTTATAAAGGAACTTAAGGAAAGTGGGATTTGGGTTGCAGCGCTGGATATGGATGGGGAGATTTGCTATAATAAAGATTTAAGGGGACCACTTGCTGTTGTAATTGGAAGCGAAGGAAGGGGAGTTTCAAGGCTTGTAAAGGAAAACTGTGATTTTGTTGTTAAAATACCGATGTTTGGTGAAATAAGCTCCTTAAATGCTTCGGTGGCAGCAGGGGTTATAATGTATGAAGTTAGGAAACAAAGGGGCATAAAAGGTGAGTAGGATAAGGCATATTTTAATAGACGGGTATAATGTTATAAATCAGTGGGATTTTTTAAAAAACTTAAGGATGAAAACCTTGAAGATGCAAGGGATAAACTTGTTGAAATGTTACAGGAGTATGCTGCATTTAAAGGATGCAGCATTTATGTTGTTTTTGATGCCCATCTTGTTCCAGGAAGTGTTGAAAAGCATGAAAGGGTTGGGAAAATAAATGTTGTTTATACTAAAGAAGGAGAAACTGCCGATTGTTTTATAGAAAGAACTGTCCCACAGCTTGTAAAGATGGGAGCGGTTGCTGTTGTAACATCCGATTATCTAGAACAACGAATAACGCTGCAGATGGGTGGAATAAGAATAACCCCAAAGGAGTTTTTGCTTGAAATTCAAAATATAAAGACCACTATAAAAGAAAGGGCAAAACTTCCGTTTAAAGAACAAAAATCGACATTAGAGGATTTTATAGATAAAGATATTTTAGAGAAACTTGAAAAAATGCGTCGAAACCTTTGATTTTTCTTGACTTTCCTTGTTTTGTGGCATATAATTTACTTAACGCAAAAGAAAGGTCTGGGGGATACAATTGCAAACGTCAAGGGGGCAACAGTAAGAGCTTTTGATTTTGAGAACATGCTGGATGAAGAAATAGTTGCTATGGCTCAGGAAGGCAATAAAAGTGCCGAAGAATATTTAATAAACAAATACATAAATTACGTAAAGGCTAAAACAAAGTCCTATTTTTTAATTGGAGCAGATAAAGAGGATATATTTCAAGAAGGTATGATAGGCCTATTTAAGGCCATTAGGGATTATAAAAACGACAAGTTATCCTCCTTTAGAGCTTTTGCAGAGCTTTGTGTTACAAGGCAAATCATTACAGCAATTAAAGCTGCTACAAGGCAAAAGCATGTTCCCTTAAACTGCTATTTGTCTCTAAATAAGCCGGTTTTTGATGAAGAATCTGAAAGGACTTTAATAGATGTTTTATCGAGTTTACATATATCAGACCCTGAAGAAGTTATAATAAGCAAGGAAGAAAGAAAAAGATTGAGAAGAAGATGAGGGAATCCTTAAGTGATCTTGAAATAGAAGTATTAAAATGCTATTTAAAGGGAAAATCATATCAAGAAATAGCATGTGACTTAGATAGACATGCAAAATCCATCGATAATGCACTGCAAAGGGTAAAAAGAAAACTTGAAAAATTATTAACAGAAAAGGAATGAAATTAAGATAAATCATAGTGTAAAATTATTGTAGGACGAAAAAAGACAAAAAATTTAAAAGAGACAACCCCTGTGATAAAATAAAAGTGAAAAAACACACAAACCAATAAGGGGTGTCTCTTTTGAATAATATTATACAACAACATTTAATAAATTTCACTACTAAATTAATAAAAAATGTTGAAGAAACTATATCAAAAGAATGGGATCTAACAAAACTTGTTGATGTAGTTAAAAAAATGACTGATGAATTAGGAGCAAACATAATAAAGGACTTTTTAGAAGAATTAGATAAAACGATTAAAGAAGATGAAAAAAGGAAAAAGGGATGGGTAGTAGAAAGGAAAGACAAGAAAAAGATTGTAACAATGCTAGGCGAAATAGAATATGCAAGAACGTATTACAAATCTAAGAAGAATGGGGAATATAGATATTTACTTGATGAAATTATAGGGATAAGCAAACATGAGAAGGTAGATAAAGAAGTAAAGATAAAGCTGGTGGAGAACGCAATTAATATGTCCTATGAGGAGAGTAGTAAAATAACATGTCCGGAGAAACTAAGTAGACAGACAGTATTTAATGCAATAAGACAGGTAGGAGAAGTAGAAGTAAAAGGGAAGTAAAAGAAAAGAGGAAAGTAAGGGTGCTATACATAGAAGCAGATGAGGATCATGTGGCATTGCAGGATGGGAAGAAGGAGATGCCAAGGCTTGTATATATACATGAAGGAAGGCAAAGCAAAAATGGGAGAAACGAATTAAAGAATGTATATTACAAAGCATACGTTGGTGTAGAAGCTGAAGAAATATGGATAGATGTAGCGAATTATGTGTATGACAATTATGAAATAGAGAGCATAGAAAAGATATACATAGCAGGAGATGGAGCAAGATGGATAAAGGAAGGAATGGAATGGATTCCGAAAGCGAAATTTGTATTAGATAGATATCATTTGAACAAATACATAATAAGAGGGACAGCAAAGCGAGAAGAATATAGGCAAAAGATATGGGGAGCGATAAATGAAGGGGATAAGAAGGTTTTAAGGGAGATATTTAAGGAGTTAATAAATATAGCAGAAACTAAGACAGAAAAGGAGAGAGCAAAAGAAGCAAGGAGATATATATTAAATAACTGGGAAGGGATAGTAATATATAAAGAGGACGAGGATGTAATAGGATGCAGTGCAGAAGGGCATATAAGCCATGTATTATCAGCGAGATTAAGCAGTAGGCCATTAGGATGGAGTAAAGAGGGATTAAAGATAATGGCAAAGCTAAGGGTATTTAGCAGGAATGGAGGTAATTTAAGGGAAATAAGTATATACAAGGAAGATGTTGAAACATTTAGATTAAATAAAAGAAGATAAAAGAAACAATTAAAAGAATAAATAATTCTTCACGAGAAGGAATAAATAATATAACAATATTAAACATTGGAAAAGTAACACCGATGTATAAGATATTAAAATCAATTAAATATGAAAATATAATTTAAAGTTTAAAAGTTTACGAAAGTCTTGATTTTAAACATTTTAGGGGTTGTCTATAAAAAATTAACCTACAATATCTTGACACTATCAAGATAAATTAATATATTGACATCTTTTTTCTTCGGTGTAAAATAAATAATCGGTAGTATTTTAATTACCCTTTTTGCCCATGTAGCTCAGTAGGCAGAGCGTCACCTTGGTAAGGTGGAGGTCGTCGGTTCAATCCCGATCATGGGCTCCAGGGTATTATGATACACCAGGATAAGTTTTCAACGGTTAATAGCCGTTAAAAAGTTACAACATAGGAAAAGGAGGATTGAAAAATGGCAAAGGCGCATTTTGAGAGAACCAAGCCACACGTAAACATAGGGACAATAGGACACGTTGACCATGGTAAGACAACATTAACAGCAGCGATAACATTTGTATTATCAAAGTATGGAAGAGCACAAGCAACAAGATACGACGAAATAGATAAGGCACCAGAAGAAAAGGAAAGAGGAATAACAATCAACACAGCACACGTTGAATACGAAACAGAAACAAGACACTATGCACACGTTGACTGTCCAGGTCACGCTGACTACGTAAAGAACATGATTACAGGTGCAGCGCAAATGGACGGAGCGATCTTAGTTGTAAGTGCAGCAGACGGTCCAATGCCACAGACAAGAGAACACATACTACTTGCGAGACAGGTAGGCGTTCCATACATTGTAGTATTCCTAAACAAGGCAGACATGGTAGACGACCCAGAACTTATCGACCTTGTTGAAATGGAAATTAGAGACCTATTAAATCAATACGAATTCCCAGGAGACGACACACCAATCGTAGTAGGATCAGCATTAAAGGCACTTGAATGCGGATGCGGAAGCAGAGACTGCGAATGGTGCGGAAAGATACTTAAGCTAATGGATACAGTAGACAGCTACATTCCAACACCACAAAGAGATAAGGATAAGCCATTCTTAATGCCAGTAGAAGACGTATTTACAATCACAGGAAGAGGAACAGTTGCGACAGGAAGAGTAGAAAGAGGAGTATTGAAGGTAGGAGACGAAGTAGAAATCGTAGGATTAACAGATGAAAAGAAGAAGACAGTAGTAACAGGGGTAGAAATGTTCAGAAAGGTTCTTGACATGGCAGAAGCAGGAGACAACATAGGAGCGCTATTAAGAGGAGTAAACAGAGACGAAATAGAAAGAGGTCAAGTTCTTGCGAAGCCAGGTTCAGTAAACCCACACAAGAAGTTTGAAGGTCAAGTATACGTATTAAAGAAGGAAGAAGGAGGAAGACATACTCCATTCTTCAACGGATACAGACCACAATTCTACTTCAGAACAACAGACGTAACAGGAACAATCAAGTTACCAGAAGGAGTAGAAATGTGCATGCCAGGCGACCACATCAACATGGAAGTTGAACTTATAACACCAATCGCGATGGAAGAAGGATTAAGATTTGCCATCAGAGAAGGTGGAAGAACAGTAGGCGCTGGCGTTGTTGCTAAGATTTTTGAATAATAATTAGTCGGAGGTCGAAGGTCGGAAGTCACCCTTTCGATGGCGACTTCCGCTTTTATTTGTAATGATATTGACAGGGAATTGCATTTATGATAATGTAAAAAGAAGTGTGCAATTTAGTTGCAGCATTCCGTCGAAATTAGGAGGTGTAAGCAGTGAGGGTAAAAGTTACACTTGCATGCCAAGAATGCAAACAAAGAAATTACCATACAACAAAAAATAAAAGAACGACCCAGACAGATTAGAGTTCAGAAAGTATTGCAGATTCTGCAGAAAGCATACAGTTCATAAAGAAACAAAATAATAAAGTAAATTTAAACAAGGGTGTGAAATTTATGTCTGCAGAGGTTAAAGTTAATAAAGTTGGGGAAAATAAAGTAATGAAGTATTTTAGAGAGTTAAGGGCTGAGTTTAAGAAGATTACTTGGCCAGAAAGAAAAGAAGTTGTAAATACGACAGGAATAGTATTAGGCACCCTAGCAATATTTACACTTATGATTTGGATAATGGATTCAGTATTCGGGACTTTGCTTAGAAAGATATTAGAATATATTAGATAAAGGAGGGAGGGACCCTCTGGTCCCTTAGAGTATGGCGGACAAAGCAAAGTGGTATGTAGTTCACACATATTCTGGATATGAAAACAAAGTAAAGGCTAACCTTGAGAAAACCATAGATAATAGGAATCTTCATCATCTTATACTTGATGTTCAGATTCCTATGGAGGAAGTTATAGAAGAAAAAAATGGCAAAACCAAGGTTGTTCAAAGAAAAAAATATCCAGGATATGTCTTAGTTAAAATGATTATGACTGACGACTCTTGGTATGTAGTAAGAAACACAAGAGGTGTTACAGGTTTTGTCGGACCAGGCTCTAAACCAGTTCCTTTGACCGATGAAGAGGTTGAAGCAATGGGTATAGTTGAGCCAATTGTTGATATCGATATTGAAGTTGGAGAAAATGTAAAGATAGTTAAAGGTCCGCTAGTAAACTTTATTGCTCAGGTTCAAGAAATTAACATGGAAAAGAAAAAGATTAAAGCTCTGGTTAACATGTTCGGAAGGGAAACTCCTGTCGAACTTGATTTCAACCAGGTTGAAAAAATACTATAATGTTCATTCTAAGGAGGTGCTAGAACATGGCAAAGAAAGTAGTAGGTATTGTTAAACTTCAATTGCCAGCAGGAAAAGCTACGCCAGCTCCACCAGTTGGTCCAGCTTTCGGTCCATATGGTATAAATATCATGCAATTCTGTAAAGAATTCAATGCAAAGACAGAAAAGCAAGCAGGTCTTATTATACCTGTTGTGTGCACAATCTATGCTGATAGATCATTTAGCTTCGTATTAAAGACACCACCAGCATCAGTATTGTTAAAGAAGGCTGCTGGAATTGAAAGCGGTTCACCTGTTCCAAACAAGCAAAAGGTTGGAAAGGTAACTATGGCTAAGGTTAGAGAAATAGCTGAACTTAAGATGCCTGACTTAAATGCAGCATCATTAGAAGCAGCTATTAGCATGATTAAAGGAACAGCAAGAAGTATGGGTATTGAAATCGTAGAATAATTCACGCTAAGGCGTGGGAGGTAAAAACCGTTAAAACCACGAGGAGGGATAGAAATGAAAAGAGGTAAGAACTATTTAGAAGCTGCAAAGCTTGTAGATAGAAATACGCTTTACTCACCAAAAGAAGCTTTAGATCTTGCTATTAAGACTGCAAGAGCGAAATTCGATGAAACAATAGAAGTTCACGTAAGACTTGGTGTTGACCCAAGACACGCTGATCAACAAGTTAGAGGAGCAGTTGTTTTACCACACGGAACTGGTAAGGCTGTTAGAGTGCTTGTATTTGCTAAGGGAGAAAAGGCAAAGGAAGCAGAAGCTGCAGGCGCAGATTATGTAGGTGCAGAAGAACTTGTTGATAAGATTCAAAAGGAAAATTGGTTTGACTATGATGTAGTTGTTGCTACTCCAGATATGATGGGTGTAGTAGGTAGACTTGGTAAGATCCTTGGACCAAAGGGATTAATGCCAAACCCAAAATCAGGAACAGTTACATTTGATGTTGCAAAGGCAATTGCTGAAATAAAGGCTGGTAAGGTTGAATATAGAGTTGATAAAACAGCAATTATCCACGTTCCAATCGGAAAGAAGTCCTTTGGTGTAGAAAAGCTTGCTGACAACTTCCATACTTTAATGGAAGCAATAATAAAGGCAAAACCAGCTGCAGCAAAGGGACAATATATAAAGAGCGTTGTTGTTTCAAGCACGATGGGACCTGGAATTAAGATAAATCCTGTAAAAGTTTTAGAATAATATTGACATCATCGATAAATGATGTTAAACTATAAATGTTGTGTTCTGAATAAGGAAACAAACCGTAGACAGTAGGTGCCTTTGGCGTAACGGGGCTTCCCAACCTACCGAGGTTTTAGATAGGATATTTAGGCCTCTCTATGTCTACGGAGAGGCCTTTTGTATTTCAAAAGGCCTCACAAATAAAGGGCAAGGAGGTGCACAAAGTGGGCAACAGAGAAATCAAAGAAGCAAAAGTAAAAGAGCTAGTTGAAAAGTTTCAAAGAGCTCAAGCTATTATTTTGACATCATATAAGGGAATTACAGTTGCAGAGGATACTGAGCTTCGTAGAAAGATGAGGGAAGCTGGCGTTGAATACAAGGTAGTTAAGAACACATTAACTTTAAGAGCAGCAAAGGAAGTTGGTTTTGAAGGTTTAGACAGCTACCTTGAAGGACCAGTTGCTCTTGCAATCAGCTATGATGATCCAACAGCACCAGCAAGATTGCTTGCGGAATTTGCAGAAAACCACAAGGCAATCGAACTTAAGGCAGGTATCGTTCAAGGACAACTATTCGATACTGCTAAGGTTAAGGAACTTTCAAAGATACCACCAAGAGAAGTTCTACTTGCAAAATTCCTTGGAAGTATCAAATCACCAGTTGCGAAGTTTGTTTATGTGCTTGATGCTATTAGAAAGCAAAAAGAAGAAGCTAATGCATAATTAATAAAATTCTATGGAGGTGTATGTAAAATGACAATACAAGAAATTATTCAAGCTATAAAAAATATGGCTGTTCTTGAATTAAATGAATTAGTAAAGGCATGCGAAGAAGAATTTGGTGTTAGTGCTGCAGCTCCAGTTGCAGTAGCAGGTGCAGTAGCAGGTGCAGCAGCTCCAGCAGCTGAAGAAAAGACTGAATTCGATGTAATCCTTGCAAATGCAGGTGCTGAAAAGGTTAAGGTTATCAAAGTTGTAAGAGAAATCACAGGACTTGGATTAAAGGAAGCAAAGGACCTTGTAGATGGTGCACCAAAGACATTAAAGGAAGGCGTAAGCAAGGAAGAAGCAGAACAAATCAAGGCAAAGCTTGCTGAAGTTGGAGCAACAGTTGAAATTAAGTAATTGAGCTAAAATGATAAGCGCTGGATCAATCCAGCGCTTTATATTTTTGTATAAATTTATTACTATTTCCTTGACAGCCTAATGATGTTATGATAATATATTAAAATGCATGAATAATGGGATATTATTGTTTTTTGGGCAACATCTAATTTGACTTGTATAATTTGTATACATTGTGTAAAAAATATTAAAATAGAGTCTTATCGTCGTTGGATTTATTTTAAGTAAGGGGTGAGATTTAATGGTACATCCTGTTAAAGTGGGCAGAAGAACCCGAATGAGCTTTTCAAAGATCAAAGAAGTAATCGACATGCCACTTCTCATCGAGGTGCAACTCAATTCCTACAAATGGTTTTTAGAGGAAGGACTAAAAGAAGTTTTCGAAGATGTCAACCCGATTACTGACTATACGGGGAACCTAGTCCTTGAGTTTATTGACTATAGATTGGATTATGACAATATTAAGTATTCCGTTGAAGAATGCAAAGAAAGGGATGCTACATACGCAGCACCATTAAAAGTAAAGGTAAGATTAGTTAATAAGGAAACAGGGGAAGTTAAGGACCAGGAAGTATATATGGGAGATTTCCCATTAATGACTGAACAAGGGACATTTGTAATAAATGGAGCAGAAAGGGTTATTGTAAGTCAGCTCGTAAGGTCACCTGGGGTATATTATGCTGAAGCTATTGACAGATCTGGTAAAAAACTTTACTCATCTACGGTAATTCCCAATAGAGGTGCTTGGATAGAATACGAAACAGATTCTAACGATATACTATACGTTAGATTGGATAGAACAAGAAAGCTACCTCTTACAGTGTTTATAAGGTCATTAATGGAAAGTGGTTCAGACCATGAAATAATAAATTACTTTGGCGAAGAAGAACATCTAAGGGCAACAATAGAAAAGGATAGCACAAAGACAAAGGAAGAAGCTCTATTAGAAATTTATAAGAGATTAAGACCAGGCGAACCACCGGCTGTTGAGAGTGCGAAGGCTCTTTTGGATTCTCTTTTCTTTGATCCAAAGAGATATGATTTATCAAAGGTTGGTAGATATAAATTTAATAAAAAACTTTCTCTTGCAAATAGAATCGTAAATCAAGTAGCTGCACATACCATTGCTCACCCTCTTACTGGTGAAATATTAATCGAGGAAGGAAAAAGAATAGACAGGGAGACAGCCCAAAAGATTCAACACAGCGGTGTAAATGTTGTTGAAGTATTAATTGAAGGCAAACCAGTAAGAGTTATAGGAAACAACTTCGTTGATATTACAAAGCTTGGATTACCATATGATTTTAGTGACCTTAACATTAAGGAATTAGTTCATTTCCCAACTCTTAAGGAAATTATCGATGAATTTGATAATGAAGATGACATAAAGGATGCAATAAGACAAAGAATAAATCAGCTTATTCCAAAGCATATTATTAAAGACGACATATTTGCATCAATTAATTATTGCTTAAATCTATCCTATGGAATAGGATATGTTGATGATATAGATCACCTTGGAAATAGAAGATTAAGATCCGTTGGAGAGCTTTTACAAAATCAATTCAGAATAGGGCTTTCCAGAATGGAAAGGGTAATAAAAGAAAGGATGACAATACAGGATCTTGATGCTGTTACACCACAGCAGCTTATCAATACAAGACCTGTAGTTGCTGCGATTAAGGAATTCTTTGGTTCGTCACAGCTCTCACAATTTATGGATCAGACAAACCCACTTTCAGAATTAACTCACAAGAGACGTCTTTCCGCATTAGGTCCTGGTGGTCTTTCAAGGGAAAGAGCAGGCTTTGAAGTAAGAGACGTTCACCACTCCCATTATGGTAGAATGTGCCCTATAGAAACACCAGAAGGACCAAACATAGGTCTTATAAACTCACTTGCAACATACGCAAGGGTTAATGAATATGGCTTTATAGAAGCTCCATATAGAATTGTTGATAAGGAAGCAGGAAGAGTTACAGATAAAGTTGTATATTTAACTGCTGATGAGGAAGACCAATACATTATCGCTCAGGCTAATGAGCCTCTTGATGAAGAAGGAAGATT
Source organism: Caloramator sp. Dgby_cultured_2 (assembly GCF_028872215.1). NCBI lineage: Bacteria > Bacillati > Bacillota > Clostridia > Eubacteriales > Clostridiaceae > Caloramator > Caloramator sp. Dgby_cultured_2. The sequence continues at coordinate 181,588 of NZ_CP118396.1, forward strand.
TATAGATAAGAGGGTTACAGCAAGAGCAAAGAAGGAAATAGTAGTAGTTTCACCGCATGATGTTGACCTTATGGACGTTTCACCAAAGCAGGTTGTATCAGTTGCTACTGCTATGATCCCATTCCTTGAAAACGATGACGCAAACAGAGCGTTGATGGGGTCTAACATGCAGCGTCAGGCAGTTCCACTAATTAGAACTGAGGCACCAATAGTTGGAACAGGAATAGAATATAAAGCTGCAAAGGATTCAGGGATAATTCCTCTTGCAAAATCTGATGGAACAGTTGTGAAAGTTACTGCTGATATGATTCAAATTAAAAGGGACGAAGATGGTAAAATAGAAACATATAAGCTATTGAAATTTAAAAGATCCAACCAAGGAACTTGCATAAATCAAAGGCCGATAGTAAGCGAAGGCGATAGAGTAAAGGCAGGCGACATTATAGCAGACGGCCCATCTATTGATCAAGGTGAGATAGCTCTTGGAAAGAATATACTAATAGGGTTTATGACTTGGGAAGGATATAACTATGAGGACGCGATACTTATTTCAGAAGAGCTTGTAATGAACGATGTATTTACATCAATACACATAGAAGAATACGAGTGCGAAGCAAGGGATACTAAGCTTGGACCTGAAGAAATTACAAGGGATATACCAAATGTTGGTGAAGATGCATTAAGGGATCTTGATGAAAGAGGAATAATAAGAATAGGTGCTGAAGTAAGATCCGGCGATATATTAGTAGGTAAGGTAACTCCAAAGGGAGAAACAGAACTTACAGCAGAAGAAAGGCTCTTAAGGGCAATATTTGGTGAAAAGGCAAGGGAAGTTAGAGATACATCCCTTAGAGTTCCTCATGGTGAAGCAGGTATTATAGTTGACGTTAAGATATTTACAAGGGAAAATGGAGATGAGCTTCCACCAGGGGTAAATGAGCTTGTTAGAGTATATATCGCTCAAAAGAGAAAGATTTCTGTTGGTGACAAGATGGCGGGACGTCACGGTAACAAGGGTGTTATTTCAAGAGTTCTTCCTGTTGAAGATATGCCATACCTACCAGATGGAACACCGCTTCAAATAGTTCTTAATCCTCTTGGCGTTCCATCACGTATGAACATCGGTCAGGTTCTTGAGGTTCACCTTGGAAGAGCAGCGAAAAAATTAGGATGGCATGTTGCCACACCGGTATTCGATGGTGCAACCGAAGAGGATATTCAAGAGTGCTTAATTAAAGCAGGGTATGATCCAGATGGAAAGGCAGTTCTTTATGATGGAAGAACTGGAGAGCCTTTTGATAATAGAGTAACAGTTGGTTATATGTATATGCTAAAGCTTGCTCACCTTGTTGACGATAAGATACACGCGCGTTCAACAGGTCCATACTCATTAGTTACCCAACAGCCACTTGGTGGTAAGGCACAATTTGGTGGTCAAAGATTTGGTGAGATGGAAGTTTGGGCAATAGAAGCATATGGTGCAGCTCATACTCTACAAGAAATATTGACAGTTAAGTCTGACGACGTTGTAGGACGTGTTAAGACTTATGAAGCAATAGTTAAGGGAGAAAACATACCAGAACCGGGAGTTCCAGAATCATTTAAGGTTCTTATTAAAGAACTTCAATCCCTATGTCTTGATGTTAAGGTTCTTGGTGAAGATAAACAAGAAGTTGCTATTAAAGAGGATATAGACTACGATGAAGAATATGATGAATTACAAAATACAATGGAAATTAGAGACGATGTAGCACTAACGCCTATGACCACAACAGAGGATGTAGATGATTACAGCGAAGAAGGATATAATGAAGATGATGATATAGGATTTGATGAATTCATTGATGAAAATATAGTAGATTTTGAATCAATAGATGACGATTTAAATTTTGACGACGAAGAATAAAATGAAGGGAGGCTGTCCCCTTGTTCGAGTTAAACAATTTTGACTCAATTCAAATTGGTCTTGCTTCTCCAGAAAAGATTAGGGAATGGTCAAAGGGAGAGGTAAAAAAGCCTGAAACTATTAACTACAGAACATTAAAACCTGAAAAGGATGGTCTTTTCTGTGAAAGGATTTTCGGACCTGTTAAGGACTGGGAATGCCATTGTGGAAAGTATAAAAGGGTAAGATACAAAGGAATTGTTTGCGACAGATGTGGAGTTGAAGTTACTAAATCAAAGGTTAGACGTGAGAGAATGGGGCACATAGAGCTTGCTGCCCCAGTATCCCACATCTGGTATTTTAAAGGGATACCATCAAGAATGGGACTTATACTTGATATGTCCCCAAGATCTTTAGAAAAGGTTCTTTACTTTGCTTCATATATAGTTATCGATCCAGGTGATACTGGTCTTGTAAAAAAGCAACTTCTAACAGAAAAGGAATACAGAGAAGCAATAGAAAAGTATGGTGAAGGTTCCTTTAGAGCTGGAATGGGTGCTGAAGCCATTAAGGAACTTCTCCAGGAGATCGATCTTGATGCTCTTTCAAAGGAACTTAAGGCGGAACTTGAAAATAGCACAGGACAAAAGAAGGTTAGAATAATAAGAAGACTTGAAGTTGTTGAAGCCTTTAGAAAATCAGGTAATAGACCAGAATGGATGATATTAGAAGTTTTACCTGTTATACCACCGGATTTAAGACCTATGGTTCAGCTTGATGGTGGCAGATTTGCAACTTCAGACCTTAACGACCTTTATAGAAGGGTTATAAATAGAAACAATAGATTAAAAAGGCTTTTAGATCTTGGAGCACCAGACATAATAGTTAGAAACGAAAAGAGAATGCTTCAAGAGGCTGTTGATGCACTAATTGACAATGGAAGAAGAGGTAGACCAGTAACAGGTCCTGGAAATAGACCATTAAAATCCCTTTCAGATATGCTAAAGGGTAAACAGGGAAGATTCCGTCAAAACCTTCTTGGAAAGCGTGTTGACTATTCTGGACGTTCTGTTATAGTAGTTGGTCCTGAGCTTAAAATGTTCCAATGTGGTCTTCCAAAGGAAATGGCTCTTGAACTATTCAAGCCATTTGTAATGAAAAGACTCGTAGAAAAAGGAATAGCACATAATATAAAGAATGCTAAAAAAATGGTAGAAAGAGTTAATAACCAGGTTTGGGATATACTTGAGGAAGTTATATTAGACCATCCGGTATTACTAAACCGTGCTCCAACCCTTCACAGACTAGGTATTCAAGCCTTCCAGCCTGTTCTTGTTGAAGGTAGAGCTATAAAGCTTCACCCACTTGTATGTACAGCATACAACGCAGACTTCGACGGTGACCAGATGGCGGTTCACGTTCCACTTTCTGTTGAGGCACAGGCAGAAGCAAGGTTCTTAATGCTTGCAGCCCATAATATATTAAAGCCATCTGATGGAAAGCCTGTTACAGTGCCAACCCAGGACATGGTTTTAGGTTCCTACTATTTAACAATAGAAAAGGAAGGAGAACTTGGAGAAGGAAAATACTTCTCATCACCAGAGGAAGCATTGCTTGCTTACCAGCTAAAGGAAGTTGGATTACATGCAAGGATAAATGTAAGAGTTACTAAGGAAATTAATGGACAAAGAGTTTCAAAGATAGTTCAAACTACACCTGGTAAGATTATATTCAACGAAGCAGTTCCACAGGATCTAGGATTTGTTGACAGAAATGATCCAGATAAGGTATGCGATTATGAAATAGATTTTCTTGTTGATAAGAAGGCGTTAAGTAAGATTGTTGAGAGGGTATATAAAAAGCACGGACCAACAAAGACTGCTATAACTCTTGATAAGATAAAGGCATTAGGATTCCACTTCTCAACAATAGGTGCCATTACGATATCAGTATCAGACATGATTATTCCAGAAGCTAAGGCAAAACTACTTGCTGAAGCTGATGCTGAAGTTGACAACATTCAAAGACTATTCAGAAGAGGATTTATATCAGAAGAGGAAAGATATCAAAAGGTTATCGATACTTGGACAAAGACAACAGAAAATGTAACAAATGCCCTCATGAATAATCTTGATAAATTCAATCCAATATTCATGATGGCAAACTCAGGAGCGAGAGGTCCAAAGAACCAGATAAGACAGCTTTGTGGTATGAGAGGTCTTATGGCTAATCCATCAGGTAAGATTATAGAATTGCCAATTAGATCCTCCTTCCGCGAAGGCCTTAACGTTCTTGAATTCTTCATATCAACCCACGGTGCAAGAAAAGGTCTTGCAGATACAGCGCTAAGAACAGCTGACTCAGGATATTTAACAAGAAGACTTGTTGATGTATCACAGGATACAGTAGTAAGAGAAGAAGATTGTGGAACAACAGAAGGCTTTTATGTAGAAGAAGTAAGGGATGGGAACGAGGTAATCGAAGCTCTTAAGGATAGACTAATAGGTAGATATACAGCAGAAGATATAATTCATCCAGAAACAGGAGAAGTTATCGTAAAGAGGAACGAATATATTACTGATGATATATATTCAAAGATTGAAAAGGCTGGTATAACAAGAGTTAAGATAAGAAGCGTGTTTACATGTAAGACTAGATATGGAGTTTGTGCAAAGTGCTATGGTATGAATATGGCAACTGGTGAAAGAGTAAACATAGGTGAAGCTGTAGGTATTATTGCAGCACAATCCATCGGTGAACCAGGAACTCAGCTTACAATGAGAACCTTCCATACAGGTGGTGTTGCCGGTGCCGACATCACACAAGGTCTTCCAAGAGTTGAAGAGCTCTTTGAAGCAAGAAAACCAAAGGGACTTGCAATTATTAGCGAAAAAGGTGGAGTTGTTAAAGTTACAGAAGATAGAAAGAGAAAGATTGTAACTATAATATCTGATGACGGAGAGGAAAAGGTTTATCCAATTCCTTATGGATCAAGGCTTAAAGTTTATGATGGCCAAAGAATTGAAGCAGGTGAAGTGTTAACAGAAGGTTCTGTAAATCCACATGATCTTCTAAGAATAAAGGGAGAAGATGCTGTAAGATCTTACCTTCTTGCTGAGGTTCAAAAGGTTTACAGATTGCAGGGTGTTGATATAAACGACAAACATCTTGAAATTATAATAAGACAGATGCTAAGAAAGGTTAAGATAGAAGATTCTGGAGATACAGATATGCTTCCAGGAAGCCTTATAGATAAGTTTGAATTTGATGAAGAAAATGAAAAGGCAATCAAGATGGGCTTAAGACCTGCAGTTGGAAGAACAACGCTGCTTGGTATAACAAAGGCAGCCCTTGCAACAGATTCCTTCCTTTCAGCAGCATCCTTCCAAGAAACTACACGAGTTCTTACAGATGCGGCAATCAAGGGTAAGATTGACCCACTTGTTGGATTGAAGGAAAATGTTATAATAGGTAAGTTAATACCTGCAGGAACAGGTATGGTAAGATACAGAAGCATAGAAATTACACCTGAGGAAGATGCTGAATAATTTAAGGGGGCCTACCCCTTAAATAAAATTTCATAGTGTAAAATTATTGTAGGACGAAAAAAGACAAAAATTTAAAAGAGACAACCCCTGTGATAAAATAAAAGTGAAAAAACACACAAACCAATAAGGGGGTGTCTCTTTTGAATAATATTATACAACAACATTTAATAAATTTCACTACTAAATTAATAAAAAATGTTGAAGAAACTATATCAAAAGAATGGGATCTAACAAAACTTGTTGATGTAGTTAAAAAAATGACTGATGAATTAGGAGCAAACATAATAAAGGACTTTTTAGAAGAATTAGATAAAACGATTAAAGAAGATGAAAAAAGGAAAAAGGGATGGGTAGTAGAAAGGAAAGACAAGAAAAAGATTGTAACAATGCTAGGCGAAATAGAATATGCAAGAACGTATTACAAATCTAAGAAGAATGGGGAATATAGATATTTACTTGATGAAATTATAGGGATAAGCAAACATGAGAAGGTAGATAAAGAAGTAAAGATAAAGCTGGTGGAGAACGCAATTAATATGTCCTATGAGGAGAGTAGTAAAATAACATGTCCGGAGAAACTAAGTAGACAGACAGTATTTAATGCAATAAGACAGGTAGGAGAAGTAGAAGTAAAAGGGAAGTAAAAGAAAAGAGGAAAGTAAGGGTGCTATACATAGAAGCAGATGAGGATCATGTGGCATTGCAGGATGGGAAGAAGGAGATGCCAAGGCTTGTATATATACATGAAGGAAGGCAAAGCAAAAATGGGAGAAACGAATTAAAGAATGTATATTACAAAGCATACGTTGGTGTAGAAGCTGAAGAAATATGGATAGATGTAGCGAATTATGTGTATGACAATTATGAAATAGAGAGCATAGAAAAGATATACATAGCAGGAGATGGAGCAAGATGGATAAAGGAAGGAATGGAATGGATTCCGAAAGCGAAATTTGTATTAGATAGATATCATTTGAACAAATACATAATAAGAGGGACAGCAAAGCGAGAAGAATATAGGCAAAAGATATGGGGAGCGATAAATGAAGGGGATAAGAAGGTTTTAAGGGAGATATTTAAGGAGTTAATAAATATAGCAGAAACTAAGACAGAAAAGGAGAGAGCAAAAGAAGCAAGGAGATATATATTAAATAACTGGGAAGGGATAGTAATATATAAAGAGGACGAGGATGTAATAGGATGCAGTGCAGAAGGGCATATAAGCCATGTATTATCAGCGAGATTAAGCAGTAGGCCATTAGGATGGAGTAAAGAGGGATTAAAGATAATGGCAAAGCTAAGGGTATTTAGCAGGAATGGAGGTAATTTAAGGGAAATAAGTATATACAAGGAAGATGTTGAAACATTTAGATTAAATAAAAAGAAGATAAAAGAAACAATTAAAAGAATAAATAATTCTTCACGAGAAGGAATAAATAATATAACAATATTAAACATTGGAAAAGTAACACCGATGTATAAGATATTAAAATCAATTAAATATGAAAATATAATTTAAAGTTTAAAAGTTTACGAAAGTCTTGATTTTAAACATTTTAGGGGGTTGTCTATAAAAAATTAACCTACAATATCTTGACACTATCTAAAATTTTACTGGTATTGACAATGATATATTAAAATGTTAAAATTGATTTTGTGTGTTTTATGATTTCCTCAATGAAGGTGAAAGTAGAACTTTCACAAGGAGGGGATTAGCATGATTGCAAAACTTACAGGCAAAAAGTTGTTGGCGCAAAGCAAACTGAAAAGGCAATAAAAAGCGGCCAAGCAAAGATTGTTTACATCGCTGAGGATGCAGAAGCAAAGGTCACAGCACCTATATTAGAGCTTTGTAAACAAAACAACGTTGAGGTCGTTTTTGTTGAGACGATGAAAAAATTGGGAATGCTTTGCGGCATTGATGTAGGAGCAGCTACAGCATGTATTTTAAGTGAGTAATAAAGCATTATTTGCTTTATTATAGATGTGTCATTTTGGAAGGAGGTGCGCACAAATGCCAACAATGAACCAGCTTGTTAGAAAGGGTAGAGAAAAGGTTCAATACAAGTCAAAGTCACCAGCATTAAAGGGATGTCCACAAAAAGAGGAGTTTGCACAGTTGTTAAGACTATGACTCCTAAGAAGCCAAACTCAGCGTTAAGAAAGATCGCAAGAGTAAGGCTAACAAATGGAATTGAAGTAACAGCTTACATCCCAGGTGAAGGCCACAACCTACAAGAACACAGTGTTGTTCTTATAAGAGGTGGAAGAGTTAAGGACCTCCCAGGTGTTAGATATCACATCATAAGAGGTGCCCTTGACGCTGCTGGTGTTGCTAACAGAAAGCAACAAAGATCAAAATACGGTACTAAGAGACCAAAGAAGTAATGTTTTAATGGTGCTGTGTGCAATATAAACTCCTTCGGGTTTAAATAGATTGCATGGAGCACTTTACGGCAAATGCCGAGTACCGATGAACTTAAATTTAATGTTAAGGAGGGAAGGAAAGTGCCAAGAAAGGGTTATGTTCCAAAGAGAGATGTTCTTCCTGATCCAATATACAATAGCAAGGTTGTAACAAAGCTTATAAACAAAGTAATGTGGGACGGGAAGAAAGGTGTTGCACAAAAGGTTGTTTATGGTGCATTCGATATAATTAGAGAAAAACTGGAAAGGACCCACTTGAAGTTTTTGAAGCTGCAATGAACAATGTAATGCCAGTTCTTGAAGTTAAGGCGAGAAGAATTGGTGGGGCAACATACCAAGTTCCAGTTGAAGTTAGACCAGACAGAAGACAAACTCTCGGTATCAGATGGATCGTTGAAGCAGCAAGAAATAGAGGAGACAGATACATGAGAGTTAAGCTTGCAAACGAAATATTAGATGCAGCTAACAATACAGGTGCAGCAGTTAAGAAGAAAGAAGATACTCATAAGATGGCTGAAGCTAACAGAGCATTCGCTCATTATAGATGGTAATTTATACTCCCTAAATGTGCATAACATTTAGGGGTATAGTATTAATTAACATTTAAGTAAAATTTATGTTAAATTAGAGAAATGTTTGCAGAAAGAAAGGAGGAATATTTGTGCCAAGAACGTTCCCTTTAGAGAAGGTAAGAAACATAGGTATAATGGCACATATCGACGCCGGTAAAACAACTACAACAGAGCGTATTTTGTTCTACACTGGTAGAACACATAAACTTGGCGAAGTTCATGAAGGCGCTGCTACTATGGACTGGATGGTTCAAGAGCAAGAAAGAGGTATCACAATAACGTCAGCAGCGACAACATGCCAATGGAAGGGCCACGTAATAAACATAATTGACACACCAGGTCACGTAGACTTTACAGTAGAAGTTGAAAGATCATTAAGAGTTCTTGACGGTGCTGTTGCGGTATTCTGTGCAAAGGGTGGTGTTGAACCACAGTCTGAAACTGTTTGGAGACAGGCAGATAAATACGGAGTGCCAAGAATAGCATATGTTAACAAGATGGATATAATGGGAGCTGACTTTTTCAATGTTATTCAAATGATGAAGGACAGATTAGGAACAAAGCCAGTTGCCATTCAGCTTCCAATAGGAAAAGAGGATACATTCAAGGGTGTTATTGACCTTATAAAGAATGAAGCAATAATCTATGTAGATGACCTTGGAACACAAGCTGAAGAAACTGAAGTTCCAGAAGATATGAAGGATATCGTTGAAGAATACAGAACACATCTTATTGAAGCAGTTGCTGAAACTGATGAAGAACTAATGATGAAGTATCTTGAAGGAGAAGAGTTCACTGAAGAAGAAATAAAAGCTGCTTTAAGAAAGGCAACAATAAGTGGAGAACTTGTTCCTGTAGTTTGCGGTTCTTCATACAAGAACAAAGGTGTTCAGTTACTTCTTGATGCGGTTGTTGAATATCTTCCATCACCTGTTGACATTCCATCAGTTAAGGGTATAAATCCAGATTCAGGTGAAGAAGATGAAAGACATGCAAGCGATGATGAGCCACTTTCAGCTCTTGCATTCAAGATAATGGCTGACCCATTTGTTGGAAAGCTTGCCTTCGTTAGAGTATACTCAGGTGTTCTTACAGCAGGAACATATGTATTAAATTCAACAAAGGGTAAGAAGGAAAGAATAGGAAGACTTGTTAAGATGCATGCTAACCACAGAGAAGATGTTGAAGAAATCAGAGCAGGAGACATTGGGGCATGCGTTGGTCTTAAGGAAGTAATAACTGGGGATACACTCTGCGATCCAGATAAGCCAATTATCCTTGAAAAGATGGAATTCCCAGAACCAGTTATCCATGTTGCCATAGAACCAAAGACAAAGGCTGGCCAAGAAAAGATGGCACTTGCATTACAAAAACTTTCAGAAGAAGACCCATCCTTCAAAACATATACTGATCAAGAAACAGGGCAGACAATCATTGCAGGTATGGGTGAATTGCACCTTGAAATTATCGTAGACAGACTCCAAAGAGAATTCAAGGTAGAATGCAACGTTGGTAAGCCACAAGTTGCTTACAAAGAAACTGTTAGAAAAGCTGTTAAGGCTGAAGGTAAGTTCGTAAGACAATCAGGTGGTAGAGGACAATACGGCCACTGCTGGATTGAACTTATTCCACAAGAAAGAGGAAAGGGATACGAATTTGTTAACAACATTGTTGGTGGTGTAATACCAAAAGAATATATACCAGCAATCGACAATGGTATCCAAGAAGCTATGCTATCAGGTGTAGTTGCAGGATATCCAGTAATGGATGTTAAGGTAATCCTATTTGACGGTTCATACCACGAAGTTGACTCCTCAGAAATGGCCTTCAAGATTGCAGGTTCTATGGCCTTCAAGAATGCAATGCAAAAGGCGGACCCAGTTCTTCTTGAACCAATAATGAAGGTTGAAGTTGTTGTTCCAGAAGAATACATGGGAGACGTTATAGGGGACATCAACTCAAGAAGAGGAAGAATCGAAGGTATGGAACCAAGAGGTGGAGCTCAAGTTATAAGAGCATACGTTCCACTTGCTGAAATGTTCGGTTATGCAACTACATTAAGATCAAGAACACAAGGTAGAGGAACTTACGTAATGCAATTTGACCATTATGAAGAAGTTCCAGCAAGCATCCAAGCTCAAATTGTTGGGGCTAAAGCAAAGAATGAATAAGGAGGTAATCTAAATGGCAAAGGCGCATTTTGAGAGAACCAAGCCACACGTAAACATAGGGACAATAGGACACGTTGACCATGGTAAGACAACATTAACAGCAGCGATAACATTTGTATTATCAAAGTATGGAAGAGCACAAGCAACAAGATACGACGAAATAGATAAGGCACCAGAAGAAAAGGAAAGAGGAATAACAATCAACACAGCACACGTTGAATACGAAACAGAAACAAGACACTATGCACACGTTGACTGTCCAGGTCACGCTGACTACGTAAAGAACATGATTACAGGTGCAGCGCAAATGGACGGAGCGATCTTAGTTGTAAGTGCAGCAGACGGTCCAATGCCACAGACAAGAGAACACATACTACTTGCGAGACAGGTAGGCGTTCCATACATTGTAGTATTCCTAAACAAGGCAGACATGGTAGACGACCCAGAACTTATCGACCTTGTTGAAATGGAAATTAGAGACCTATTAAATCAATACGAATTCCCAGGAGACGACACACCAATCGTAGTAGGATCAGCATTAAAGGCACTTGAATGCGGATGCGGAAGCAGAGACTGCGAATGGTGCGGAAAGATACTTAAGCTAATGGATACAGTAGACAGCTACATTCCAACACCACAAAGAGATAAGGATAAGCCATTCTTAATGCCAGTAGAAGACGTATTTACAATCACAGGAAGAGGAACAGTTGCGACAGGAAGAGTAGAAAGAGGAGTATTGAAGGTAGGAGACGAAGTAGAAATCGTAGGATTAACAGATGAAAAGAAGAAGACAGTAGTAACAGGGGTAGAAATGTTCAGAAAGGTTCTTGACATGGCAGAAGCAGGAGACAACATAGGAGCGCTATTAAGAGGAGTAAACAGAGACGAAATAGAAAGAGGTCAAGTTCTTGCGAAGCCAGGTTCAGTAAACCCACACAAGAAGTTTGAAGGTCAAGTATACGTATTAAAGAAGGAAGAAGGAGGAAGACATACTCCATTCTTCAACGGATACAGACCACAATTCTACTTCAGAACAACAGACGTAACAGGAACAATCAAGTTACCAGAAGGAGTAGAAATGTGCATGCCAGGCGACCACATCAACATGGAAGTTGAACTTATAACACCAATCGCGATGGAAGAAGGATTAAGATTCGCCATCAGAGAAGGTGGAAGAACAGTAGGCGCTGGCGTTGTTGCTAAGATTTTTGAATAATTTATATGAGGTTATCCGCTTGGATAACCTCATAATATATCTTTATAAAAATTTTTAGGGGCTACCCCTAATTTTTATGGATTTTTTAAATAAAAAATATCTATAAAGGTCTTGTCAATTTTAAAATAATATTGTAAAATATAAGAGTTGTAATACGAAAATATGCGATGAAGCAAGAGGTTGCCGGACTTCGGGGAATTCTTGCTGAGTATGTCTGATCAAAGAATCGGGCGACAAAGGTAGTTAAGTGTGGACAAAACAATGATACACCCGGATGTGTGTGTTAAGCTACCGTTGTCGTGCGTGAAAAAACAAAGCGTGCGATGAAAAGGAGGGTAAGAAAATGGCAAAACAAAAATCAGAATTAAGCTTAAGGCTTTCGATCATAATCTACTAGATTCATCAGCTCAAAAGATAGTAGAAACAGCAAAGAAAACTGGAGCTTCAGTATCAGGACCAGTTCCACTTCCAACTGAAAAGGATGTTATCACAATATTAAGAGCGGTTCATAAGTATAAGGACTCAAGAGAACAGTTCGAAATAAGAACTCACAAGAGACTTATCGACATATTGAACCCAACTCAAAAACTGTTGATGCTCTTATGAGATTGGATTTACCAGCTGGTGTTGATATTGAAATTAAGCTCTAATATTATGAATGCTTTAAGCATTCCGCTAATATTTAAGGAGGTGCCAAGATGAAAAAAGCAATATTAGGAAGAAAATTAGGAATGACACAAATATTCACAGAAGATGGTAAGGTCGTTCCAGTAACAGTAATTCAGGCAGGTCCATGTGTTGTAGTTCAAAAGAAGACAGTTGAAACAGATGGATACAATGCTATTCAAGTTGGTTTTGAAGATATAAGAGAAAAGCTTGTAAATAAGCCAGAAAAGGACACTTTGCTAAGGCAAATATAGCTCCAAAGAGATTCTTAAAAGAATTAAGACTTGAAGATGTTAGTGCTTATGAAGTAGGAAGCGAAATCAAGGTTGATATATTTGATGAGGGAGAAAAGGTTGACGTAACTGGAACTTCAAAGGGAAAAGGATTCCAAGGCGTTATAAAGAGATGGAATGCAAACAGAGGACCAATGTCCCACGGTTCAAAGTATCATAGAAGGGTTGGTTCAATGGGTGCTTCATCATTCCCATCAAGAACCTTCAAGGGTAAGAAGATGCCAGGACATATGGGAGCAGAAAAGTCAACAATATTAAATCTTGAAGTTGTAAAGGTTGACCCAGAAAAGAATGTAATCCTTGTAAAGGGTGCTGTTCCAGGTCCAAAGAAGGGTCTTGTAATAATTAGAGATTCTGTTAAGGCAGTTAAGAAGGCATAACACAGAGGAAAGGAGGATGTAGGATGCCTAAGGTAGATTTATTTAATATGAATGCTGAAAAAGTTGGTGAAATTGAGCTTTCTGATGCAGTTTTTGGCGCTCCAATAAACAAAGAGGCAATGCATCAGGTAGTTGTAAATATCCTTGCAAATAGAAGACAAGGAACTCAATCAGCATTAACAAGAGCAGAAGTTTCTGGTGGTGGAAAGAAGCCATGGAGACAAAAGGGAACAGGTAGAGCAAGACATGGTTCTATCAGATCACCACAATGGAGACACGGTGGTATTGTATTTGCACCAAAGCCAAGAGATTACAGCTATACATTACCAAAGAAGCTTAAGAGGGTTGCATTAAAGTCAGCGCTTTCTTCAAAGGTTGCTGAAAATCAAATTATTGTTCTTGATAAATTAACATTAGATGCTCCAAAAACTAAGACAATAGCTGAAATGTTAAAGAAGTTTAATGCCAACAAGACATTAATAGTTGTTAAGGAATCAGATGAAGTTATCTACAAGTCAGTTAGAAACATTGAAAATGCACATGTTATTCCTGTTAACAACTTAAACGTTTATGATATATTAAAGTATGACAAGTTTATAGTTACTCAGGATGCTGCAAGATTGATTGAGGAGGTGTATGCATAATGAAGCTTACAAATTATGATATTATCATAAGACCAATAATAACTGAAAAATCAATGAATCAAATGGCTTTAAGACAATACACTTTCCTCGTGCATCCTGATGCAAATAAGTCAATGATAAAGGATGCTATTGAACAAATTTTTGGTGTTAAGGTTGAATCAGTTAAGACAATTAACTACCAAGGAAAGAAAAAGAGAGTAGGATTTAATTTTGGAAAGAGACCAGATTACAAGAAGGCAATTGTTAAGCTTACAGCAGACAGCAAAGGAATTGAATTCTTTGAAGGATTTGGTGCCTAATAAGATATAAAATAAAGCGTTATTGGCTATGGGCCAGATAAGCGAGACGAAGGAGGGAAAGAAATGGGAATCAAAGTATATAAACCAACTTCTCCAGGTAGAAGAAATATGTCAGTTCTTGACTATTCAGAGATAACTAAAAAGGAACCTGAGAAGTCATTGGTTATAACTTTAAAGAAGAATTCAGGAAGAAATAACCAAGGTAGAATTACTGTTCGTCATAGAGGTGGCGGATATAAGATAAAATACAGAATCATCGACTTTAAGAGAAATAAGGACAATATCCCAGCTAAAGTTACTGCAATAGAATACGATCCAAACAGATCAGCATTCATCGCACTTTTAGCTTATGCAGATGGAGAAAAGAGATACATCATCGCTCCAAACGAATTAAAGGTTGGAGACATTGTAATGTCTGGTGAAAATGTTGATATTAAAGTAGGTAATGCACTACCATTAAGAAATATACCAGTTGGTATTTCATTCATAATATTGAATTATATCCTGGAAAAGGTGGTCAGCTTGTTAGAGCAGCTGGTGGAACAGCACAGCTTCTTGCAAAAGAAGGAGATTACGCTCATGTAAGACTACCATCCGGAGAAATAAGACTTATAAGACTTGATTGTAGGGCTACAGTTGGTATCGTTGGTAACTTAAGTCATGAACTTGTTAGAATTGGTAAAGCAGGAAGAAAGAGACATATGGGTATAAGACCAACTGTAAGAGGTTCTGCAATGAACCCAGTTGACCATCCACACGTGGTGGTGAAGGTAAGGCTCCAATCGGTCATCCAGGACCACTTACACCATGGGGTAAACCAACTCTTGGATACAAGACAAGAAAGAATAAGAAATACTCAGATAAATTCATCGTTAAGAAAAGAAAGTAATTTAAGGGAGCAGAAATATAAGGCGTGCCTTATATGCTCTGCTTCCTAAATAACCTAGAAGGGAGGAAACAAAGTTGGGTAGATCATTAAAAAAGGGACCTTTCTGTGATGATCATTTGTTAAAGAAAATTGTTGAAATGAATAAAGCAGGTGAAAAGAAGGTTATAAAGACTTGGTCAAGAAGATCAACTATACTTCCACAAATGATAGGACATACAATTGCAGTTTATGACGGAAGAAAGCATGTTCCTGTTTATATAACAGAAGATATGATTGGACATAAGTTAGGTGAATTTGCACCAACAAGAACATTTAAAGGACATGACGATACAGAAAAGTCATCAAAGGTTAAGAAGTAATGAAGGGAGGGTGCTTCGATGGAGGCAAAAGTAGCTAAAGCCCATGCAAGATATGTTAGAATATCACCAAGAAAAGTTCAAGTTGTTATAGATCTTATAAGAGGTAAGAACGTTGGTGAAGCTTTATCAATCTTAAAGCTTACTCCAAGAGCAGCAGCTCCAATAGTTGAGAAGGTTTTAAAATCAGCTATTGCAAATGCTGAAAACAATCACAACATGGATGTATCAAAGCTTTATATCGCAGAAATTTATGCAAATCAAGGACCAACACTAAAGAGATATCAACCACATGCACAAGGTAGAGCATTTGAAATAAAGAAAAGAACAAGCCACATAACAGTGGTATTAAAGGAAAGAGCATAACCGGAAGGAGGGTCATCGCGTGGGTCAAAAAGTAAATCCACATGGATTAAGAGTAGGTATAATTAAGGATTGGGATGCTAAATGGTATGCCGATGATAAGCATTTTGCTGATCTTCTAATTGAAGACAACAAAATAAGAAAGTTTATAAAGAATAAATACTATCAAGCAGGCATTTCAAGAGTAGTGATTGAAAGAACTGCTAATAAAGTAAGAATCAACATTCACACTGCAAAGCCAGGTATAGTTATTGGTAAAGGTGGCCAAGGTGTTGAAGAATTAAAGGCACAAATCGAAAAGATGACAGGAAAGAACATCCTTATAAACATAGTTGAAATTAAGAATCCAGAAATAGATGCACAGCTTGTTGCTGAAAACATAGCAGCACAAATCGAAAAGAGAGTTTCCTTTAGAAAGGCAATGAAGCAAGCTATATCAAGAGCTATGAGATTTGGAATAAAGGGTATCAAGACTGCAGTTTCAGGAAGACTTGGCGGTGCTGAAATGGCAAGAACAGAAGGATACCATGAAGGAACTATTCCACTTCAAACATTAAGAGCTGATATAGATTACGGATTTGCTGAAGCTCATACAACTTATGGCAAGATAGGTGTTAAAGTTTGGATATATAAGGGAGAAGTTCTTGGAAAGAGAAGACCACAGGTAACTGAGACAACAGAGGCTGCTAACGAATAATGGAATTGGGAAGGAGGAATTGGACATGTTAATGCCAAAAAGAGTTAAGCATCGTAAGGTTCAACGTGGAAGAATGAAGGGTAAGGCAACAAGAGGTAACACTCTTGCTTACGGCGATTACGGTTTGGTTGCAACTGAACCAGGCTGGGTAACAAGCAACCAAATAGAAGCAGCAAGAATTGCAATCAATAGATATATAAAAAGAGGCGGAAAGCTCTGGATAAAGATATTCCCAGATAAGCCAGTTACAAAGAAACCTGCTGAAACACGTATGGGTTCAGGTAAAGGTTCACCAGAATACTGGGTAGCAGTTGTTAAGCCAGGAAGAATCATGTTTGAGTTAAGCGGAGTTAATGAAGAAGTAGCAAGAGAAGCGATGAGACTTGCATCACATAAACTTCCTGTTAAATCAAAGTTTGTAACAAAAAGTGACTTTGAGATGGGTGGTGAAGTAAATGAAGGCTAATGAATTAAAGGCAATGAGAGAAGCAACAGCTGAAGAAATTCAAAAGAGAATAATAGAGCTAAAGGCAGAACTTTTTAATTTGAGATTTCAACATGCTACTGGTCAACTTGAAAACCCAATGAGAATTAGGGAAGTTAAGAAATCAATTGCACAACTTAAGACAATAATGAGAGAGAAAGAACTTAAGGCTATGGGCAGATAATGAAGGGAGGTATAGCCTGTGGAAAGAGGACTTAGAAAGGTTAGAATAGGAAAAGTAGTTTCAGATAAAATGGATAAGACAATAGTTGTTGCTGTAGAAAAGCTTGTTCGTCACCCACTCTACGGCAAAACAGTAAAGAGAACTACTAAGTTTAAGGCTCATGATGAAAACAATGAAGCTAAGATCGGTGATATCGTAAAGATCATGGAAACAAGACCTCTTAGCAAGGAAAAGAGATGGAGACTTGTTGAAATAATCGAGAGAGCAAAATAATTTCTCTGAAAGGAGGTTTAATTTATGATACAACCACAAACAAGATTAAAGGTTGCTGACAACACTGGTGCTAAAGAACTTATGTGTATCAGAGTTCTTGGCGGTTCAAATAGAAGATATGCAAATATAGGAGACATAATAGTAGCTAGCGTTAAGAGTGCAACACCCGGAGGTGTTGTTAAAAAGGAGACGTAGTTAAGGCAGTTATAGTAAGATCAGTTAAAGGTGTAAGAAGACCAGATGGAACTTATATAAGATTCGATGAAAACGCTGCAGTTATCATCAAGGAAGATAAGACTCCAAGAGGAACAAGAATTTTCGGACCTGTAGCAAGAGAATTAAGAGAAAAAGAATTTACAAAGATTCTTTCACTTGCACCAGAGGTATTATAAAGGGAGGTGGCCTAAATGCCTAAGGTTCATGTTAAAAGAGGAGATACAGTTCTAGTAATCTCTGGTAAGGATAAAGGAAAAAAAGGTGAAGTTTTAAAGGTATTCCCAGAAAAGAATAGAGTAATCGTTAAGGGAGTTAATATAGTTTCAAAGCATGTAAGACCAAACATGGCAAATAGACAAGGTGGAATAATAAAGCAAGAAGCACCAATACATGCGTCAAATGTTATGCTTTACTGCACAAAGTGCAATAAGCCAACAAGAATTGCACATAAATTCTTAGAAGATGGATCAAAGGTTAGAGTTTGCAAACACTGCAACGAGACATTCTAAACCTTGAAAGGAGGTTAACTAAATGGTTCCAAGACTAAAGGAAAAGTATGAAAAGGAAGTTGTTCCAGCTTTACGTGAAAAGTTTGGATACAAAAGCATAATGGAAGTTCCAAGACTTGAAAAAGTCGTTATAAATATGGGAGTTGGCGATGCAAAGGATAATCCAAAGCTTTTAGAAGCAGCTGTAAATGATTTAACAACAATTGCAGGACAAAAGGCAGTTGTTACAAGAGCTAAAAAGTCAGTATCAAACTTCAAGATCAGAGAAGGAATGCCAATTGGATGTAAAGTTACATTAAGAGGAACAAGAATGTATGAGTTTGTTGATAAGTTAATTAACGTTGCACTTCCAAGAGTTAGAGACTTCAAGGGAGTTTCAAATAAGGCATTCGATGGAAGAGGAAATTATGCACTTGGTATAAAGGAACAATTAATATTCCCAGAAATTGAATATGATAAGGTAGAAAAGGTAAGAGGAATGGACATAATCTTTGTAACTACAGCAAAGACAGATGAAGAAGCTAGAGAGTTATTAAGATTATTAGGAATGCCATTCGCTCAATAAAAAAGGAGGGAGTTCCGTGGCACGTAAGGCAATGATTGCAAAGTGGCAAAGAAAACCAAAGTTCTCAACAAGAGCATATACAAGATGTAGAATATGTGGAAGACCACACGCAGTTCTTAGAAAGTTCGGCGTTTGCAGAATATGCTTTAGAGAACTAGCTTATAAAGGTGAAATTCCAGGTTGCAAGAAGGCAAGTTGGTAATATATAAGTTGAAAGGAGGCCAGAAATTATGGTTATGACTGACCCAATTGCTGATATGCTAACTCGTATCAGAAATGCAAATATAGTAAGACACGAATATGTTGAAGTTCCTGCCTCAAAGATAAAGAAGAGGATTGCAGAGATAATGGTTGAAGAAGGATATCTAGCGGCAATGGAAGAGTATCAAGACGGTTCTGTTCCAATGCTTAAGCTTACAATGAAATATGGTCCAAATAAGGAAAGAGTAATTTCAGGTATAAGAAGAATTTCAAAGCCAGGATTAAGAGTTTACGCTCAAAAGGATAATGTTCCAAAGGTTCTTGGAGGACTCGGAATAGCAATTCTTTCAACATCAAAAGGAATTATGACAGACAAACAAGCAAGAAAAGAAGGAATAGGTGGAGAAGTTATCTGCTACATTTGGTAATTTTGAAGAATAGGAGGTGCAGTCATGTCAAGAGTAGGTAGACTTCCTGTAGTTATACCTCAAGGCGTTACTATTACAGTTAGCGACGACAATTTAGTAACAGTTAAAGGGCCAAAGGGCACACTTACAAAGCAAATGAGCAAAAAATAAATATCGCTGTTGAAGATGGTAAGATTGTAGTAACAAGACCAAACGATGAAAAGGAAATAAGAGCACTTCACGGTTTAACAAGAGCTCTTATAAAGAATATGGTTGTTGGTGTTACAGAAGGATATCAAAAGACACTTGAACTTGTTGGTGTTGGTTACAGAGCAGCAAAGCAAGGAAAGAAACTTGTTTTAACAGTTGGATATTCACATCCTGTTGAAATAGATGCTGTTGAAGGAATAGAATTTGATGTTCCTGCTGCAAACCAAATAGTTGTAAAGGGAATCGACAAGGAACTTGTTGGTCAGGTTGCAGCAAGAATCAGAAGCGTTAGAGAACCAGAACCATACAAAGGAAAGGGAATTAAGTATATCGACGAAGTAATCAGACGTAAGGAAGGAAAGACTGGTAAGAAGTAATAGAAAGGAGTGAGCTTTGATGTTTAGTAAGCCATCCAGAAACGAACAAAGAATGAGAAGACATTTAAGAGTTCGTAAAAAGGTTTTTGGAACAGCTGAACGCCCAAGATTAAATGTATATAGAAGCGAAAAGCATATGTATGCACAAATTATAAACGATGAGCTTGGAGTAACTTTGGTTGCAGCTTCAACTTTGGATAAGGAATTAAGAGATAAGATTGCAGCAGGTAGCAACAAAGAAGCTGCAAGGGAAGTTGGAAAGCTTATAGCAAAGAGAGCATTAGAAAAGGGTATTACAAAGGTTGTTTTCGATAGAGGCGGATATATTTATCATGGAAGAGTAAAAGAACTTGCTGAAGGCGCTAGAGAAGCAGGCCTTGACTTCTAATGGAGAAGGAGGGAAATAGATGAGAATAGATCCAAGCAAGATTAAAGGGCTTAAGGAAAAAGTTGTTTATATAAATAGAGTTGCTAAAGTTGTTAAGGGTGGTAGAAACTTCAGATTTAGCGCTCTTGTAGTTGTTGGAAACGAAGATGGATATGTAGGAGTCGGAACAGGTAAAGCTGCTGAAGTTCCAGATGCAATAAGAAAGGCAATAGAAGATGCAAAGAAGCATCTTATAAAGGTTGCAAGATATGAAACTACTATTCCACATGAAATGATTGGTGAGTTTGGAGCAGGAAAAGTATTATTAATGCCAGCTCCAGAAGGAACAGGTATCATAGCTGGTGGTCCTGTTCGTGCGGTTCTTGAACTTGCAGGTATAAAGGACGTTAGAGCAAAGTCACTTGGTTCAAATAATGCAAGAAATATGGTTAATGCAACTATGGATGCTTTAATGAAACTTAAGACTCCAGAAGAAATAGCAAGGCTCAGAGGCAAGACAGTAGAAGAGATTTTAGGTTAGGAGGGAAGACCGTGGGTAAGCTAAGAATTACACTTGTAAGAAGCACAATCGGCAAAAAGCCCGATCACAGAGCTACAGTAAGAGCCCTCGGCTTAACAAAGATAGGTAGAACTGTTGAGCATGAAGATACTCCTCAAATAAGAGGTATGGTAAATAAGGTTAAATACATGCTAAAGGTAGAAGAAGTATAATACGAGGGAGGTGCTTTAAATGAAGCTACATGAGTTAAGACCAGCTCCCGGAACAAGAAAGGAGCCAAAAAGAAAGGGTAGAGGAACTGCAACTGGTCAAGGCAAGACTGCAGGTAGAGGCCAAAAGGGCCAAACTTCTAGATCAGGTGGCGGAGTAAGACCAGGATTTGAAGGCGGTCAAATGCCACTTCAAAGAAGACTTCCAAAGAGAGGCTTTACAAATATATTTGCAAAGGAATATGCAGAAGTTAATGTTGAAGATTTAAATAAATTCGAAGCAGGAACAGTTGTTACTCCAGAACTTCTATTAGAAAAGAAAATAATAAGAAAGCTTATGGACGGAGTTAAAGTTCTTGGCAATGGTAATTTAGAGAAGGCTTTAACAGTAAAGGCTCATAAGTTCAGCGAATCAGCTGTTAAAAAGATAGAAGCTGCCGGAGGCAAGATAGAGGTGATTTAATATGTTAAAAACCTTACGTAATGCGTTCAGTATTCCGGATTTAAGGAGAAGAATTCTCTTTACTATATTTGTCCTCATGGTATACAGGGCGGGAGTTTTTATTCCCGTGCCTGGAATTAACCTTGATCAATTAAAGCAACTTGTAGACCAAGGGTTACTCTTTGGATTCTTAGATATAATTTCAGGCGGTGCTTTTAAGGAATTTAGTATATTTGCAATGGGTATTGTTCCATATATTAACTCTTCAATTATCTTCAGCCTTCTTGTAATAGCTATTCCAAGGCTTGAAGAACTTTCAAAGCAAGGTGAAGAGGGAAGAAAGAAGATTGCAGAATATACAAGATACGGAACTGTTGTTTTCGCTCTAATTCAATCCTTTAGTATTGCACTATATTTAAGAAACAATGGAGCTTTATTAGATAATTCATGGGGACAGATATTGTTAATAATGATAACTTTAACCGCAGGAACCACATTTGTTATGTGGCTTGGAGAAAAGATTACTGAATACGGTATAGGAAACGGCTCATCCATGATAATCTTTGCGGGAATTCTTGCTAGAATACCAACTATGGGTTATTCTATAGGAGTTGCTATAAAGGGAGGAACTGCAAATTATATCGAAGTAATATTATTCTTAGCCTTTGCAGTTCTTGTTATAGCTGGAGTCGTTGCAATGGACCTTGGAGAAAGAAGAATTCCTGTGCAGTATGCTCAAAGAAAAGTTGGAATGAGGACATACGGAGGACAGAGCACACATATTCCAATCAACTTAAATTCAGCTGGAGTAATAGCGATAATTTTTGCAATATCAGTATTGCAATTTCCACAAATAATTACTCAATTGACTTTAGAGCCAACTCATCCGGTTTATACTCTATTTAATTCAGGCTTTTTAAGTCCAAAGGGATGGGTTTATCCAATTGTATATATATTCTTAATTATATTCTTTACTTGGTTCTATACATCGGTTACATTTAAGCCAGATGAAGTTGCACAAAACCTACAAAAGAGTGGTGGTTTTATCCCAGGATTAAGACCTGGAAAGCCAACTGAAGAGTATTTAACAAGAATTATAAATAGAATGACTGTAATTGGTGGTTTCTTTGCGTCATTAGTTGCAGTTTTACCAATTGTATTACAACATGTAACACATCTTGGTAATATTCAGTTTGGTGGAACAGCTTTATTGATAGTTGTAGGTGTTGCGCTTGAATTAAATAAGCAACTAACAGCTCAACTATCAATGAGACATTATGAAGGATTCCTTAAATAATTTGGTTTGGAGGTATGTATATAAATGAGATTGATTTTGCTTGGCCCTCCTGGTGCTGGTAAGGGGACTCAAGCAAAAACATAGTCAAGGCCTTAAATATACCTCATATATCAACGGGGGATATCTTTAGAAAGAATATTGCAGAGAAAACCCATATAGGTTTAAAGGCGAAGGAATATATCGATAATGGGCAATTGGTTCCAGACGATATAACTATAGAGATATGCTTAGAAAGATTAAATCAGCAAGATTGTATGAATGGTTTTGCTTGATGGTTTTCCAAGAACTGTAAGACAGGCAGATGCCTTAGAAGAATTTCTAAAGAGTCGAGGTTTAAAACTTGACGCTGCAATAAACATAATTGTTCCAACAGATGTTTTAAAAAGAAGACTTTCAGGTAGAAGAGTTTGCCTAAACTGTGGTGCAAGTTTCAATGTTGAGACTAATCCACCAAAGGTGGAAGGCATCTGCGACTATTGTTCTTCAAAGCTTATTCAAAGGGATGACGATTCAATTGAAACGGTTAATGAGAGATTAGAAGTATATCGAAGACAAACTGAACCTATAGTGGAATATTATGGTAAGAAAGGTTTGCTTCGAAATATTGATGGATATCAGGACATAGCAAAGGTTTTTGAAGATATATGCATAGCATTAGGGAGAGAACCTAAATGATTTATTTAAAATCAAAAAGTGAAGTTGATAAAATAAGAAGGTCTGGTAGAATTGTTGCTGAACTATTAAACTTATTAGAAAAGCAAATTAGACCAGGCATAACGACAAAGGAACTTGATAAATTCGCAGAAGAATTTATTATTAGTCATGGTGCAAAACCTTCTTTTAAAGGATATTACGGGTATCCCGGAAGCCTTTGCACTTCAATAAATGAAGAAGTAGTTCACGGGATACCCAGTGATAGAATTTTAAAAGAGGGCGACATTATAAGCATTGACTGCGGAGTTTTTATGAGGGTTTCCACAGTGATGCAGCAAGGACCTTTGCCGTTGGTCATATCTCAGAGGAAGCTAAAAGGCTAATTGATATAACAGAGAAGAGTTTTTATGAAGGCATTAAATATGCCAGGGCTGGAAATAGAATTGGAGATATATCCAATGCTATTCAGACATTTGTTGAATCAAATGGCTATTCTGTTGTTAGAGATTATGTTGGCCACGGCATTGGAAAAGAACTGCATGAGGAACCACCAGTACCCAATTATGGCAAAGCTGGAAGAGGACCAAAATTGGCAGTAGGTATGGTTTTAGCTATAGAGCCTATGGTGAATATGGGAACTTTTGCAGTAATTGAATTAGATGATGGGTGGACAGTGGTAACTGCAGATAAAAAATTATCGGCACATTATGAAAATACAATTGCAATACTTGAAAATGGACCTGAAATATTGACAATAATATAAAATAGAGGTGGATTTTATGGAAGGTATTGCCCTTGGACAAATAGTTCACTCCAGGGCAGGTAGGGATAAGGGACGATATTTCATCGTGGTAGGAATTGTGGATGAAAATTATGTCCTTATTGCAGATGGAGACTTAAGAAAAATTGAAAGGCCTAAGAAGAAAAAAATTAAGCATTTAGTTTTTCACGACTGGATTGCTAAGGATATTCAGGAGGCCTTTCAATTAAATAAGAAAATAAAGGATTCAGATTTAAGAAAAGCGCTGCAGTCAATGGGGTTATTATAAGGAGGTGTGTCCACCTTATGTCGAAGGACGATGTTATCGAATTACAGGGGACTGTAATTGAAGCTTTACCAAATGCGATGTTTAAGGTAGAATTAGAAAATGGGCATGTTATTTTAGCTCATATATCTGGAAAGCTTAGGATGAATTTTATTAAAATTCTTCCTGGAGACAAAGTTACAGTTGAAGTATCACCATACGATTTAAATCGTGGTAGAATAATTTGGAGAGGAAAGTAAGGAGGGATAGCCATGAAGGTTAGACCATCAGTAAAACCAATTTGCGAAAAATGCAAAGTAATTAAAAGACATGGAAGAATAATGGTTATATGTGAAAATCCAAAGCATAAGCAAAAACAAGGTTAATGACTTTGAACGCGGCTGCACCGAAGGCTCGGTGATATATATATAAAGTTTTAATCAGTTTACAGGAGGTGTAAAAATACAATGGCTAGAATTGCAGGTGTTGACTTGCCAAGAGAAAAACGTATTGAGATAGCCCTAACTTACATTTATGGTATTGGAAGACCAAGTGCAAACAAGATATTGCAAGAAACTGGTATCAATCCAGATACAAGAGTTAAGGACCTTACAGAAGAAGAAGTAGCAAAGCTCAGAGAATACATCGATAAGAACTTCACTGTCGAAGGTGATTTAAGAAGAGAAATAGCTTTAAATATCAAGAGATTAATGGAAATTGGTTGCTATAGAGGATTAAGACATAGAAGAGGATTACCAGTTAGAGGTCAAAGAACAAGAACAAATGCTAGAACAAGAAAGGGACCAAGAAGAACAATTGGTGGAAAGAAAAAGGCAGGAAAATAATAAAGGAGGGACGATGAATGGCAGCACAGGCTAAAGGTAAGAAAGTTAGAAAGAGAAGAGAACGTAAGCATGTTGATCGTGGCGCAGCTCACATCAAATCAACTTTCAATAATACAATAGTTACAATAACAGATGTTAATGGTAATGCAATTGCGTGGTCAAGTGCTGGTGCACTTGGATTCAGAGGCTCAAGAAAGAGCACTCCATTTGCAGCACAAATGGCAGCTGAAACAGCTGCAAAAACTGCTATTGAACATGGCATGAAGACTGTTGAAGTATATGTTAAAGGACCTGGTGCAGGTAGAGAAGCTGCTATAAGAGCACTTCAAGCTGCAGGTTTAGAAGTTAGCCTTATAAAGGACGTAACTCCAATTCCACATAACGGATGTAGACCACCAAAGAGAAGAAGAGTCTGATTATAGGAGGTGTAATAAATGGCTAGATATACAGGACCATCCTGCAAACTATGCAGAAGAGAAGGAGTTAAGCTATATCTTAAAGGAGATAGATGCTATTCAGATAAATGTGCTATAGTTAGAAGACCATATGCTCCTGGTCAGCATGGTCATAATAAGAAAAAGCTAACTAACTATGGTTTACAATTAAGAGAAAAGCAAAAGGCAAAGAGAATTTATGGAGTTTTAGAGTCACAATTTAGAAAATACTATGAAGAAGCTGAAAGACAAAAGGGTATTGCCGGTGAAAACCTTTTAAGACTTCTTGAAATGAGACTTGACAATGTTGTGTTTAGACTTGGTTTTGCTGGTTCAAGAGCAGAAGCAAGACAGCTTGTAAGACATGGCCATTTTACAGTAAATGGCAAGAAGGTAACAATTCCTTCATATCAAGTTAGAGTAAATGACGTAATAGCAGTAAAAGAAGGTAGCAAGAATTTAGAAAAGTTCAAGTCTTTACAGGAAGTTGCAACAACAACACCAAAATGGCTAACTGTTGACAAAGAAAAAATGGAAGGCCAAGTAACAGCATTACCACAAAGAGAAGATATCGATATTCCTGTAAATGAAACATTAATAGTTGAGCTTTACAGCAAGTAATGATTAATTAGAATCAGTTGCCCTCGGTGTTTAAAGTTATCAAAAGGAGGGTTCGTTAATGTTTGATATTGAAAAACCAAAAGTTGAGTGCATTGAGCGTGACGATGTCAATAATTACGCTAAGTATGTTATAGAACCACTTGAAAGAGGTTATGGAACTACGCTTGGCAATGCAATGAGAAGAGTTCTTCTTTCTTCATTGCCAGGCGCAGCAGTAACTTCAATTAAGATAGATGGAGTATTACATGAATTTTCAACTGTTCCAAATGTTAAGGAAGATGTAGTTGAAATCATTTTAAATGTTAAAGGACTAGCTATTAAGGCAGAAGGAGAATTTCCTAAAACGGCTGTTATAGATGTAATTGGCCCATGTGTTGTTACAGGGAAAGATATAAAATGTGATGGTTCAGTTGAAATTATAAACAAGGATCATCACATTGCTACAGTTAGTGAAGGCGGAAGGCTTTATATAGAGATGACAATAAATCAAGGAAGAGGATATGTTCCAGCTGAAAGAAATAAAGAACAAGCCCATACTATTGGAGTTATACCAGTAGACTCAATTTATACGCCAATTAAGAGGGTTAACTATGTAGTAGAAAATACACGTGTTGGGCAAAGAACAGATTATGATAAACTAACATTAGAGCTTTGGACAAATGGAACATTGACTCCAGATGATGCAATAAGCCTTTCAGCAAAGCTTTTAATAGAGCATTTTAGAATATTACTTTCACTTACAGATCAAGTTGATAAGGTTGAAGTCCTTATAGATAAAGAGGACGAAAAGAAGGATAAAGTATTGGAAATGACAATTGAAGAACTTGATCTTTCCCAAAGGGCATTTAACTGCTTAAAGAGGGCAGGAATAAATACAGTAGGAGATCTTGTTCAGAAGACAGAAGAAGATCTAATGAGAGTAAGAAATTTAGGAAAGAAATCTTTAGAAGAAGTTCAACAAAAATTAGAATCTCTTGGTTTCAGCTTAAAGAAGTCAGAGGAGTAGGAGGGATAGAAAGTGGCAAAGTATATGGGGCACCGTAAATTAGGTCGTCCTACTGATCAAAGAGTAGCTATGCTAAGAAACTTAGTTACAAGCTTCTTTAAGTCAGAGGACGGCAAAATAATCACAACAGAAGCTAAAGCTAAGGAAATAAGAAGCATTGCTGAAAAGATGATTACTCTTGCAAAAAGAGGAGATTTACATTCAAGAAGACAAGTTCTTGCATATATAAGAGAAGAAGAAGTTGTTAAAAAGCTTTTTGATGAAATAGCAAAGAAATATGAAGGAAGAAATGGTGGATACACTAGAATTTTAAAACTTGGACCAAGAAGAGGCGACTCTGCACCAATGGTTATAATAGAACTCGTGTAATATTAAGGGGATTAAGTTAAGTATTTTAATACTTAATCCCTTTTTCTTAATTTTTAAAAGAAGGTGCATTTTATGGAAATGATAAAGGTTGAAAATGTGCACTATTTTTATAAAAAGATATTAATGACGAAGTTAAAACTGTTGCATTAGAGGGTATAAATTTAGAGATAAAAAAGGAGAATTTGTAGCAATTATAGGACACAACGGTTCTGGGAAATCAACCCTTGCTAAGCATTTTAATGCAATTTTACTTCCTGATAACGGAAGGGTAATTGTGGAAGGAATAGATACTAGGGATAACGAACATTTATGGGCTATAAGAAGTAAAGTTGGGATGGTATTTCAAAACCCTGATAATCAAATCGTAGCAACAATAGTAGAAGAAGATGTTGCATTTGGCCCTGAAAACCTTGGGGTTCCGTCGGAAGAAATTAGAAAAAGAGTTGATGATGCACTAAAGGCTGTTGAAATGATTGATTATGCAAAACATGGACCTCACCTACTTTCTGGAGGACAAAAGCAAAGGGTTGCTATAGCAGGAGTCCTTGCAATGAAGCCATCCTGTATAGTTTTAGATGAACCTACTGCAATGCTTGACCCTTCAGGAAGAAAGGAAGTCCTTCAAACGATAAAAAGATTAAATAAGGAAGAAGGAATTACGATTGTATTAATAACTCATTTCATGGAGGAAGCAGTTGAGGCTGATCGAGTTGTAGTAATATCGGATGGCAAGGTTGTTCTTGAAGGGATACCCCGGGAGGTCTTTAAGAAGGTAACATTGTTAAAAAAGCTTGGGCTTGATGTGCCTCAGATGATGCAACTAGCACATGATTTAAGAAAAGAAGGGTTAGACATTAATGAAGATATTTTAACTATTGAAGAGATGGTGGATGCCTTATGCCAGTTAAAGTAGAAAATTTAACATATGTCTATATGCCTAATACTCCCTTTGAAAAAAGGCATTAGACAATATAAATTTAGAGATTAAGGATGGGGAATTTGTTGGTTTAATAGGACATACAGGTTCAGGTAAATCAACATTAATACAGCAATTAAATGGACTTTTAAAGCCTACCTTTGGCAAGGTTTATATAGATGATATTTCTATAACTGATAAGGGGATAAGCTTAAAAAGCATAAGACAAAAGGTTGGAATAGTATTTCAGTATCCTGAACATCAGCTGTTTGAGGAGACTGTTTACAAAGACATTGCCTTTGGACCGACTAATTTGGGTTTAGCCAATGAGGAAATAGAAAAAAGGGTAAAAAGGGCAATGGATTTTGTCGGACTTGACTATGAAACTTATAAAGACAGATCCCCTTTGAATTAAGCGGGGGTCAGAAAAGGCGTGTTGCAATAGCAGGTGTTTTGGCGATGGAGCCTAAGGTCCTAATCCTTGATGAGCCTACGGCAGGATTGGATCCAAAGGGTAGGGACGAGGTCCTAAAACAAATAAAAAGAATGCACAAAGAATATAAAATGACTATTATTATGGTCACCCATAGTATGGATGAGGTGGCTCAGCTTGCGGATAGATTAATAGTTCTTGACAAAGGTAAAATAGTAATAGAGGGTTCCCTAGGGAAGTTTTTAATCAAATTGATATGTTAGAAAGAATAGGTTTATCTGTTCCTCAAGTTAAATATCTTGCAAAGAAACTTAAAGAGAAGGGCTTTAACATAAATGAAGATATTATAACTTTAGAGGAAGCAAAAAGGGAGATATTAAGACTTTTTAAGGAGAGAAAAATATGATTAAGGATATTACTATCGGACAATATCTTCCTGGGGATTCTTTCATTCATAAGCTTGATCCAAGGGTGAAAATACTATTAGCCTTTCTATATATCATTTTAATTTTTTTAATAAACAATTTTTATGGATATTTAGTGGTTATAGCTTTTACTTTACTAGTAGTAATGCTAGCTAAAATACCAATCAAATATTTATTCAATGGTATAAAAGGTGTTATTTGGCTTATAATATTTACTGCGGTTCTAAACGCGACATTAACTCCGGAAAGGTCATATTTAAGCTATTTAATTTAATACCCTTTACAGACAAGGGGATAGATCTTGCACTATTTATGTCCATGAGATTGATTTTGTTAATCATAGGAACATCTGTTTTAACACTTACAACATCACCTATTTCATTGACGGATGGGATAGAAAGACTTCTTAATCCATTTAAAAAATAGGAGTTCCAGCCCATGAACTTGCAATGATGATGACGATAGCCTTAAGGTTTATTCCAACCCTTCTTGACGAAACAGACAAAATTATGAAGGCTCAAATGGCAAGAGGGGCGGATTTTGATTCCGGCGGTATAATTAAAAGGCAAAAACTTAATTCCAGTTTTAGTGCCTTTATTTATAAGTGCCTTTAGAAGGGCTGATGAACTTGCTCTTGCAATGGAGGCAAGGTGTTATAGAGGCGGAGAAAATAGAACAAGAATGAAACAATTAAAGACTAATAAAAGGGATTATATTGCAATTGCAGCTTTTATAGCTTTTTCTATAATTTGTATAATAAGTAGGCGATGGAGATGAAAAATATAAAGATAGTTATAGAGTATGATGGAACGAGATATTGTGGTTGGCAAAGGCAGAAAAATGGAGTATCAATTCAGGAGACCATTGAAAAGGCAATAGAAAAAGTAACAGGAGAAAAAATAGAAATAATTGGTTCAAGCAGAACTGATGCAGGAGTTCATGCAAAAGGACAAGTTGCTAACTTTTTGACAAGTTCCACAGTCCCTCCTGAAAAATCTGTTATGCCATAAATAGTTTTCTTCCTGATGATATCGTTATTTTATCTTCACAGGAAGTTCCATTAGATTTTCATTCAAGATATAATAGTAAAGGTAAAAAATATAGCTATACAATATTAAATAGAAAAATACCATCGGCCTTACTTAAGAACTATTCAGCCCATATCCCTTATGAACTTAATATTGAAGACATGATTAGGGCATCTAAATATTTTTAGGCGAACATGATTTTAGCGCCTTCAAAAGCACAGGTAGTTCAGTTAAGGGAAATGTAAGGACTATTAAAAGGCTTGAATTGATTAAAGATGAAGATATTATAAAAATGTTTATAGAAGCCAACGGATTTTTATATAATATGGTAAGGATTATTGCTGGAACTTTAATAGAAGTTGGGAAAGGTAGAATTAAGCCTGACGATATTCCTTTTATACTTGATAGCAGAGATAGAAAAAGGCTGGCCCTACAGCACCGGCACAAGGTTTATGTTTAGAAAAAGTATACTATTGACACGCCAGGATAGTTGTATTAAAATAAAATAGTGTGATTATGCGCAAAAAAGGACCACTAGCCCCGGATCCTTTTAGATAAATTAGGATTAAAGTTAGGGAGGGAAAACGATGAAAACTTACATGGCAAAGAAGGAAGAAGTTCAAAGAAAATGGTATGTAGTTGATGCTACAGATAAGACTCTTGGAAGACTTGCAAGCCAAATTGCTACAATTTTAAGAGGAAAGCATAAGCCAATTTATACTCCAAACGTTGATTGCGGTGACTATGTTATAGTTATAAACGCTGAAAAGGTTGCTTTAACAGGAAAGAAACTTGATCAAAAGTTCTACAGACATCACTCATTATATCCAGGTGGACTAAAGGAAATATCCTACAGAAAGCTTCTTGAAACAAAACCAGAGCTTGCTATAGAAGAAGCGGTTAGAAGAATGCTTCCAAAGGGAAGATTAGGAAGACAAATGTTCAAGAAGTTAAAGGTTTATAGAGGCGCAGCTCACAACCACGAAGCACAAAAGCCAGAAGTTCTTGAACTTAAGTATTAATGAGCCTGAAGGGAGGATACGCTGATGGAAAGAGTTCAATACTATGGAACAGGTAGAAGAAAGACATCTGTTGCAAGGGTTAGATTAGTTCCTGGTGAAGGAAATATAATCATAAATAAAAGATCATTAGATGATTATTTTGGATTAGAAACTTTAAAGGTTATCGTTAAGCAACCACTCGTTTTAACAGGAACATTAAATAAATACGATGTTCTTGTTAACGTTCATGGCGGTGGATTTACAGGCCAAGCAGGTGCTATAAGACATGGTATTGCAAGAGCGTTAGTTCAAGCTGACGCAGATTTAAAGCCTGTATTAAAGAAGGCTGGTTTCTTAACAAGAGACCCAAGAATGGTAGAAAGAAAGAAATACGGCTTAAAGAAGGCAAGAAGAGCACCACAATTCTCAAAGAGATAATACAAACCCTCCATTTGGAGGGTTTTATTTTTATCATTTTCAACTGAATGTGTCGAAAATCGACATTTAATCATAATATATAGTAACCTAAACTATCCAGTTGGAAGTGATATTGTGAGATTAAAATATAAAATATTGAAAACAATAGTATTAAATATTTTGGCATATTTTTTATTAATAATATTCTTTCAGAGTTTTTATATAAGACCAAAATTTAAAATGTTTATGGAAAGCATAATTAGTAATGAAATTCAAAGGGAAATAGCCCTTTTAGAAAAAGAACTGGAGTCATTGCATGTAACTACAAGGGATTATGCTATTTGGGACGAGTCTTATGATTTTGTTATTTATAAGCATAAGGATTATATAGAGGAAAATTTAAATTATCTTTCTCTAAAAAATATTGGTGTGTCGTTAGCTGCGATACTCGATAATAATGGGAATTTGATTTATGGAATTACAAGAAAAAATGAAGAAATAAAGGATTATTTTGATGAAAGATTATTAGATAAATTTATTTCAACAGGTTTACACAAAAGTAATTTTGTAGGTTTTTTAGAATTTGATAAAGATATTTATTGTTTTGCAGGAGAAGGAATCCATAAAAGTGATGGAACAGGAGTTAGGAAAGGGATTATAATTTTTGGTAAAAGGTTGGATGAAATAAAATTAAACACACAATGTAAGTATGAGTTTATAAATTTATTGGATTTAAATAAAAACGAGCTAGACAAAATAGAGAGGCAAATAAAGTCAAAAAATAAGGTGAAAATAAACCAAAAAGAAGTTATTTTAACAATAGAAAATAAGGATACCTATGTAGCCTACTATCCGATAAAAGATCTAACTGGAAATTTATTATTCTTATTTAAAATTTATGTTCCAAAAGATATGGAAAACAAAATAGAATATATGGGAATTGTTATTGCACTTACTATTTTACTTTTTGGTATATTGATAGTTTTTATATTGGATTTTAAATTTAGCAAATTAATAAATAATCCATTAGAACAGATAATGAACAACATTAAAGACTTTACCTACAAAATGGAAAATAAACTTAATATTGATCTTTATGGACGAAAGGATGAAATATCAGATTTAGCTAAAAGCATTGATATATTAAAATCTGAAATCATATCAAAACAGAATAATTTAGAAGATATAAATAGAAGGCTTGAAATAAGGGTAAAGGAAAGAACAAAAGAATTGGAAATTAAAAATAAAGAAATATTATTATCTGACAAAATATTATCTGAAACTTTAGAGGGGGTTATTATTTTAGACTTTGATAAAAGAATTTTAAAAGTAAATAAAGCTATTAAAAATATGTTTGGGTTTAAGGAAGAAGATCTAATTCAAAACAAAATAGATATTTTAAATTTTAAATTTGATAATATAAATTTTCATAATATATTTGATATTGTTCAACAAAAGGGATATTGGAGGGGAGAAGCAAGGATCTATAATAAAAATGATGTTAGCCTTCCTGTCTGGTTATCAGCTACTTTTTACAATTTAATGGAGATAAAGTTTATATACTTATACTATCTGATATTTCACAGTTAAAAGAAAAAGAAGAAGAGCTTGAAAAACTTGCTTATTATGATCTATTAACTAACCTACCTAATAGGAACTTTTTATGAAAAAATTAAAAGAAATAATTGATGAAACGATTTGTAAATCATTTGCACTTTTATTTATTGATCTTGATGGGTTTAAAGTTATAAATGATACATTGGGACATGATATTGGAGATAAAGTATTGATAAACGTAGCAGATAGAATAAACTCTTGTATTGATAAAGGCGATATTGTTTTTAGATTGGGAGAGGATGAATTTATTGTTTTAACTTTTAATATAGATAATGAATATAAAGTTAGGGATTATGCAAACAAAATTATAAATGAAATTTCTAAACCTTTATTCATAAATAATTTTGATATAAAAACTAGTGCAAGCATAGGAATAGTAATGTATCCTAAGGATGACATAACGTTTGAAGGGCTTCTTAGAAAGGCAGATGCTACTTTATATGAAGTAAAAGAAAAAGAAAAGGGAGGATTTTTGTTTTTCTCACAAGAGATTGAGGAAAAAAATATAAAATTTAGAGAAATAGAAACTGGATTAAGAAGAGCATTGGTAAACAATGAGCTTTGTTTATATATTCAGCCTATATTTAGGGAAAGTAATAATGGGGAATTTGTTATAAATAAAGGTGAATTGTTATTAAGATGGATTAGAAATAATAGAATTGTATATCCACCAGATGAATTTATTAAAGTAGCAGAGAAAAATGGAATGATAGTTGATGTAGGTAACTGGATTATGAAGGAGGCCTACAGAATTAGACAAAAGCTTATAGAAAAAGATATATATATAGATTTATGCATTAATATTTCTGCAAAGCAATTGGAGAATAAGGATTTCTTAAATAATATAAAATATTTACTTGATGAAAAAATATTTTAGAAAATTGGATATTTGAAATTACAGAAAACGTATTGATCAAGGACTTTAACATTTCAACACATATATTTAAAGAATTAAAAAAGCTAGGGATAAAGATTGCTTTAGATGACTTTGGCACGGGATATTCTTCCATCAATTATTTAAGTCAACTTCCAATTGACTATATAAAGATTGATAGGTCATTTATTTCCAAAGCTGGCCAAGATGGTTTTAATGGTGTTATATTAGCTATAACTTCTATGGCAAAGTCTTTAGGGGTTAAAACTGTTGCAGAAGGAGTTGAAAATAAGGAACAGCTTAAATTATTAAGAAATTTAGGATGTAATGAATTCCAAGGCTATTTCTTTAGCAAACCAATTGATCTAGAGGAGTTTAGAAGAAATTTTAATAGTTTAAATAAAATAAAAATATAACCTGCATTTTGCAGGTTATATTTTTATGTATTCAATTTCAAAGGAGCAAAAAGGACATTGGTTTGACGTCATAAAGGATTGAACTTCAAAGCCATTCCTTTTAATTAGAATTTTATTGCAATTAGGACATACAGTATTAGAAGGTAATAATACGTTTCCTAGATAAACAAAATTTAGATGTTTTTTAGCAATTCTTTGAAGCCTTACAAGTGTTTCAATTGGAGTAGCTTCAATTTGGAATTTATAATTAGGAAAGTATCGAGTTAAGTGAAGGGGAATATTAGGGCTAAGCTTTGAAATCCATAGGGAGAGCTTATCGATTTCTTCTTCTGAATCATTAAACCCAGGAATTATTAGGGTTGTTATTTCAACATGAGTATAATTGTAGGCAATTTTTATTGAATTTAAAACAGGTTCTAAGCTCCCGTGACATATTCTTTTATAGAAATCTTCATTGTAGGCTTTTAAGTCAAAGTTTATAGCTTTAACATGTTTAATAATATCCTTTAATGGAGCTTCATTAACATATCCATTTGAAACTAAAATTATGTCCAATTCATCTTTAAGTAATGTAATTGTATCGTATATATATTCATAAAAAATTAAAGGTTCATTGTATGTGAAGGCTATACCGATGTTTCCTTTTTCTTTATATTTTAAAGCAATACTAATTAATTCCTCAGGCGATATAAAAGTTGTAAAAAAGTTTCAGCAGTTTGGGATATTGTATAGTTTTGACAGAATCCACAGGAAAAATTACATCCAACAGAACCTACGGATAAAATTAAACTTCCGGGTTTATAGTGATAAAGGGGTTTTTTTCGATAGGATCAAGGTTTATGGCAGAAATTTTCCCATAATTTAAGGAGTAAAGCTTCCCGTCTATTACCTTTCGCACTCTACAAAGTCCGGTTTGACCTTCGCTGAGTTTACAACCATGGGGACATAGATTGCAATAAACTAGATCTTCTATTTTATTATAAAATTGAGCTTCCTTCATTTACATCACCTGTATCTTTTAACTTCAAAGCGTTCTATGGAATAATTTTCATCTGGTGATATCCCTGCTTTTTTAAAGCTATTTGCAACTGCTTTTCAACTGTATCTACTCCTTCTAAATTAGGAAGCAAAAGTCCAGCCCTTGTGCCCCTTCTTACGATAACGCCATAGCATTTAGGATCAAGATCATCTTTTGTAGCAGGCTCGGGCGGCATTAACACATCAACCGAATATTCAAGTTCGTCAAGTTCATCCTCTTCAACTGGATAAAATCTTGGATCATTAGTTCCTGATTCGAGGGAATTTCTTATGATTTCCTCTGCAATGGAGTTTGTTAATGGATATATTGTCCCTATGCAACCTCTAAGTTCTCCGTTTTTATATATAGAAACAAATACACCTCTCTTTTCATTTAACATCTCATCTGTAACGTAATTTGGAATTTTAAGATATTTTTTATTTTTTATATAATATTCTAAGCTTTCCCTTGCTAGTTTTACATATGGGTTTTCATTTGCTCTTTTTTCTTTTAAACTATTCTTTACCGCAAGATTTATAGTTTCCAATTTACTTTCTACTTTTTTATCTATTATAAATTTTACATTTGCATAGCCTATTCCGAAAGGAGCTTCATATGATAATATTTCAGATGTAAAATTATATTCATCTAAAGTTCCAAGAAGGATGTAAAGGGATCTTAACCCACATTCTGCAGCCCGTTTGATTAAGGATTTATCCATTTTAAATATTTCAACAGCTTTGCCTTCCTTTAGATAATCTAATAATTGTCTATCAAATTTTGGACCATATTCATCAAATCCATAGGGGCTTTTACTGCTTGCCTTATGGGAAAGGTCTCCACTGGCAATTACAACAGCTCTTTCCTTTGAATTTTTGAAAGCATCGGCTATTTTAATCCCCAATTCATATAACTTCATTGGATTTATCATGCCATAGGTTATGTGAATAATGGAAAAATCTTTATATTCTTTTGTTATAAAATAAAGAGGAACGATGGCACCATGATCTAAGCTTAATCTAATATTATATTCAACATGAGAATTTTCACCTAATGGCGCAATTGGAATTTCAGCTTCATCCGCCAATTCAATGATTTTATTTGCTAATTCTTTATTTATTTTAAATTTAAAAGATAAAGATGGTGCATTAAAATTTTTTAAACTACCATCAATAAATGAGGAATTACAAATAGCAACAGCATCACTAAAAACAGGTCCATGGGGAGTTATGATAATAATTGTATCAGGCTTAATACTTGCAATTTCCTTTGCAATTTTTGTGCAGGCATCGATTGTTTTCTTTGCAATTTTTTCTTCTCCCCTACCAACTTCAGGGATTATTATGGGAGGGTGAGGCATAAGAAATTGTCCTACTATAGGCATAACAAACACCTCTTTAGTAAAATAAGTTTTAATAATATTTTACCATAAGCTACCTTTTTCAAAATAATCTAAAACGCCGCAATAGATAGCCCAGGCAATTTTATTTTGATATTCATCCTGATTTAATAGATATTCTTCCTCAGGATTTGATAAAAAGCCGCATTCAACTATTACAGATGGGATACGTTATCCTTTAAAATATAATAGGTATCGCTGGGTTTAGCGACACGATTATTATTTCTATCTAACACTTTTATTAACTGCGCTTGGATAGACTTTGCTAATTTTTCGCTTTCAAAATCATTAGATGGGTAAAAGGTTTGTGCACCATAATATCTTGAATCAGGGAAGTAGTTTAAATGGATGCTTATAAATATGTCGGCTTTGTTTTCCTTAATTATCTGTTTCCTATTCTTAAGATCTTCGGCTTTTCTGCCTTTTCTTGTTTCGTAGGAATATAACCCCTCATCAACTTCCCTTATCATAATGCATGTATCACCATGACTTTCAATATAGCCCTTTAATTTTTTAGCAATTTCAAGATTTATGTTTTTTCAATCGTTCCATTCTTACCAATAGCACCACCGTCTATACCTCCATGTCCGGCATCTACAACAATTACTATATCCTTTGCCATATTTAATACTTCTTTATTAAGTTTTACTTGAACATAAACTATCGAAGTAAAACACAGAGTTAATATAATAATTGAAGCGATTGCTTTTTTCATGCTTTCACCTGCCTAAATTCAAATCAATAATATATTATGTAGATATCATATTTAATATTCTTCTATATAAAATAAGGCTGTCCAAATTAGACAGCCTTACTGATGTGCGCCCGGCATGGGCGATAGCTTGGCGGTGAAAGTCCGCTGTGGGCTTGGTAGTGAGAACCACTAGCCAAAGGCAAGGGTGTCCATCGTGAGGTGGAATCTGAAGGAAGCCGGAGGCAAAGTCCTGGCTCGATGAATAAGAACCACATATGAGGCTGACTTGAGGCGGACGAGTTTGCATCACAAAACGAAGTCCAACACTACCCGAACCTCATGCAGTAAATGTGGCGAGTATATGGGATGAAGGCGGTCGCTCTTACCCGGGAGGTCTAACAGATACACCACAACAGGAATGAACTTTCCAAGTGGTAACCTATCCAGTGATGGATAGCTGAACTGTTAGAAGTCAGCTTTTGTCTAGTAGCATGAGATACGCGTTATCATGTGAAGGACCGAACGTTAGGAGGTTTTGAATCTTGAAGACTTCGAGAGATATTCAAAGACTGCAGAAAACTGAATATACAGGCTACCTTGATGAAGATAGTGTGGAACACGAAAATAAACAAGGAGTGCATAGAGTATCTCCGGCAGTCCCAGAAGGAGAAACCAGTGCAGAGGAATACGGGACCTTGGAAAGAATGCTCTCAAGGGAAAATATGCAAAAGGCATATAAGAGAGTAGTTGCTAATAAAGGGAGCCATGGAGTAGATGGAATGGAGACCGATGAACTTCGGGACTTTCTAATACAAAATTGGCCAGAAATAAAATTAGCAATACTACAAGGTAAATACAAACCACAACCAGTTAGAAGAGTTGAAATTCCAAAGCCCAATGGTGGAATTCGACTACTAGGGATACCGACTGTGCTTGACAGATTAATACAGCAGGCGATAGCACAAGAATTGACATTAGTATTCGACAAAGACTTTTCTGAAAGTAGTTATGGATTTAGGCCAAACAGGAGTGCAAAGGATGCGGTAAAGAAAGCGAATGAATATATAAACGCAGGATATACATGGGTAGTGGATTTAGACCTTGAGAAATTCTTTGGTAGAGTCAACCATGATATCCTGATGAGCCGAGTAGCAAGGAAAATAAAAGATAAAAGGGTGCTAAAGCTAATAAGAGCATACCTAAAATCTGGAGTAATGCTAAACGGAATAAAGGTTAAAACCGAAGAAGGCACTCCACAGGGAGGCCCATTGAGCCCACTATTAGCGAATATAATACTTGACGATTTAGACAAAGAACTAGAAAGAAGAGGACATAAATTTTGCAGATACGCAGACGATTGCGATATATTTGTTAAGAGTGAGAGGGCAGCAAAGAGAGTAAAGGAGAGTATAACGGAATACATTGAAAAGGTTCTAAAACTAAAAGTGAATAAGGAAAAGAGTGCAGTTGATAGACCATGGAAGAGGAAATTTCTTGGATTTTCGTTCTATATGATTAAAGGGGAAAGTAAGATAAGAATAGCTGAAGAGAGTATAAGGAAATTCAAGAAAAAGATAAAAGAAATAACGAGTCGAAGGAAACCAATAAGCACAGAAGAAAGGATAAAAAGACTTAATCAAATAACCATTGGATGGGTAAACTACTTTTCATTAGCGAAAGCAAGAAGTCATATGCAAAGGTTAGACCAATGGATAAGAAGAAGACTAAGGATGTGCGAATGGAAGTTATGGAAGAAGGTAAGAACGAGGGTAAGGAATTTAATTAAGTTAGGAATGAACCCATACTTTGCAAGAATATATGCCAATACCCGAAAAGGATATTGGCATATAGCAAATAGTCATATCCTGGCGACAACTCTAACTAACGAGTATTTGGAAAAGTTAGGATACATAAGCCTAACATCGCAGTATTCCAAAATGCATGTAAACTAACGAACCGCCGTATACCAGACCGGTATGTGCGGTGGTGTGAGAGGACGCTGAATAAAATAATTATTCAGCTCCTACTCGATTAATTTCAATGACTAACTGAGCGATATTGTTTGCATGATCACCGATTCTTTCAAGATTAGAAATGATATCTAAAAATATTGCGCCGCTTTCAGGATAACATATACCAGTATTTAATCTATCTATGTGACCATTTCTTAGCTGCTTGTCTAGTTTATCTATTTTACTTTCAAGCTCAATTGTTTTCATAGCCTTTTGAAGGTCACCATCTTTAAGGGAAGATAAAGCTAAGTCAACAGCCTCTATTACATATTGATACATAAATTTTATTTCAACGATGGCCTCATCTGAAAAAATTAGGGAATTTTTATACTTATGCTCAGCAAGTTCGTATAGGTTTTCGGCATGGTCGCCGATTCTTTCTATATCATTTATAATGTGATAAAGGGCAGCAATAATTTTAGACTGATGTTCGTTTATTTCTGTATTAGATAGCTTTACAAGGGATTCTGTAATTTCCTTTTCATAATGATTTATGTCATTTTCTATTATAAGTAGATTTTGGGAAATCATTGGATCGTAATTTAATATTAAATCTAAACTTCTCCTTACGTTATTTAATGCATCGTAACCCATATTTATTATTTCTTTTATTATCTGTATAACTGCAATTGAAGGATTATGAAGGTTAATTTCATGTAGGAGCAAAAACTTTTTTGCTTATATAATTATTCTTAATCAAATCAAATTTTTGTAAGGATTAATTATTAAAACCATTAAAAGAGTTAAAGTCACAATTATTCCTACATACAACGCATATATTTGATAAAAATTTAAATTTAGTTGTTTATGTATTAATTTCTGTAAAATTAAAAAATTATAAATATAAGTCCATTATATATTAGTAATATTGACAAGGACTTTTTAGCTATTGAATTTTTCCTGTAATTATTAATTATTGCTTTTAATATCAATGCTATGTTGGAAAGAAGCAATAGGTCTACTATATAATATTTGCTTAAATTGTTAGATGATAAAATTGCAAAAATCATTGGGAATATAAAAATATTGTTTTGAAAAATTATAGTTAAAATAAAAACTACTAAAGATAAAATAATAATATTTTTACTCAAAAAAACATTGCTTCGCTCTTAATTAAAGTAGAATAAATAAAATGGGAGGAAAGAAAAACAAATCCATAGGATACTATTGTTCTTCCGATGTCCTTGAATTTTTTCGTTTTAGTAAGGAAGAAAATACCTGTTCCTAAGACTATCAAGTAAGCCCATAAATGAAACATCAATCTAAAGCTAAATACATAAACTATTATAATTGTTCCTAAAAGGGAACCTAAAAAGATTATAAAGCTATTTAATACTGATAATGCTTCTACGTTTAAAAGGCTAGAAGTTATGTTAATAGAGTAATTTAATCCTAGAGTAAGGAAGGTATAAAATGTCCCAAATAAAATATCAGTATACACCCTTTTTTAAATCCTTTTTAGAATTTTCCAGATAATTTTCAATTATTTTTTCAAAGACCGAATTAATCCAATAAATTGAATATGATAACAATGATAGCGCAGCAAAAAAGCAATTATTCCAAATCCATCTTCCATAATTATCCCTCTTTGCTTTCAGCCTTTTTCATGCAGAAAGGGCACTCATAATAAAAAGGATGATCCATAAGTAATGCAGCTTCATTTAATGAACTATACATGTCAATATCATCTTCATGTATTAAATCGATATGACATTCTTCCTTTTCATTTAAAAGGTCATGAAGAGTTTTATTTTTTATATCATATAAGTATCTTTTGCCGAAATAAGGATATCCAAATCTACGCATACTCCACCTCGTCATGTTATTTTGTTTAATATTATATCATAAATTATCCTGTAGAAAAATATTATAATTTAAATAAGATAAATTTCATTATAAATAAAGGTAAATTTTGTGATTTACATCACAAAAACTATTGTTTTAATTTTTTGTTAAATTATAATATTACTTACTTATCAATGGAAAAAAGGGTTGGGATGAGGCGATGAGAATAATAAATAACAGATATAGACTTATAAAGAAGATTTATCAAAATGATGGACTAGCTTCCTATCAAGCTATTGATATCAAAAGATCTCAAGGAGTTTTAGACTTAAATATTATTAATTTTGATTATGTTGATTGGGAATTTTATGATTTCTTAGCAAATAATTTTATTATGTTAACTTCAATTGTTCACAGTAACTTAAAAAGATTATATAGTTTTGATATTATAGAAAATAAAAACGGTAGATTGGATAAAAATTATCAATATTTCTATACTACTGAGTTTGTTGAAGATGTCCAGCCTTTAAATGTATTAGAAGGATTAGACATTGATGAAAAATTGAATCTTTTTATAGAAATTGCAAAAACAATAAACTTTCTGCATCTTAAGGGGTGTCTCTATAATTCCATTAATTTATCTAATATTAATTTTGTTAAGGTAGAAAATAAGCTTACTG
Organism: Caloramator sp. Dgby_cultured_2; assembly: GCF_028872215.1. Classification (NCBI taxonomy): domain Bacteria; kingdom Bacillati; phylum Bacillota; class Clostridia; order Eubacteriales; family Clostridiaceae; genus Caloramator; species Caloramator sp. Dgby_cultured_2. Next base: position 223,924 of record NZ_CP118396.1, read on the forward strand.
TTAAATTGAATGACATAGTAACAGCAAGAATAGGTGAATTTGTAAAAACTAATAGAAGTCAAATAATTTTCAAGGCACCTGAAGTTATAGAGGGTGAAGAACATACAGTAAAGTCTGATATATATTCATTAGGGGTATTATTTTTGGTAATTTTACTGGGAGGTATAAAATTTGTTAAGATAGATGATGGATTTTCTAAGTTAAAGGATGTTTTGCCAAAAGAATATTTAGGAATTAATGATATTATTAAAAAGATGATAAAAGAAGATCCTGCAGAAAGATATGACAGTATAACAAAGGTTATAAATGATTTAAATAGTCTCTTGAATAAGAATTATATTCCATTTGAAGTGGAAGATTTGGAGAAAATTAATTTTAATATAAAGCTTTCAGGAAGAGATAAAGAAATCAAAAAGATATTCGATTCTTTTAGAAAAAATAAAGGATGTGTTTTAATATCTGGTGAAACAGGAATTGGAAAAACAAGATTATTAAAGGAATTAGAGTTTTTATTTAGATTAAAAAATATCAACTGTTTTAGCTATTATAATGAAGCTGAATCTAACAGCAGAAAAGTTTTCCTGGAAATTGCAAGAAAAATATTTTCAGAGGGTAGTGAAAATTTACAGGATGAATATAGGGAGGAATTGTTAAATACCTTTGAAGAGTTTAAAAATAGTATAATAAGTGAAGAGTTATATAATGAAAAAATAGAATTAGAATGATAAACACGATATATAGATACATAAAAAACAAATATAAAGATGAAAGAATTGTTATTATAATCGATGATTTTAATTCCCTTGATAAATTTTCATATTTAATGGCAAAGGATATTTTAACCTCTAAAATTGCAGAACAAGCAATGTTTATAATTTCTTTTAAAAGCGATGGATTAATTAGTAATGATATAAGGGCATTAATAAACGACATAAGAAAAGAACAAAATACCATAGAAATAAAATTAAAGGGATTGTCGAAAGAGTATGCTTCGGAGATGATAAAAAATCTTTTATCTATGGGGTATACTCAAGATTGTTTTCAAACAAAATATTTGAAATAACTTATGGTAATCCACTATTTATTGTTGAAATAATTAAGGATCTTTATCTAAGGGGAGATTTATTTATTAATAGTTCAACAGGAATTTGGAGCAGTAAATTTGATGATGATTATGACAGGATGATACTACCTAATTCAGTAGAACAAGCTATTTTTAATCAAATTAATGAACTAGATGAAGAAGATATAATCGTCCTTGAGGTTCTTTCGATATTTCAAAATGGAGTTACTACAGATGTTCTCGGTGAATTTTTAAATAAAGATAAAAATAAATTGGGTAATATTCTAAGGAGTTTAGAGAATAAAGGAATTATTATAAGCAAAATAAGCGATGAAGGAATTCTTTACGATTTACAAAATCAAATGCTTAAACGTTTAATTTACAATAGAATTGATGAGAAGGTAAAGGTAGATTTGCATCTTAAGGCAGGAAAATTTTTAGAAAAGAGCATTAGAATTTATTTGAATCCATATAGTCTCAAAGAAGAAATATTATATCACTATGAAAGGGCAAATGAAGTAGAAAAAATAATTGAATATTGTATCTATAATGCTATATTGATGAAAAGGCTAAATAATAAAATTGATGCTATTTCATATTATGAAAGGGCATTAAAATATTTTAAGGAAAGGGAAGCAGATTATAGAAAAGTAGATATATTAATGAGTCTCGGATATATTTATTTAGAAGTTGGAAATGTAAAGAAGGCAATTGAACTTTTCAAACAAGCAAAGCTTTGGGCCTTAAATTTAAAGGACTATAATAGTGCAATAGATTCAATGAATAAGTTGGTGGAAATATATATAAATAAAAATGATAAAAACAAAATCTTAAAATCTTTAGAAGAAATAAAAGATTTATTACAAATTCATGATTATAAAAGAGGCTATCTTGAATATCAATTTAACACGGCAGTTTATTATAGAAATAATGATAAGTTAGAGGATGTTAGAAACATATGTAAGCAAGCTCTTGAAATGTGTGATGATAATTGCCCTGAAATAAAGGGAAAATTTATTAAACTTTTAGGGGATTGTTGCTATTTATCATCTGAGCCGGAAATGGCCATTGATTATTATAAAAAGGCTCTATATTATTTCGAGTTAAATGAAAGCAAACAAGAAATGATACGGGTATTAAACAATTTAAGTATTATATATTCAGATTTTTATCAGGATTATGACAATGCCTTGAATTATCTTGAAGAAATGAAAAACTTAGCAGAGAAAGAGGGGGTTGCCTTTCTAAAAGCCCTTTCACTTATTAATATTGGAGAGATAAATTATATAAAATTTAATACAACAGAAGCCTTGGAATGCTTCAGCACTGCCTTGGATATTATTGATGAATTGGGATATAAAGCATATACTTTTTATATTTATTGCTTTTTAATAGGTATTTATTTAAGACTGGGAAATTATTCTAAGGCTTATTTCTATCATTTAAAGGCTATGGATGAGCTTAAAAATAATACTAATCAGAATATTTATGATGGCTTATATTATTATTTTAGTGCACAACTATTTTATAAATTTGGGGACATTGATAAAGCACATGAATATTTAAAGGAAGTATTAAGGATACATCAAAACAATGATATAAAGATTAAATGGGATGCAGAGGCTTTTCTATTAATTTTAAATATTTCAAAAGACTTAGAAAGACTAGAAGATGTTATGGATTCGTTATCAAATATAATAAAAAAATATAAAAACAGCGTCGAAAAAATATATATCTATTATCATTTAGCTTTTAAATTTGTCAAGCTAAATAAAATTAACTTTGCGAAAAAAATATTTGATTTGATTAACGATTTTGAACTTAATGAGTTACCAGTTGGTTTGAAACTTAGAATAGAGTTTCTAGATATTTTACTAAATAAAAATAAAATTCTTGCATTAGAAGAAATACTACCAAAATTAAAAGAAAATAAATTGATAGAATTAAGCATGATGGCAAACAGAATTTTAGGAGATTATTACTATAATAATAATGTTTACAAGGCAGTTAATTTCTATGCAGCTTCACTTACCTTAATGCTAAGTTTTTGAAGGATTTGCCAGAGGAATATAAAATTAAATTTATATCGATTTCAAATTTCCATAATACATTAACTAAAGTGAGCAAAATTTTAGAAATCGATATAAATGAAGAGGAGAGTTTAGAACTTAACAAATTAACTGAATATGCAGACCATTTAATTAGTTCCCAAATTAATAATTTAAAAGGAAATACAATACAAAAATAAAATCTAGTTTTAAAGAGGAATTAAACTTAAATATTAGCAATATTAATGATTTATTAAATAAAATTACACTAGATTCAAACAGTGATATTTTATTAATAATGAAATATATGTCATATATTACCCTAGCAACAAATTATCTATTAATTACTGATTCTAAAAATCCGGAAATACTTGTAAGCAAAGAAAAGTTGACATCAATAATTATAGTTTAATTATCGATAAAGCTAAAAGATTAGAAAAATCCATTATTGTAAAAAATCAGATGAATACGGCAATGTTGTTAACTGGATTTGTATCCCTTTAATAAAAAATAAAAGAAAAGATAAGTTTAGAATTTCTACATATGACATAAAAAGAAACTATGGATATGTAATTTTAGAAACTGATAAGATTATTAATAATTTTTCGGAGGAGGCTATAGAAGAATGTAAGCCTTTAGTAAACTTACTAATAGGGTATATTGAAAATATTAATATTATTAATACGGCTATAATAGACAAGTTAACATCTGCCTATACAAGAAAGATGTTAGATGACCTATTAGATGAAAATATAGAAAATGCAGAATTGAATAGTGGATTTTTTTCAGTTGTAATGATAGATATAGATAACTTTAAAAAGATAAATGATAAATACGGACATTTACTTGGAGATAAAATATTAAAAAAACTAGGTGAAGTTGTAAAATCCAATATAAGAAAAAACGATTTGTTTTTAGATATGGCGGTGAAGAGTTTTTGATACTATTGCCTGATACCAATAAACATGATGCCCTGAATTTAGCGGAGAGGATTAGAAAAAGATGGAAACAAGTTTATTTGTAGATGGAAGGGCAGTAACTGCAAGTTTTGGTATAGCATCCTTTCCGGATGATGCTGAGTGGAAGGAGGAACTTTTAGAAAAGGCTGATAAGGCATTATATGTAGCAAAAGAAAGAGGGAAGAATAGATGTGAACTATGGGATGAAACCTTTGAGCAGAAGGGAAGAGTTACTGATAAATTAAGCGGGTTTTTAACAGGAAACGACCTTAGGGATACCACTAAAATATTGACTATGATTGAACTAACGGAACTAATAAAAGAAAATTTAAGCAAAGAGGAGATTGTTTTTAAGTTTTTAGGAAGACTTTTAGACTCTTCTGAGGGTAGATATGCAGGTATACTTTTTATTGAGGGTGGAAAGATATATAATCAACTTTGGAGGAAGGCTAATGACGATAACTGGATTAAATTTAACAACATTAATAATAGATTGTTGAATAAAGTTTTAAAGGAACAAAAAGGTTTATATGGTATTGACTGGGATGAAGTATTCGAGTATGATGTTGTTAAGAATGTTCCTTTGTTTTATTCAGTAATGTTAGTTCCGATTGTGAAGGATAAGGTTTTAAGGGGGATCATATACATTTTGGCACCATCAAATGACAAGGAATATAAATTTGAAGATTACAATTATGTAAGTGTTTTAGCTAATATATTAGCTATGTTATTATAAAATCAGAAGGAGATTTTCCTTCTGATTCATATTATAAAGGAAGGTGTATTTATGATTATAATTAACAATGTTTCAAAGACCTATGCGAGGGGAAGGGTAAAGGCTGTTAACAGCATTAATCTTGAGGTAAAAAGGGAGAAATATTTGGATTTTTAGGACCTAACGGTGCTGGTAAAACAACGACAATAAAAATGATAACAGGAATCCTAAAACCTGATGAAGGGCAAATATTAGTAAATGGGATTAATGTAGTAAGTGAGCCAATTAAGGCAAAAAGCAGATAGGATTTGTTCCTGATAATCCTGAAATTTTTAATAGACTAACAGGTATTGAGTATTTAAATTTTATTGCAGATATTTATGAGGTAGACGGTAAGCAAAGATATGAAAAAATAAATGAACTTGCGGAGATTTTTGAAATAAAAGATGCTTTAAACTCAAGTATTGGTAGTTACTCCCATGGTATGAAGCAAAAATTAATAATCATAGGTGCTTTAGTCCATAATCCACCTGTATGGATTTTAGATGAACCTCTAGTAGGACTAGATCCCAAGGCTGCTTTTTGTTAAAGGAAATGATGAGAAAACATGCAGATAATGGTAATACCGTATTCTTTTCAACTCATATTATGGAAGTTGCAGAAAGGCTTTGTGATAGGATAGGTATAATAAAAAGGGTGAGATAATATTTACTGGAACGATTGATGAGTTAAGACAAATAAGAGAAGAAAATGATAGTCTTGAAAATTTATTCTTGGAGTTGGTAGATAATGAATAAAGCAATTTCAACAGTAAAATTTTATATTAATTCGGTTTTTGGATTTAGTGGGTTAGTTAGGGATTTAAAATATAATAAGAAGAAAGCGGTTAAGACTTTAGGATTGTTGGGACTAATATTGTTTTCTTTTTCAGGATTGATAACCATGTTTACAGCCTTCAATTTAAAAATGTATGATCTTCTTAAACCTATTAACCAACAGGGGCTTGTGGTATTAAATACCATTATTATTTCAACTGCCTTTACATTTTTTATAGGGATATTAACTGTAATTGCAACTTATTTTCTCAATCAAGAGGGTGACATAATACTATCCTTGCCATTAAAACCTTGGAATTTATTTCTTGCTAAATTTACAATTAGCTTTCTTTCAGAAGCTTTATTTGCGTTTGTTATAATGGCAACGGGAATAATAGTCTATGGCATTAAAAATGGTGAAGGGGTTTTATATTATATAAATTCTTTATTAATAACTTTAACTATCCCAATGATTCCTGTTGTAATAGGATATTTTATAATAACTCCTATTATGAAGTTTGGTAAACTTTTAAAAAAGAAGGATTTTATAATGTATATATCTGGATTTTTGGCATTAGGTCTTGGAGTTCTTTTTCAGTATTTAACTAATCAAATGACTAATTTTGATAAAAATCCAGAGCTTATTATGCAAAAATTAACTGCACCAAATGGTTTGATCGATTTAACAAGCAAGTTATATTATCCAGCTGCAATAGCAGCAAAGGCTATCATAAATAATGGAACATTAGAAAGTTTTGTTTATTTATTGATTTTTATTGCAATTGCTGTTGGTGCTTTATTTTTATTGTTAACTACTATGTCTAATATTTATTATGATACTTTAATTGGAAGCACAGAAGTCCAAAAAATATTAAAAGAATGGACGAAAAGGAACTAAAGAAAACGACAATAAAGAGAAATTTACTTATAACATTAATTGACAGAGAATTGAAACTGATGAATAGAGAGCCAGTGTATTTTATAAATGGGCCGATGGTAATATTTCTATTGCCGATAATTATGGGTGCATCCCTGTTCTTTCAAAATAATTCTATTTTATTCGATATTAAAAAGTTGATGAATCATCCTGATTTTTCATACTATTTGAATTTAATCTCGATAGGAATTATAGTTTTTCTAGGGGCTTCAACAAGTATAGCTGCAACATGTATATCAAGGGAAGGAAGAGCCTTTGAATTTATAAAATCCCTTCCGATAAATCCTAAATTATATATAACTGCAAAGATTATCCACGGTTTAATATTTGGAATTTTAGCTGCAGCTATTATTTTGATAATGGACTTAGCCTTCTTTAAAATTGATACAATAAGCTTATTAATAATTTTAATAACCTCTATCATAATTCTTACGATGATTTTTATTTTAGAAGTTTTTGCCGAATTAAAATGGCCTAAGCTAAATTGGGATAATCCACAAAAGGCAATAAAGCAAAACATAAATGGGGTTGTGGGAATTTTTGGAACCATGGGAATTGTAGGATTATTTGGTGCTCTTATTGTAAAATTTAATATTAAAAGCAATGGACTTTTTATAGCTTTGATAGTTATACCGCTTATTATATCAGTGATTTTGTATCAAAAACTTTTAAGCTATGCAGATAAAAGATTTTATGAAATAGAAATATAAATTAAGCTCTAAGGAAAATTTTAGCCTTAGAGCTTAATTTTTATAGATAATAGGTGTAAACGAAAGATATATATTAATATATGGCTTTTTTTAGTCAATATTAAAAAACAGGAATAAAAAACAGAATTATTAAGTTTGTTGCTTTTTTAAGGAGGTATAGAATAGATTTCAGATGACTTTTGAAAAGGTAGAAGGAAGGGATAAGATGTCAAAGAATTATTGGATAGGGGTTGATGTGGGCTCAACAACAGTAAAGGTAGTGGTTTTAAATGACAAAGATAATATTGTTTTTAGCAGATATAAACGACATTTTGCTGACGTTTTAAACACGATAAAGGAAATTTTTTATGAATTAGAAAAGATGTTAGATAAGGCTACAGCAAGAATAGTTATAACAGGCTCAGCAGGAATTGGAATAGCGAATTGGCTCAATATTCCCTTTGAGCAGGAGGTTATAGCATCAACAAAGGCAGTTGAAAAATTTATTCCTAAAACGAGTGTTGCTATTGAACTAGGCGGAGAGGATGCTAAAATTACATATTTCGATGGTAATTTAGAACAAAGGATGAACGGAAGTTGTGCAGGTGGGACAGGTGCATTTATAGATCAGATGGCCGCTCTTTTAAAAACTGATGCTATGGGGCTTAATGAATTGTCAAAAATGCATAAAATAATTTATCCTATAGCATCAAGATGTGGAGTGTTTGCTAAAACAGATATTCAAGCTCTTATAAATGAAGGCGCAAAAAAGGAGGATATTGCAGCATCGATTTTTCAGGCTGTTGTAAATCAAACTATTGCAGGCCTAGCAGCAGGTAGAAAAATAAAAGGAAAAGTTGCTTTTTAGGAGGACCTTTGTTTTTTTAAGTGAACTTAGAAAAAGATTTATAGAAACCCTTAATTTAATAGAAGATGAAGTTATAATTCCGGAGAATTCGCATCTTTTTGTAGCACTTGGTGCTGCTATACTTTCTAAGGAAAAGGCACCGGTTAATTTAGAGAACGTAATATATAAGATTAATAATGGTAGTTTTGGTTCAAAGGAAGTAGGCCTTCTTAGACCTCTTTTTATAACTGAAAAAGAGTATCATGATTTTAAAAGAAGGCATGATAAGCATAGAATAAAACGAAAGGACTTAAATGATTTTTCGGGAGGATGTTTTTTAGGTATAGATGCTGGTTCGACTACTACAAAGGCGGTTTTAATAGATGAAGAAAACAATTTATTATATAACTATTATTCAAGCAATGAAGGAAATCCTTTAAAATCTGTGATAAATGTTTTAAAAGATATTTATAGTAAATTACCAAAGGATGCTTATATAGCAAACTCCTGCATAACTGGTTATGGAGAGGGACTCATTAAAACAGCCCTATCAATAGATGAAGGTGAAGTTGAAACTATTGCCCACTATAAGGCGGCAGAAAATTTCTTAAATGGGGTAGATTTTATCCTGGATATTGGTGGACAAGATATGAAGTGCATAAAAGTTAAGGATGGGGTAATTGAAGGCATCATTTTAAATGAGGCATGTTCTTCAGGATGTGGCTCATTTATTGAATCCTTTGCTAAATCTTTAGGGATGGATGTTGAAACATTTTCAAAGGAAGCCTTCTTTGCTAAAAATCCAGTTGACTTAGGCTCAAGATGCACAGTATTCATGAATTCTAAAGTAAAACAGGCACAAAAAGAGGGAGCGACAATTGGGGATATTTCTGCTGGGTTATCCTATTCGGTTATTAAAAATGCTCTTATGAAGGTAATAAAGATAAGGAACATAGATGATCTTGGTGAAAAAATAATACTTCAAGGTGGAACATTTTATAATGATGCGGTATTAAGGGCCTTTGAAATAATATCAGGAAAAGATGTAGTAAGGCCTGATATAGCAGGGCTTATGGGAGCCTTTGGAGCTGCATTGATTGCAAAGGAAAGATATAAAGAAGGTGAAAGGTCAAAGATATTAAATTTAGAAGAATTAAATAGATTTCAAGTAGAACAATCCTTTACAAGATGTAAATTGTGCAGCAATAACTGTTTTTTAACTATTAGCACTTTTAAAGATGGTAGAAAATTTGTAACAGGGAATAGATGCGAAAGAGGAGCTGGAAACTTTATTGCAAAAAAGTGGTGCCTAATCTTTATGAATATAAGTATAACAGACTATTTGATTATAAAGCCTTAAAAAATGCACCAAGGGGTAAAATCGGAATACCAAGGGTATTAAATATTTATGAAAATTATCCTCTTTGGCATACTTTTTCACTGCTTTAGGCTTTGAAGTAGTGTTATCCGACAAGACTACTAAAAAGCTTTATGAGGATGGGATGGAAACAATACCATCAGATACTATATGTTATCCTGCAAAGGTTGTTCACGGTCATATTATGAACTTAGTTAAAAGGGAGTTGACGTTATATTTTATCCATCTGTTGTTTATGAGAAAAAGAATTTAATGAAGCGGATAATCACTATAACTGCCCTATAGTTACTTCATATTCTGAGGTTATAAAAAATAATATGGATGTATTAAAGGAGAAAAACATTAAGTTTTTAAATCCCTTTATAAGTTTAGATAATTACAAAATGTTAAGGAAGGTTTTGTTTGAGACTTTTGAAGGATTTAATATTTCTTTAGCTGAACTTGACAACGCATTAGCATTAGGTTTAAAAGAACTTGAAAATTTTAAAAATGATATTATAAAAAAGGAGAGGAAACCTTAGAATACATCAAAAAGAGGGGATTAGGGCTATAGTTCTTGCAGGAAGACCTTATCATATAGATCCTGAAATCAATCATGGGATAGCTAACATAATAACTTCATTTAATGCTGCGGTTTTAACAGAGGATTCTGTGTGCCACTTAGGTGAAGTTAAAAATAGGCTTAGGGTTGTTGACCAATGGACATATCATTCAAGGCTATATAGAGCAGCGTATTTTGTTTCAAAACATGATAATATAGATCTTATTAAATTAAATTCCTTCGGATGTGGTCTCGATGCAATTGTAACTGATCAGGTTAAAGAAATATTGGAAAATAGAGGAAAGATATATACTTCAATTAAAATCGATGAAGGAACAAACGTAGGAGCAATTAAAATAAGAATTAGAAGCCTTTTTGCAGCACTAGAGGAAAGAAAAAGGAAAAAGCAAAAAAGGGAAATACAATATAATGAGGAAAGCAAAGTGGTATTTACCAAGGAAATGAAAAAGAAATATACTATTTTAGCTCCACAAATGTCACCTGTTCACTTTGAAATTCTTGAAAAGGCCTTTGAATTTAGTGGTTATAAACTTGAAGTATTGCCATCTGTTGATGCAAACGCAATTGATGAAGGATTAAGATATGTAAATAACGATGCATGCTATCCTGCAATCGTCGTTATAGGGCAGATTATAAATGCCTTAAAGTCAGGAAAATATGATTTAAATTCTACTGCAGTTATAATGAGTCAGACGGGAGGAGGATGCAGAGCTACAAATTATATAAGCTTACTGAAAAAAGCTTTAAAGGATGCAGGTCTTTCTAATATTCCTGTTTTATCTTTAAATGCGAAGGGGTTAGAAAAGCATCCAGGATTCAAAATAACACCTATCTTACTTCATAGGGGACTTATGGCAGTTTGCTATGGAGATTTATTAATGAGACTCATATTAAGAACAAGGCCCTATGAAAAAATTAAGGGTTCTACAGAACTTTTATATGGAAAATGGAAGGAAAAAATAATTGCGAATATAAAATCCTGTAGCTTAAAAGATTTTAAAAAGAATGTTTGGGAAGTTATTGAGGAATTTGATAATATAGAAATTGCTAAGATAAAAAAGCCAAAGGTTGGAGTTGTAGGAGAAATTCTAGTAAAGTATCATCCTACAGCAAATAATCAAATAGTTGAGCTATTAGAAGAAGAAGGAGCAGAGGTAGTTTTACCTGACCTTGCAGATTTTCTTCTTTATTCTGCTTATGATGAAGAATTTAAATATCATAATCTTACTGGGGATCTTAAAGCAAGATTAGGAGGTTTATTATCAATAAAAGTTATTGAACTTTATAGAAGAGAAATAAGGAAGGCACTTAATGAAAGTAAAGATTTACTCCTCCATCCACTATAGAGGAAAAGGCAAATCTTGCAAAAACTCTACTTTCCCTTGGTAATATGACTGGAGAGGGATGGTTTTTAACTGGTGAGATGATGGAGCTGATTGAAAATGATGTGCCCAATATCGTATGCCTTCAGCCCTTTGGATGTTTGCCCAATCATATCGTAGGAAAAGGCATGATAAAAGAATTAAGAAGAAGATATCCACAGTCCAATATTGTAGCAATAGACTATGACCCAGGTGCAAGTGAAGTAAATCAAATCAACAGAATTAAATTAATGTTGTCAAATGCATATAAAAATTTAGAAAAGAAAGACGATAATATAAACATAAATAATTTTGAAAATTATAGAATGATTAAAATGGATACGGGGGCAGACTATGAAAAAAACAACTACAAAAGCAAAGATATGGTTTTTAGTAATTTCAATAATAGTGCTGTTTAGTATTGTCATTAATGGAATTGTTTATGTAGAGTTTACTAGAGCATTAACTCGAGGAATGCTAAGGCAAACGGCTAATCTTGCTCTTGAGATTTTTGATTTTCAATACCCAGGTTCCTGGAGGGTTTCCTATGGGGAGCTTTACAAGGGAAGCCATAAGATAAATTATGATTTTTCTTCAGTTGATAACTTAAAGAAAAAGGCAGATATTGAATGTTCGATCTTTTTATATGACACAAGAGTTACGACAACAATTGAAGAAAATGGTATGAGGATTGTTGGAAGTAAGGTCGATAACAAAGTTATAGAAGAAGTGGTTAAAAAGGGTAAAGATTACGTTGGGGATATAAAGTTAAAGCAAAAACATACCAAGGTATATATATTCCTATAAAGGATACAAGTCAAACTCCCATTGGTATGTTCTTTGTGGGGCTTGACAAGGAAAAAATAGATAAATTAGTTATGCCTGTTGTTAAAGCTCTTGTGTTGTTTACTTTGGCTTTGGTTATTGTTTTATCGATTCTTATTATGATATTTATGGACAGAATAATAATTAATCCATTGCAGTCTACAAAGCAAATATTGGATGTAATTGCAAAGGGTGACCTAACTGTAAACATAGAAGAAAGGTATTTAAAAAGACGTGATGAAATAGGAGAAATAACAAAGGCTATAGCCTCTTTAAAACAATCTTTAGTGGGTATTATAAGCAAGATAAATGAAAATGCAAATTCAGTAAAGACTTCCTCAAGGGAACTTGTTTCAGTAGCTGAAGAAATGGCTGTGTCTTCAGAACAGGTTTCTTCCTCAATTTCTCAGGTTGCAACCGCTACGGAAAATGAAAACTTAGAAGTTGCACAGGTTGTAAGGCTTTTGAATCCTTTGCAGAAAAGATAGACAAAATGTATTCTAAGCTAAAGGAAGTAAAAGAAGGAGCAGAGGATACATCCTATAAGGCAAATGAAGGTAAGGATGAATTGGATGGACTATTAAGGGCAATAAATGGAATTAAGCAATCCTTTGAAGTTGTTACAACTAAGTTACAGACCCTATCAAGTTCCTTTAATCAGATTGAAAATATAGTTGATATAATAAATAATATTTCTGAACAAACAAATCTTTTAGCGCTAAATGCAGCAATTGAAGCCGCAAGGGCTGGTGAAGCTGGAAGGGGCTTTGCAGTTGTAGCCGAAGAAGTAAGAAAACTTGCTGAAGAATCTAAAAAGTTTTCAGATGAAATAAGAAATATTATAAGAGGACTAGGTGAAGAAGCAAAGGATGTTTACTCTGCAGCTGAAGAAGTTGATAAATTTATTAATGAACAAATCACAACTGTTGATAGAACGGCTGAGAAGTTCGAAGGAATAATACATTCAATACAAAATACAGTTCCTTTAATTGAAGATGCATATGTCTTTTTAAATGAAACAGTAAGCGATAAAGATGGCGTTCTTTCAAGCGTTGAGAATCTAAGTGCTATAATTCAAGAAACTTCAGCTTCAGTTGAGGAAATATCAGCAACGTCTGAGGAGATGTCATCATTATCTTCAAAGGTTGCAGATTCTGCACAAAACTTAAGTAGTATGATGGATGCTTTAGTTGAAGATGTAAAACAGTTTAAACTATAAAGGTGCCAAAGGGCACCTTTTGTAATTTTAGTTTTGTTTTTGGTTATAAATATAACTGTAAGGGGTGATTATAGTGAAAGAAATTGATAAAGCAAGGGAAGCTATCAAAAATGCCCAATATATTGTTTTCTTTGGTGGCGCTGGAACATCTACAGAATCAGGAATACCAGACTTTAGAGGTGACAAGGGCTTATACAAAAACTTTTATGGGATACAATCCGGAAGAAATATTGCATATAGATTTTGTCCTTAAGCATCCTAAAATATTTTATTCCTTTTTACAGGAGAAACTATCCTTTGATGTTGAACCTAATGATGGACATAGGGCATTAGTTGAGCTTGAAAAATTAGGTAAATTAAAAGCTATAATTACTCAAAACATAGATGGACTACACCAGAAGGCTGGATCTAAGGAAGTTGTAGAACTTCATGGCAGTTTAAGAGAATATTACTGTATGGGATGCGGCAGGGAGGATGATAAATTTTTTATATGTGACTGTGGAGGGATAGTAAGGCCTAATATAATCCTATATGGTGAAGTCCTAGATCCAGACAAAATATCAAGGGCTGTCCATCATATTAAGAGGGCGGATGTTTTAATAGTTGCAGGAACAAGTTTAACTGTTTATCCAGCAAATTCTCTTTTAGATTATTTTAACGGAGATGAGGCTATTTTTATAAACACAAGTCCAACACCTTTTGATTCTATGGCAACTATAATAATTAGAAAACCTTTTTCAATAGCGATGAAGGAAATCGTGCCTTTTAAAATGTAGTTCTGTATTTATCCATTATTTTTCCAAATATTTCACCAGTAGTTGGAGGAGTATAGGTTATTGCGTTTGCACCAGCCTTTATTGTTTCCCTTATTGTTTCGTCATTCGGGCCTCCTGTTGCTATAATGGGCACATGGGGGAACTCCTCCCTTATCCTTCTTACGATGTTAGGTGTATTAGCAGCTCCTGAAACATTGAAAATGCTTGCACCAGCCTCTATCCTTCCTCTAAAGTCTTCCTTTTCAGAAACCACCGTGACTACTATAGGTATATCTATTTCTTCCCTCATAGCTTTTATAAGCTCGTTTGGTGTTGGTGCGTTTACTACAACGCCAATTGCACCTTGGAATTCAACATGTCTTGCAATTCTTATTGCCCTTTTTCCAGTAGTTATGCCTCCGCCTACACCACAAAATACTGGAACTTCTGAAACGTTAAGTATAGCCTCTGCAATAACCGGCTGTGGAGTAAAGGGATAAACGGCAATTACTGCATCTGCGTTTGTATTTCTAATGATTGCGACATCAGTTGAAAATATTAAAGACTTAATTCTTCTACCAAATACTATAATTCCACTTGCTTCCCTTATAACCTGGGGAACTTCAATAATGTTATTGCGCAATATACCCTTTATTTCTGGAATATATTTATCCGGCATATTCATTCCTCCCATTTTTAGCCTTTTTGATATTTTATACCAACTTTAAAATTAAATAAAGAAAAAAATTATAACAAACTTCTACATGGAATATTTACTTTACTATTACAATATGATAATATGATTATATAATCATATAACAAAGAGGTGCTTTTATGGAACTTGTAGAGATATTAAAAGAAGTTGCAGATGAAACGCGACTTAGAATATTAAACCTTTTAAAAGGTGAAGAGCTTTGCGTCTGTGAAATTGAAAAATTACTTAATCTAACTCAATCGAATGCATCAAGACATCTTACAAGATTGAGTAGAAGCAAGATGATAACTGGAACCAAAAACAGCAATATGTTTACTATAGGTTAAATGAAGAAATATTAAATAAATATCCATTTTTAAAGGAATTACTATTCCATGAAACAGAAAAGGTTAAAAAGCTGAAGCAAGAATATGAAAACCTTTTAAAATTTAAAGCCCAAGGTAAAGGCTGCGATAATTTAGATTAAGGAGGATTTTTATGAGAATTGCAGTTATTTCTGACATTCACAGCAATTTATTAGCCCTAAAGGCTGTATTAGAAGATATAAAGGAAAGGGGGTTGACATTACAGCTTGCACAGGGGATTTAGTTGGATACTGCACTTATCCTAATGAGGTAATTGAACTTTTAAGGAAAAAAATATTCTAACGATTATGGGAAATTACGATGATGCAGTTGGCTATGAAAAGTTTATTTGTGGTTGTGACTATCCAGATCCAAAGGATATGGAGAATGCCTCTATTTCGTTAAATTATACAATTGAAACGGTAACTGAAGAAAATAAAAGATTTTTAAGGGAACTTCCATTAGAAATGGTTTTAAAATTTGAGGGTAAGAATATTATGTTTGTTCATGGAAGCCCAAGAAGAATTAACGAATATTTAAAGGAGAATTCTAAGGAAGCAGAAGAGGTTATGGGCGAGTTTAAATATGATGCTTTAGTTTGTGGACATACACACATTCCTTATGCTAAAAAATATGGTGATAAATATCTAATAAACGCAGGTAGCGTTGGAAAGCCAAAGAATGGTAGCCCAAATGCTAACTATATTATAATAAACGTAGGGGAAGAGTTAGATGTTGAAATCCATTCTGTTCCTTATGATTATGAAACTGTTGCAGAAGAAATTTTAAAAAATGGACTTCCAGAAAAGTTCGCTGAAAATATAAGAACAGGAAAAGCATAATTAAGGGGAGTTTTTATGGCTAAAAAGGGTTTAAGTTTATTCGAAAGATATTTAAGTATATGGGTTGCACTTTGTATCGTCGCTGGAGTCTTAATTGGGCAGTATATTCCATCCATTCCTAAATTCTTAAGTAGAATGGAATATGCCCATGTATCAATTCCAGTTGCAGTATTAATTTGGCTTATGATTTATCCTATGATGCTTAAAATTGACTTTTCAAGCGTTAAAAAGATAGGGCAAAAACCAAAGGGACTTATTGTAACTTGGGTTACAAACTGGCTTATAAAACCCTTTACAATGTATTTAATTGCATATTTCTTTTTAAAAATAGTATTTAAAGCGTATATTCCTGAAAACCTATCGACAGAATACCTTGCAGGTGCAGTATTGCTTGGTGCGGCACCATGCACAGCAATGGTGTTCGTATGGAGCTATTTAACAAATGGAGATCCTGCCTATACGCTTGTTCAAGTTGCAACAAACGACCTTATAATTTTATTTGCATTTACACCAATTGTTGCATTTTTACTTGGAGTTTCTAATGTTAGGGTTCCCTATGATACATTAATACTTTCAACAATATTATTTGTTGTTATTCCATTGACCTTTGGATACTTTACAAGAAAAAGAGTAATAGCAAACAAGGGAATAGATTATTTTGAAAACGTATTTTTAAAGAAGTTTGATAATATAACTATAATCGGACTTTTATTGACACTAGTGATTATATTCTCATTCCAAGGTGAAATAATTGTAAATAATCCATTCCACATACTTTTAATAGCTGTTCCGCTTACAATTCAAACCTTTTTAATATTCTTCATAGCTTATGGCTGGTCAAAGGTTTGGAAGCTTCCACACGATATTGCAGCACCAGCAGCTTTGATTGGAGCAAGCAACTTCTTTGAGCTTGCAGTTGCAGTTGCAATATCCTTATTCGGACTTACATCTGGAGCAGCCCTTGCAACGGTTGTAGGTGTTTTAACAGAAGTTCCAATCATGTTAACATTAGTTAGAATTGCTAATGCTACAAGAGGGTATTTTGAAGCACATAAATAAATAATTATAAAAAGTCCCATGCTATGTAAAAAGACTAGCATGGGACTTTTTAGCAGCAGCAACCAGTTTGAAGTATTGCTGGTTTTCCATCAGATATTGTAATTTCAATGTTTCTTATAAATGGCTTTATACTATTTTCAGCAACAAATTTTATTCCTTCTATTTCAACAACTTCATCTAAATTGCGTTGTTCATCCAGAACAACATCAAAAACAGGACCAGCTCAACCAAAATCAACAACTTCAAATCTTATTGCAGATTTACCTTCCTTTGCAAGAATATCTTTTATTTGTTCCGCTATTTCCTTAGAAATTTTTATATCCACATTAGTCCCTCCCTTTTATTAGTATTGAAATTATGTATTATATTATTCATTATAATAGATTTTGTTAATAATTTAAAGATAATAAATAATAATTTAATTAAATATTAATTTATTAAAAAGTTAAATTGACAAGCATTTATAAAATAATTTAAACTATAATTAATTAATTAAAAAATTAAATAAGAGGTGATTAAGATATGTGGAATTTATCCCTTTATATTTTAACATTTCTTTTATTGATTTTATCTTATTTAAAGGACAAACAAAAACTAAAAAGGCAATTTTTAAAGCATGGAAATCATTTGAAAACATTCTTCCAGAATTTCTTGGTGTTCTAATGTTAGTTGGTATTTTACTAGCTGTATTAAATCCACAAATCATTTCAAAAATTATTGGAAAGGAATCAGGGATTTTAGGTGTTATTTTAGCAGCAATTGTTGGTTCAATTACATTGATACCTGGTTTTGTTGCATTTCCCACTGCAGCTATGTTATTAAAAAGTGGAGCGGGATATACTCAAATTGCAGCATTTGTTTCAACACTTATGATGGTTGGAGTTGTTACTATACCTGTTGAAATAAAATATTTTGGGAAGAAGATCACAATTCTAAGGAATCTATTAGCTTTTATATTTTCATTTATAGTTGCATTTATAATAGGAAAGGTAGTGAGTGGAATATGAAAAATATAATAAAAAGATATAAATTTTTTATAGTAACTGTAATAATAATGAGCATTATATTTTTAATAGATTTTAATGTTAGCAAAAAGGCCTTAAGTATAGTTGGATATAGTTTTAAGGAGATGCTTCTTGTTATACCACCGATATTTGTTCTATTAGGTCTTTTAGACATATGGGTTCCAAGGGAAACCATGATTAAATATATGGGAGAAGGTTCAGGAATTAAGGGAGTAGCACTTGCAATAATATTAGGTTCAGCTGCAGCAGGACCTCTATATGGAGCTTTCCCAATAGCGGCTGTTTTTATGAAGAAGGGAGTTAAGTTCAGCAATATATTGATTTTCATAGGTGCATGGTCAACCACAAAAATACCAATGTTTTTATTTGAACTTTCATCTTTAGGAACTAAATTTGCAATAACAAGGCTTTTGATAGATATACCAGGCATAATAATAATTGCATATATATTGTTAAGATTTGTTACGAAGGAAGAAATAAAAGAATTGTATAAAAATGCTGAAAATTTATAAATTGAATTTTAGAATTCATTGTTTTATAATATAATTAGTTAAGAAAATAATTAAATTATAAAGTGTAAGGGGGATAGTTTGAAAAAATTAGATTGTGATTATGTTGTTTTAGGTGGTGGACCTGCTGGTTATTATGCAGCAATAACTGGAGCAAAGTTAGGTGCAAAAGTGACATTGATAGAAAAGAGCAATTTAGGTGGAGTCTGCTTAAATAAGGGCTGCATTCCTACAAAGGCACTTTTAAGAACAAGTGGATTAGTAAGAAATTTTAAAAAGAGTCTAGAGTTTGGAATAGAAAGTCAAATTAAAAACACAAACTGGACAACTTCTGTAGAAAGAAAAACAGAGTTGTAAAAACTCTTAGAATTGGCCTTGAAAACCTAATATCCTCTAACAGAATTAATTTGGTAAATGGTATAGGAACAATTAAAAGTCCAAATCAACTACATGTCAAAGCAGAGGATGAAGAAAAAATAATCAATTTTAATAAGCTTGTCATAGCAACAGGAGCAGTTCCTATAATTCCTAAGATTGAAGGAATAGATTTAGAAGGGGTATTAACAAGTGATGATATATTAGACCTTAATGAGATCCCTGAAAGTTTAGTTATAATAGGTTCAGGCGTAATTGGACTTGAATTTGCGGAGATGTTTTCTCTACTTTGTAATGTAACAGTGCTTGAAATAAAAGATACATTAGATGTTGGAGATTTAGAAATTTCAAATGAACTTTTAAAGATTTTAAAAAGAAAAGGGATAAATTTTAAATTTGGAGTAAATGTTAAAAAAATAACTAAAGAAGGTAGCTTAAGAGTATATTTTGAGGAAAACTCTAAAGAAAGTTCTTTAACTGCAGATAAAGTATTGCTTGCAGTTGGAAGAAAACCCAATATTACAAGTGATTTTGTTGATGTAGGGTTAAATATTTTAAATAATGCTTTACAAGTTGATGAATTTTACAGAACAAATATAGAAAATATATACGCTGCTGGGGATGTTATAGGAGGAAGACAGCTTGCTCATCTTAGTTTTGCAGAAGGAAGAGCTGCGATTTTAAATGCTATGGGAAAAGAAAGCAAGATAAATTATGAAGCAGTTCCTATATGTATTTATACAAGCCCGGAGGTTGCTATGGTTGGATTAACTGAAAAAGAAGCTATTGAAAAAGGCTATGATGTAAAGATAGGTAAGTTTTATTTTAGAAACAATGGACGTGCACTTACATTGGGTGAAAGGGACGGACTTGTAAAGGTAGTTACGGATAAAAGGAACAATAAAATATTGGGATGCCAAATTTTAGGTGAGGGAGCTTCAGAGTTAATATCAGAGATTACTCTTGCAATAATATTAAAGGCGGATTTGAATACTTTAGCTTCAATTATTCATCCTCATCCTACATTATCAGAGGCTGTCTTTGAAGCTATAAATGATGCATTAGGTTTATCAGTTCATAAAATATAAGGGGGAATTATCATGGGTGAAAGAAATTTACCAGGCTTTATAATGTGTGTTTGCACAGGAAAGTGTCCAGGATTTTCAAAGATGGACATATGGGATTTTATAAATCAAGTCAGAGTTGAACTTCCAGTTGAATATGCCTTTATTCATCCTCAGCTTTGTGAAGAGGATGGAGACAGATTCCTTGCTGACTTTTTAAAAGTTCACAGAAAATTAATAATAGGTGCTTGTGCTCCAAATATGCAAAGAAAAATGTTCAAAGATGCCTTTAAGGAAGCTGGGCTTGATATTGAAAAGGATGCAGTTATGCTTGATATAAGGGATATGACAAATGAAAAAGCCTTGGAGATAGTAAAAAATGCATTAAAGGAGCTAGGATTAGAGGAGGAATTAATATGAGTGAAAACACCTTCATGGGAGTTCCAAGGGAAAAGATAGATTGGTTTCCTATAATTGATTATGATAAGTGTAATTATTGTCTTGAATGCGTTAAGTTCTGTCCACACGATGTGTATGAAGTTAGAGAAAATGAAGAAAAAAAGTTATAGTAAAAAATCCATATAATTGTGTTGTGTTTTGCAGGGCTTGTGGTAAAACTTGTGGAGTTGATGCGCTTTCATTCCCAGATAAGTCAGAAGTGACTAAAAAAATTAAACAACTAAGAATGGAGATGGAGCAAAATGGATAAGAATTATGTTGTTTTACCTTGTAATGGCCTTGATAAATGTGCAGGCTGCATAACCAGGGAAATTGCCTTAATTTTAAAAGAAAAAATTTTCTGTGAAATTATATGCCCTGTTTTTTATAGAGTTGCAGATGCTAGATATAACAAATTGGCAAATGAAAATCAATTGATAGTAATTGATGGATGTAATACAAGGTGTGCAACAAGGCTTGCTTCTGAAAAGAATCTTAAGGTTTATAAAAAGGTAAACGTAAGTGAAGTAGCACAGAAAAATAATATTACGCTTTCCAAGGAGCTTAAAGTAGGAGAAGATGAAAAGAGGGTTATTGAAATTATAATTAATGAATTGCTGCAGGAAAATCAGAATACATCGAAAGACTTAGAAATAAAATTTCCTGAAACTTTGGATTATGAGATATATAAAAAGGATAAATTTATTTTCAGATTGCCTAAAAATAGATTTTATTTTAATGAAAATGACTGCTGGGTATATGTTGATGGAAATTTAGCAAGAATTGGAGTTACAGATTATGTTCAGCAAAGTCTTTCAGATATAATGTTTTTTAATCCACCAACTGTAGGAAATGAAATTAGTCAATTTGATGAAGTGGGAACTATCGAATCTGGAAAAGCAGTTTTTGAGATTATATCACCAGTTAGTGGAAAAATAGTTAGGATAAACGAGAAACTTTTAGAAAGCCCCGAATATATAAATGAAAATCCTTATGAAAAGGGATGGATCGCTGATATAGAGATTAGTGATTTTGAATCAGATAAAATGCTTTTATTAACCTTTGATGAATACTTTGAAAAAATGAAAAGAAAGGTGGATGAGTTTCATGTCTAAGGTTGTTGTTATTCCATGTAGTGGGATGGGAAAAGTTTATGGCTTAATAGCACGAGAAGCTGCATTAAAGGTTGTAAGGGAACTTAAAAAGGATGAGGCTGAGACAAAATGTTTAGCTTATCTTGTTACAGGAGATGAAGAAATAAAAAATTATATGCAGGGTAAAAAGTGCATAACAATTGATGGCTGTCCTAAAATGTGTGCGGCAAAAATGCTAAGGAAGCTGGGGCAGAAGTTATAGAGGAATTGAAATCAATAGAGTTTGCTAAAGAAAAAGAGCTATGAAACCTGGAACGGCGACAAATTTAAACGAAGAAGGATGGGGAGTTGTGGACTTTATAGCTGATAAGATCGTTGAAATAATAGATAAAATGGAGGTGAAATAAATGAAGGAAACAAAGGTGGGTATAGTATCATGTAGTGGTGAAGAATGTCTTGGAGGAACAATATCAAGGCTTGCTACAAGAAAGGTTTTAGAAAAGCTTAGGATGGGTGAAACTGTTACAATATGTCTTCCTTTATTTATTGCAGGTGGTGAAGAAGAAAGACTTTTGCAAAAGTTTTCCCTACAATAGCTGTTGATGGTTGTTCTAAACTTTGTGCAATGAGGGCAACTGAAAAGTATAGTGGAAAAGTTAATGTAGTTATCAATGTTGCAGAAATACTTGGAGAAGATATAGCACTTTCAGAATTAGTTTCATTAAAGGAACTACCAGAAAATTATGAGGAAATGGTTGATAAAGTAGCTAATGAAATTTGTAGGAAAATAGATAAAATAATTAGTGATATTTTAACGAAGGAAGCTTTGGAACAACTAGAGTCAGAAGGAAAAAGTAGTGGAGGATGTTGCTGCGGAAGCTGCTAATGGATGGTGATAAATTTGTTTTATATTTATAACAAAAGTTTGAATCCTTATTTTAATTTAGCTCTTGAAGAATATTTCTTAACAAAATCAAAGGATGAATTTTTTATAATATGGAGGAACGATAATTGTATTGTTGTTGGTAAGAATCAAAATACATTATCTGAAATCAATATTGATTTTGTTAAGAAGAATGATATATCTGTAGTAAGAAGATTAACAGGTGGAGGAGCAGTTTTTCACGATAAAGGCAATATTAACTTTACCTTTATTAAAAATATTAATGATGTTAATATAAGTTTTCAGGAATTTTTAGAACCTATAGTTGAATTTTTAAAAAGTTTAGGGGTTGAGGCTAAAATTTCAGGTCGAAATGACATTGTTGTAGATGAGAAGAAAATTTCAGGTAATGCCCAAACCATTAAAAATGGAAGAATTCTTCACCATGGAACACTCCTTTTTCGGCAAATTTAAAAAATGTATCGCAAGCTTTAAAAGTCTCGAAAGAAAAATATGAATCAAAGGGAGTTAAATCAGTTGAAAGTAGGGTTACTAATATAAAAAGTTATTTAAAAAATGATATGACTGTTGATGAGTTTATGAATGAACTTTATAGATATATTAAGAATAATACAGATATAAAAGAGTATATATTAACACAAGAAGATATTAAAAATATCGATGAATTAGTTAGGAATAAATATTCAACTTATGAATGGAATTTCGGTAACTCTCCTAAATTTAATTATAAAAACTCTAAAAAGTTTAATTCGGGCATTGTTGAAGTTTATTTAAAAATAGAAAAAGGGAAAATTGATGAAGTTAAAATTTATGGAGATTTTTTAATGTTGATGATATTTTAGATATTGAAAATGCCCTAAGGGGATGCAGATATGACCTTGGTGACATAAAAAAGCGCTTAAAGAATTTGATTTTAATAAATATTTCATAGGAATTAGCCTTGATGAGTTTTGTCAAATTTTTGAGACAATAGATTAATTTTATATTAAACCTAATTGCCCTAAAGTATTAAAAATGAAACTTTAGGGCCTTTTATATTATAAAGTTATTATATTATAAAGTAATTGACAGTTATACCACGATAGGGTATAATCATTAGTGTATTATTATATAAGTAAATTATTAAATAGTAAAAGAGGTGGGAAGTATGGAAAAGGATTTTAAAAAAGTTTAATTTTAATTTTAGGTTTTGCAGGTTTTATTGTAATGGCTGATAATTGGGTTGTTTCACCGATATTACCTGCAATAGCAAAGGACATTAATGTTGATATTGCAAGAGCAGGACTTTTAATTTCATCTTATATGATTCCATTTGGATTATTTCAAATTTTATTTGGACCATTAGCTGATCGATATGGTAAAAAGAATATAATAACATTTTCAATTGTAATGTTTACAATAGCTACAGGACTTTGTGCTTTAGGGTCATCCTTAACAAATCTTGCTATATTTAGAGCTTTAACTGGAGTTTTTGCAGCCTCTGTTATGCCTATATCCTTAGCATTAATAGGAGATGTGTTTCCAATAGAAGAAAGACAAAGTGCCATAGGTTCATTTATGGGAATATCTTTTTAGGTCAAGGTATGAGTATGGCAATTGGTGGTGCCATTGCATACTTTATTAGTTGGAGACAGGTATTTGTTGTTTATGCTATTTTATCAGTAATTCCAGCTTTGTTAATTCTTAAAAATTATAAAAATATGCCATCTATAAAAAATCCAGACAGTCAATTTTTAAAACCTTATTTTATGTTATTATCAAATTTTAAAAGCTTAATAACTTATTTTGTTGTTCTCCTTGAAGGCATGTTTATAGTTGGTGGATTTTCATATATTGGTTCTTTTATTGCAAAAGAATATAATTATAATAACCTACTAATAGGATTGATTATGACTGCCTTTGGAGTAATGTCTTTAATTGGAGGAAGAATAAGTGGTAATGTAGCTAAAAAAATTGGGATTAGAAAGATATTAGTAATTGGTTTGCTATCAGCAGCATTAGGAGAACTTTTAATTTATAACTTGGGTTATAATTTAATTATATTAATAGTTTCAATTGGACTTATGGGACTAGGTTTTATATTTACACATTCAACTCTTTTAACAAGAGCAACTGAGTTTGCTAAAAAGAAAGAGGAGCTGCAATGTCCTTAGTTGCTTTCTGCTTTATGGGCGGAGGTGGCGTTGGAACAGCAATTGGTAGTAGGATTGTTCAAAGCATGGGACTAAATAGTATATTCTTGTTCTATGGGGTTATGCTTATAATAACAACTATAATCGCTTACTTTACTATTAAGGAGATATAGGTTTTGCTTGAAAAATATAATTAAGAATTTTATAATTAAATTAATTGATTAATTTGTATATAAAGGAGGCTTAGAATGACAAAGGATGAACTTGTTGTAAAGATTTTTAAAGCTTTAGGCCATCCAATTAGATACAAGATAATAAATTATCTCCTTGATGGTCCTAAATGTGTTTGCGTATTAAACCAAGATATAGAATTTAGCCAATCAAATCTTTCGCAGCATCTTAGGATATTAAAGGATGCAGGAATTGTAAAGAGTGAAAAGGTTGGATTAAATATACATTATAGTCTTGCGGACGAAGAAATAAAGGACTTAATATCTATTGCTCGTCAAATCATTGATAATAAATTTCAAAAACTTAAGGATTAGGAGGGCTAACTATGATAATCAAAATCTTAGGTTCAGGTTGTGCAAGCTGTAAAAAACTTGAGGAAAACACAAAAAGCAGTTGAAGAGCTTGGAATTCAAGCAGAAATCCAAAAGGTTGAAGATTTTAAGGAAATCATGAAGTATGGTGTTATGAGAACACCTGCACTTGTTGTTGATGAAAAGGTAAAATCCTTTGGTAAGGTTTTAAGTGCAGAAGAAGTTAAAAATATATTAAAAGGATAAGCATGCGATAATGCATGCTTAACTTGTGTCAAATTAAGGAGGAAAGTATATGGGAATATTTAATTTTATAAACGATCAGTTGTTAAAAATGGTATGGCTTTCAAATTTGGTAAGATATTTTGTTGAAAAAGTTCTAGGATTATCTGTGAAGGAAAGAATTGGAGGAAGCATCCACTTCTTTATTTATGACACTATAAAGATTTTTATACTGCTTTCAATCTTAATTTTTATAGTTTCATATATTCAAAGCTATTTTCCTCCCGAGCGAACAAAGAAAATTTTAGGACACATAAAGGGGATAAAGGGAAATATTTTTGGGGCTTTGCTTGGAACGATAACACCTTTTTGCAGCTGTTCTAGCATACCTTTATTTATAGGGTTTACTTCAGCAGGACTACCAATAGGCGTAACTTTTTCCTTTTTAATATCATCACCATTAGTTGATTTAGCTTCCTTTCTTCTTTTAATGTCCTTTTTGGTCCTAAAATAGCAATTGCTTATGTTATAGTTGGTTTAGTTCTTGCAGTAATAGGTGGAACTTTGATAGATAAAATGAATCTTGAGAAATATGTTGAAGGTTATGTTAGGGAAATCGAAAATGTTGACATTGAAGTTCCAGAGATGACAAGGAAAGAAAGAATAGATTATGCAAAGAATCAGGTAAAAGAAATAATAGGTAGAGTTTGGCTTTATATTTTAATTGGTGTTGGAATTGGTGCTACAATTCATAATTGGATTCCACAAAACGTAATTGAAAAG
The DNA here is from genome assembly GCF_028872215.1 of Caloramator sp. Dgby_cultured_2. NCBI lineage: Bacteria > Bacillati > Bacillota > Clostridia > Eubacteriales > Clostridiaceae > Caloramator > Caloramator sp. Dgby_cultured_2. Next base: position 250,145 of record NZ_CP118396.1, read on the forward strand.
ATAATAGGTTCAGATAATCCCTTTGCTGTAATTTTAGCAACTATAGTTGGCGTTCCAATGTATGCTGATATTTTTGGAACACTACCAATTGCAGAAGCATTATTCATGAAGGGGGTAGGAGTTGGAACAATCCTTTCCTTCATGATGGCGGTAACAGCGCTCTCCTTACCTTCTATGATTATGTTAAGCAAGGTAGTAAAACCAAAACTACTTGGGATTTTTATAACAATAGTAACATTAGGGATAATTATAATTGGATATTTATTTAACGCAATTTCATATTTGTTTGTATAAAAGGTGGGCATTTTGCCTGCCTGAAATTTTATAATATAAAGGAGGAACGATATGCAAAAATTATTGATTGCTTAGGCCTTATGTGTCCAGTTCCAGTTGTAAAGGCAAAAATTGAATATAAAAAATAAGTAAAAATGATACATTGACAATAATATCAGATCATAGCTGCACATTAAGAAATTTGATTGATGCATTTAGAAAGGAAAAATGCAATATTGAATGTGAAGAAGAAAATGGCATATGGAAAATATATATTAAAAAACTTTAACAAAAGGTTTCTTTGCCTGTTCTTTTAATGAAATCTATAAATTCTCTAACATGTTCCTTTGAAAGTGACTCTTTAGTATATATCATGCTGATACAACAGTTTGAACTCGTGTTTAAAGGAATATAATCAAACAATTTTAGGTATACTTCCTTTTTAACCGAAGTCAGAGGAACTATCGATATACCATGGCCAGCGGACACAGACTGCTTTATAGCTTCAATCGTATCTAATTCAATTTCAATATTCAATTCATTAAATCTAATATCCGATTTTTCAATTAGTCTTTCAATAAAATTTCTAATTCCATGTTCGCTATTTATTAAAATTAAAGGATATTTTTTATTATATCTATGGTAAAACTATCATGAGGTATTTTGAATTTTTTATTATTGAATATAATGACGAAATCATTTGAACAAATATTAAATTGTTCTAATTCTTCATCATTGATGATATCATCAATAAATCCTATGTCACAAATTTTATTCTTTACATGTTCTATAACCTGCTTTGTTTTCTCTGTCTTAATAGAAAATCTAACATTCTTATGGGATTTTTATATACATGTATAGTGCATGGGAGAAGGTATTCGCTAACGGAACTACATGATGATATTTTTATTTCCTTCAGCGAATCATTTTTTATTTTATCGATATCTGAAAGCATGTTGTTGTAAAGTTCAATAATAGTTTCTGCATATGAAAAAATAATTTCTCCTTCTTGAGTTAGTTCAACTCCTTTATTGCTTCTTTTTAGGAGTTCGCAATTTAATTCTTTTTCAATATTTTGTAATTGCTGGCTTAAAGCAGATTGAGTTATATGTAGTTTTTGATGCTTTTGAAATACTATTTTGTTTTACTGTTTCAACAAATGATATTAAATATAATATGTTCATATGATCCCCCCAGAATCCCTTATCAGATATATTATATACCATTGTAGGCTTTACATGAAATATTCTTTTTATTTTTACTGCATTATATAAATTGTTCATTATATTAGAAATATTAATGCTATATTAGTAAGTTAGATAACCAACAAATAAAGAATTATAGTATAATTATATTAGATAGTTAAACAATTAACAAACATGAGGAGGTGAAAAAATGACTGAATTAAAAACTTCTGTAAGCACGAGAACAAAGGCAAAGAAAAAGAAAGTTAATCAAATCCCACTTGGAGTTGCACTTTTTATTGCAATCGTAGGAGCAGGATTTTTATTTCAAATCAATCTCCTAAATCTGCAGTCATGTGGATTTTAGGTGTAGCTGCAGGATTTACACTTCAAAGATCAAGATTTTGTTTTACTGCTTCAATGAGAGATCCAGTTTTAACTGGTGGAACTTCTCTTACCAAAGCCGTTATCATTGCAATTGCAACAGCTACAGTTGGATTTGCTGCAATTCAATATGGTGCAGTATTAAAAGGAGCTGAAAAGATACCAGGAAATATCTCTCAGTTGGTCTTCATACAGCTATAGGAGCAATATTGTTTGGCATAGGAATGGTTATTGCAGGTGGATGTGCTTCAGGGACACTCATGAGAGTTGGAGAAGGCTTTGTAATGCAAATGCTTTCACTGATTTTCTTCATAATTGGATCACTTTGGGGAGCTCATGATTTTGGATGGTGGAATAATGTATTGATTTCAAAAACAAAGCCTGTATTTTTACCACAAGTTTTTGGATGGCCTTTAGCACTTTTAATTCAATTTGGTTTGCTTCTTGTAATTTATATATTAGCTGACTGGTATGGTGAAAAAAGAGCAACGAATAAAATAGCAAGGGGGACATTTATGGCAGAATATAGGCTTGATTGTCTTGGCGAAGCTTGTCCAATTCCACTTATAAAGACCCAAAAGAAGATGGCTACGTTAAATGTTGGAGATGTTCTCATAGTTGAGGTTGACCACAGCTGTGCTATGAAGAATGTTCCTGAATGGGCAAGAAAAGAAGGCTATAACGTTGAAATTGAAGAAATTGACGGCGGTCAATGGGATATTATAATCGAAAAAACAAAGTAATTTTATCTTAAACCTTTTTAAGGGGGTGAGTAGTTTGAAGCTTCAAGAAAATAAGTATTATAAAACATTTTTAAAGGAACCTTGGCCATATGCAGTTGGTGCTGTAATTCTTGCTATATTAAATATTGCAATGTTTGCATCAACGGGTAAGCCTTGGGGAGTTACAACTCCATTTTCATATTGGGGCGCATGGATATACAAATCTTTAGGTGGAAACATAGATAATTGGTTCTACTTCCAACAAGCAACTCATGCTGAAGCAATTAAGGCAGGTTTCTGGAAGGATTTACATTCAATATCAAACTTAGGAATTATATTTGGTGCACTTTTATCGACGCTTTTAGCATCACAATTTAGAATAAAAAGATTAAATCCTTTAGGCAAGTAATAGCAGCTGTTCTAGGCGGACTTTTAATGGGATATGGTGCAAGGATATCTTTTGGATGCAATATAGGAGCTCTATTTAGTGGAATTGCATCAATGTCACTTCACGGTTGGGTATTTATGCTGTTCTTGTTCTTCGGCGCATGGATAGGAAGTAAATTGTTAGTTAAATATTTTATGTAAAATATAGGGCATGCAGCACTTCTGCATGCCTAAATTTTAACAAGGAGGAATTTTTATGGAAAAGAAACATGAATATTTTGATGTTGCGATAATCGGTGGTGGTGCAGCAGGACTTACGGCTGCTATTTATTGTGGAAGGGCAAGACTAAAAACGATTTTATTTGAAAAATCTCTATTAGGTGGGCTTGCAACTTATACAAGTGAAATAGAAAATTATCCTGGATTCCCAGAAGGAATTACTGGACCAGATTTAATGAAACTATTTGAAAAACAAGCAAAAAAGTTCGGAATAACAGTAAAGCTTACAGATGTTAGATCTGTAGATTTAAGAGGAGAAGATAAAATTATAGAAACCTTTAGAACTATTTATCATGCAAAGGCAGTAATAATTGCAAGTGGTGGTAAACCAAGATTAACAAGAGCAAAAATGAAGAAAACTTCCTGTATGATAAAGGTATTTCCTTCTGTGCAACCTGTGATGCAGCATATTATACTGATAAAGCTGTTATGGTTATAGGAAGTGGTGATGCAGCAATAGAAGAAGGTATATTTCTAACTAAATTTGCCAAAAAGTTATTGTTTCAGTAATACATGATGTTGGAATAATGGATGCAAATAAGATAGCTCAAGAACAGGCTTTAAAGAATTCAAAAATGGAATTTATATGGAATACAGTAGTCGAGTCCTTTGAGGGAGATGAAAGATTAGAAAAAGTTGTATTGAAGAATTTAAAAACAGGGGAATTGATTGAAGTTCCTGTTGATGGATGTTTCTTATTTATAGGTTATGAACCTAATACAGAAATATTTAAAGGACAAGTTGAGATGAATAAATATGGCTATATCATAACAAATGAAAAAATGGAAACAAATTTAGAAGGTGTATTTGCTGCAGGTGATGTAAGAGATAAAATAATAAAACAAGTTGCAACTGCTGTTGGTGATGGATGTATTGCAGGTATTATGGCAGAAAAATATATAGCAGAATGTGAAGTTTTCGAAAAGGAAATAATGCAAAAGGAAAAAATAGGACTTATTTATATTTGGTCACCTATTGAAGAAAAAGTAGAGAGTTTATGAAACAGATTGAAGAGATCGAAAGGGAGAAAAATGACTTGGTAAAGCTAATTAAAATAGATCTTTATAAGAATTCAGGATTAGCATCAAGATTAGGTGTAAATGAAGCACCTTATTTGGTAATTACTAAAAATGGAGAGATTGTAAAAAAGGTTGCATGTTAGATAAAGAATATATATTAAATTTCATAAATGAATTAATTTAGAAAGGAAATTTAATAAAAAGGCTGTCCAGTTTTGGACAGCCTTAAAATTTTATTATACACTTAAGCTGTTAATTATTGTATAATTATACTATAGATAAACAAAATATTAGATAGCATCCTAAAATTAATGTTAAGGAGTGATGCTATGGATAAATTTATTTATGAAATTGAAGTTAATAAAAGGTATGAAGATGTTTTAGACGAAATTGCTGAAAAGCTCGAAAAAGCAAAGTTTGGTGTAATTTTGAGATTAAATTTTCAAGATAAGTTAAAGGAAAAGGGAGTTGCATACGATGGTAATTTTACTATTTTAGAGGTATGCAATCCCTACAAGGCTAAGGAAGCCCTTGAAAAGGACGTAAAGGTTGGATATTTTTTACCTTGTAAAATAGCAGTATACGAGGAAGGTGATAAGGTAAAAGTGGGATTTATGGATCCTGAATACATTTTAAAAGATTTTGAAAATGAAGGATTAAATGAAATAGCAAAGTATGTTAAGGAAACTATAATTTCAATTATTAATAACTTAAAATAGCCGCTTCTGCGGCTTTTGTTTTGATAAAATTTTGTTAATTTAGTGTTTACTTTGTTATAATAATAAAAAAATTATGATACAATTAAAAGGTGGTGATAAAGATGGAATTAAAACAGGTTATGGAAATAACAACAAAGATAGGTGAAATGTTATTAAGTTCCGGTGCGGAAATTTATAGAGTAGAAGACACGATGAAAAGAATAGCAAAATGTTATGAGGTTGAACTTGACAGTTTTGTTATGCCAACTGGATTTTCGGCAACAGGTAAAACACATGATGGAAGGATTATTACATGTGTTAAAAGAATTAAGGATAGAACCGTTGACCTTCACAGAATAGATCTTTTAAATGATCTTTCAAGACGAATTGAAAACGAAAATCTAAATTATGATGAGATAATAGGTGAGGTTGAAAAGATAAGAAAATTACCTTATTTTAAGTATCCTTTAAGGGTTTTTAGTGCAGGAATTGTGGCCTTTTCATTTACGCAGCTTTTTAATGGTAAATTATTGGATGCACTTATAGCCTTTATAATAACCTGTATAGTTTATGTAGTAAAAGAAAAGATCTCAAGATTGGGATTTTTCAGTTTTTGAATATTTTTTATCGGGTTTCTTGGCAGCTATATTAACATTGATATTTAAAAATTTAATAAATGCTGTAAATTTAGATAAAGTAATTATTGGTTCTATAATGATTTTAGTTCCAGGGATTGCTATGACAAATGCAATAAAGGATGCTTTATATGGAGACCTTATATCGAGCTTTGCAAGGTTTGGAGAAGCCCTTTTATTGCTGCATCAGTAGGAGCTGGAGTAGGATTTGCACTAACATTAGGATTAGGATGGGTGATGCTATGAAGGAATTTTTACTAGCCTTTATCGGAAGTTTTACAGGTGCTATATTATTTAACATAGAAAGATATAATCTATTTTGGGCTGGTCTTTGTGGTGGGTTTGCATGGATAATATATAAAGCTATATTTGAATATTCCTCAAGGGGAATATATGCTACATTTTTGGCTGCCATCTTTGTAGGACTTTATAGTGAAATAATGGCAAGAAGGCTTAAAACCCCAGCCTATGTTTTTTCAATTCCAGGGATGTATCCTTTAGTTCCAGGAATCATGGCCTTTGATACTATAACTTTGCTTGTATTTGGAAAACTGGAGAAAGGGATAAACAAAGGGATAGAAACAGCAGCAACGGCAGGAGCCATTGCCTTTGGAATACTTCTTGCGTCAAATATTTATCAAATATTGGATAAATTAATCTGTGAAAATTTTAAAAGTGAAACAAAAAGTAAAAACCTCGCCGTTTGGCGAGGTAATATTAGGGGTTTTATGAATCTATATTAAAGAGGGGGTATCTTATGTATGATGCTTGTTTCATCCTACATTTCCATAATAACAGGATAATATTAAAAAGTATTTAGAGATTGTGAATAAAATGTTAATTTAGGAGGGTTGGGACAATGTTTGGTAAAATTATGTTTTATTTTGTAAAGGATAATAAATTGGAAATACAATTTGAAAATGGTAAAGGTTTTATTGAAGTAATAAAGGATGATATTATAAATGTCTTTTCTCCCCTTAAATATGAAGATCATTTTTCAAGGGCTATAGAGGGCCTAAAGATAGTAAAGACTGATTTTCATGTAAATTATAATAATGATTGCCTAATGCTAAAAACAGACAAGCTAATTGTTAAAATCCATGATGATTTTAAGGTAGATTTCTTTGATAAGGATGGGAAAATTCTTTGCGAAGACTATAGGGAAGACAGAAAGCCATTCATAAGAAGGGGAAATGGCAAAATTGCTGAGGGTGAGGGTATTAAAATAGAAGAAAACTTTAGAAAATATAAAATAGAAATTGTAAAGAAAATGCAAGGCGATGAATACTTTTATGGCTTGGGTGAAAAAACAGGACACTTAAATAAAAGGGGTTATTATTATGAGATGTGGAATACTGATGATCCAAGGCCACATGTTGAAAGCTATGTAAGTTTATATAAATCCATCCCATTTTTTATAACCTTAAGGGAGAATGCATCCTTTGGAATATTTTTGATAATACCTTTAAAACTTATTTTGACATGGGCAAGGAAAACGGAAACTATTATTATTTTGCAGCAGATGATGGGAATTTAGACTATTACTTTATTTATGGACCTAAGGTAACTGATGTAGTAGAAGGATATACATATCTTACAGGAAAAACTCCCCTTCCACAGCTTTGGACATTAGGATATCAACAGTCAAGATGGAGTTATTCTCCTAAGGAAAGGGTATTAGAAATTGCCAAAACCTTTAGGGAAAAGGACATCCCATGCGATGTTATTCATCTTGATATTGATTACATGGATGGTTATAGGGTATTTACTTGGGATAAAGTAGCATTTAATAATCATAAAGAAATGATTAAAGAATTAAAGGATATGGGATTTAAAGTAGTTACAATTATAGATCCAGGGGTAAAAAAGGACAAGGGTTATTTTGTGTATGAAGAGGGACTAAAAAATGGTTATTTTGCAACGGATAAGGATGGTATTCCCTATGTAAATGAGGTTTGGCCAGGAGAAGCCCTGTATCCTGATTTTTCAGATGAAGCTGTAAGAAGATGGTGGGCGGAAAAACAAAAGATAATGCTTCAGGATGGAGTTGCTGGTATTTGGAATGATATGAATGAGCCTGCTTCATTTAAGGGACCATTACCTGATGATGTTCAATTTAAAAACGATGGAAGGCCAACAAATCACCTTGAAATCCATAATGTTTATGGTCACCTTATGTCAAAGGCTACATATGAAGGTATAAAGGACTATACAAATAAAAGACCTTTTGTTATAACAAGGGCATGCTACGCAGGAACACAAAAGTATTCAACGGTTTGGACTGGAGATAATCATAGTTTTTGGGAACATCTTAGGATGGCAGTTCCTATGCTTTTAAATTTAGGTTTATCAGGGATTGCCTTTTGTGGAACTGATGTTGGAGGTTTCCAATATGATGCAACAGGTGAACTTTTATCAAGATGGGTGCAGCTTGGATGTTTTACCCCTCTTTTTAGAAATCATTCCTGCATTCATACAAGGGATCAAGAGCCATGGGCCTTTGATGAGAAGACAGAGGAGATTAATAGAAAGTATATTAAGTTAAGGTATAAGCTTTTACCATATGTTTATGATTTAATGTATCAATGTGAATTAACTGGTCTACCGCTAATGAGGCCTTTGTTCTTACACTATCAAGATGACAAAAACACATATGAATTAAATGATGAATTCTTGTTTGGCGAGAATATTTTAGTTGCTCCGATCCTTGAACAGGGTAAAAATATAAGGGCGGTTTATCTGCCAGAAGGCACTTGGATAGATTACTGGACTAAGGAAGAATATGAGGGTGGAAAATACATATTAAAGGAAGCACCATTAGATATTTGTCCAATTTTTATTAAAAGGGAAGCATAATTCCTAATTTTGAAGAACAAAATTATGTTGGGCAAAAGAAAATGAATAAATTGATTTTAGATATTTATCCAGGAGATGGGGCATATTACCACTATAAAGATGACGGTGAGAGCTTTGAATATAAGGAAGGAAAATATAATTTATATAAAATCTCAATGAGATTAAAGGATACTTTGGAAATAAATATCGAAAAAGAACATGAAGGATATGATGATTATGAAGAGCTTGAGCTTATAGTTAACAATTATAACGGAAATGTAGTTGTTAATTCTAAGCAATATAAATTAAACCAAGGGGTAATAAAACTTCAAAAAGAAATACTTACAAAAAGTAATTTAGCCGGCAAATGCCGGCTTTTTTAAAAGTAAATCTATGTTAAAGGGGGAATCAAGACAATTTAATAGTAACAAAACTATATTAAAAAGCTATTGAAAAATTGTTAAGAAAATGTTAATTTGCATAATTCGACAATTTATTTAATAAATTTTAGACCATAATGATGCTTAGAAACTTCAACATATTCTAGTAGTTTAAAACCATTTGACTGAAATAATTCTATAACTTCTTCTTGAGATATCCTATGATCTATAGGTGGTCCATAATTGGTTTCGACTTTTTCCACTCTATGATAAAAATCTGTCCATCATTGTTTAATGTTCTTTTTATTTCCTTAATATATTTGTTTTTATCTTCTATTTCGTGTAATACGTTTGATAGCATTGCATAATCTATTGATTCGGATTCTATAGGAAATTTATATTCCTCGCAAAGTTTAAATTCTATATTATTTAAACCTTCAGCCCTTTCTTTAGCATGTTCTAGCATTTCAGGCAAAATATCGATTCCAATTGCTCTTCCGTTTGATAATATTTTTGCCGCAGGAATTGTAAAATACCCTATTCCACATCCTATATCTAAAAATGTTCCTGTTCCCTTTGACTTAAGGCCAAATTTTTCAAGGGTTTTATATGGTGGCATATATTTTCTTCTTGTGGGATTATCAAGTTTTTTTAAGTTTTTAGGGTCAAATTTATGCATGGTATCGCCTCCTTTTAAACAATTATAACGGAAAAAGTTAAAAAAGTATACCTTTATTAGGTATAAAATTACAATATTCCCTATAAAACGACAAAAATTAGAAACCGATTTCCTAAATAAATCGAAATCAATGCAACTATCTTATTAGCTTGGAAACAATGTTTCCTAATAATAAAGTTAAAAAAGTTATTGAAATATTTAGAAAAGTATGATAAGATTATTTTGGAAAAGAAACCGGTTTCTTTTTCTGTGTTTATAAAAAATAAGGGGAGAGGGTGTTAATGAAAAAACTAATTTCAATGCTTCTTGTTCTTTTGCTTACAGTTAGTGTGTTTAGTGGTTGTGGTAAGACAGAAGAACAAGCAAATTCTAATCAAACTGGTGAAAAAGTTTTAAAGATATGGTCCTTTACTGATGAAATCAAGACAATGGCAGTAGCTTATAGGGGAAACATCCAGATGTAAAAATCGAATACACCATGATACCAATGACTAATGGGGAATATCAAACTAAGTTAAAATCAGCACTTCAATCGGGTGAAGCACCTGACATTATAGCCCTTGAGGCGTCCTTTGTTAGAGAGTTTATTGAAAGCGACTATTTGGAAGATCTTTCAGATTTACTTCCATTAGCCCAAGAGCTAAGAACATATCAATTTACAATCGACATGGCAACTTATGATGGACAAGTTAAAGCCTATTCATACCAAGCAACTCCAGGTGCAATGTTCTACAGAAGAAGCCTCGCAAAGAAATATTTTGGAACTGATGATCCAGAAAAGATTCAAGAGTTAGTATCTGATATGAAAAAATTTGAAGAGGCAGCTAAAATAGTTAAGGAAAAGTCCAAAGGAAATACTTATATGGTTGCGTCAGTTGGGGATTTTACAAATTTATTTTTGCTAATAGAGAAAAGCCCTGGGTGGTTGATGGGAAATTATATATTGATCCAAAGGTAGACGAATTGTTTGAGATAGCAAAATCCTTTAGACAAAGCGGTTATGAAGCCCAAGCAAATCAATGGCAAGAGGGTTGGTTTGCTGGAATGAACGATTCATTAGTAGATGCAAAGGGTAATCCTAAACAGGTATTTTCATATTTCCTTCCAACTTGGGGACTTCCTTATGTTTTGATGCCAAACTCCTCACCAAAGGAAGTCAAAGTTGAAGGATCTGATAAGACTAAGAAGGTAGGAAAGGACACTTCAGGTGACTGGGCGTGCATTAGAGGGCCAATGCCATATCAATGGGGTGGAACTTGGATTGCGGTTGTAAAAGGAACAAAGAATTTAGAACTTGCTAAGGATTTTGTAAAGTTTGCTACATTAGATGAGGAAAACTTAAAGAATTGGGCTCTTGGCGTATATACAAATGAATATCTTAAAAAGATTGATCCAACTATAGGAGATAAACTATCTCAAGGCCCTGGAGACTTTGTATCAAGTCAAAGGTCGTAGAAGAGATAGTTGATAAGTTTGACGATGCTTCAACATCAAAATTCCTCGCAGGACAAAACTCCTATAGAAGTTTTGCAGAAGCAGCTCCATACATTAGTTTAAAACTTTTACAAGGAACAGATGATGCAATTCAACGTGCATTAAATGACCCTCTTAACAATTATGTGTCTGGTAAAGCGACAAAGGAACAGGCGATAAAACAATTTAAAGAGGCTGTTAAAAATACATTGCCTGATTTAATAGTTGAATAAGAATTTTTGATGAGAACTGCCTTGCGCAGTTCTCATCAAACTAAAAAAGGGGGTAGGACTTGGAACAGGTTTTAAAAAGAGGAAACATTCAAAAATTAATAAAAACTATTATGGATATATATTTACAGCGCCTTTTATTATAGGATTTTTACTTTTTAGTCTTTATCCATTGGTATATACTTTTTATTTAAGCTTAACTGATATGACTCTTATGAGTAAAAGTTATAAATTTATTGGATTAGGAAACTTTAAGAAGTTATTTGAAGATAGGTTTTTCATTCAATCATTTTTAAATACATGGAAAATTTGGCTTATAAATTTTATTCCGCAAATTGGAATTGCTATGCTTCTTGCAGTTTGGTTTACAAGCACAAGGCTTAAGATAAGATTTGTAGGATTTTGGAGAACAATTTTTTATCTTCCCAATATATTAATGCCAGCCACTATTGCGGTTTTGTTTTTTAATTTGTTTTCATATTATGGCCCAGTTAATCAAATTGGAGTAAGAATAGGGCTTTTTAAAGATGCAATAGATTTTTTAGAAGCAGCACCTGGACAGTTGGCATAGTTGCCTTTATTCAGTGGTGGATGTGGTTTGGAACTACATTGATTATTATAATGGCGGGAATGACTTCTATTTCACCTTCATTTTATGAATCTGCGATGGTGGATGGTGCAAATTCATGGCAAATGTTTACCAAAATAACACTCCCTCTGTTAAGACCAGTCTTGGTTTATATACTTGTAACTTCGTTGGTTGGTGGAATGCAGATGTTTGATATTCCTTATATGTTAACAGATGGTAGAGGTTCTCCAAATGGTTCTATAATGACGATGAATATATTAATGTATATGAAATTTTCAAGCAATAAAGGGCACATTGGTGCTGCTGCAAGTGTTGGGGTTATGATATTTTTGGTAACATGTATTTCAGCACTAATTATTATTAAGCTCTTAAAAGAAAAAGAGAGTAAAAGGGAAATAAAAAGTATAAATAGAGGTGTAAAAGGTTATGAATTACACGGTTAAAACAAAAATAATGAGGGCTTTTATATATTTTATTTTACTTGTGTTGTTTTTGATGTGCGTGGTTCCTTTATGGATATTACTCGTTAATGCAACTAGATCAACTCCTGAAATACAGCAGGGGGTTAGTTTGTTACCGAGTAAAAACCTGCTTGTTAATTGGAGAAACTTAACCAATAGAGGATTTAACATATGGAGGGGATTTTTCAACAGTGCCTTGATTTCAGTTTCAGTTACTGTTCTAACAGTTTATTTTTCAATGATGTTTGCATATGCAATTCATGTTTATGATTTTGCTTCAAAAAATTTTTATATTCTTTTATTATTCTTTTGGTAATGGTTCCAACTCAAGTTGCTATAATTGGTTTTTATAAATATATGTCTATCTTAAACCTATTAAACAGTTACATTCCTTTGATTGTTCCAGCGATTGCTGCACCGAGTTCGATATTTTTTGCAATTCAATATTTAGAATCAACAATAGTTAAAGAACTTATTGAAGCTGCAAGAATAGATGGATGTAGCGAGCTTACTATATTTCATAAGATAATGCTTCCAATTGCAAAACCTGGGGCAGTTACTATGGGAATTTTTGCCTTTGTAGGTTCATGGAATAATTTCTTTACACCCTTTGTATTAATATCAAAGATGGAAAAGTATACGCTCCCAATGCTTGTGCAAACATTAAGAGGAGACGTTTACAGAACAGAGTATGGAAGCATATATTTAGGACTTGCAGTATCGATTATCCCAATACTAATTGTATACATTTTATTCTCAAGATATATTGTTAATGGAATTGCAATGGGATCGGTTAAAGAATGACGTAAAGGTAGGTGTTTTGAATGATAAAAAATCCTGTTTTAACTGGATTTCATCCTGATCCAAGTATAATCTGTGTTGATGGAACCTTTTATATTGCAAATTCTACTTTTGAATATTTTCCTGGAGTTGTAATATCAAAATCAAAGGATCTTGCCAACTGGGAAAGGGTTAAATCTCCCCTTGATGATTTAAATAAATTAAATATGATAGGAAACCCTAAATCAGGAGGTATTTGGGCTCCATGCCTATCTTATGATGGAAAGTATTTTTATTTAGTATTTACGGATGTTAAAAATTGGGCCTTTGGACCTTTTAAGGATGTTCCAAATTATATTATAAAGGCTCCGACAATCGAAGGGCCATGGAGTGATCCGATTTTTATAAACTGCTCTGGCTTTGACCCATCTTTATTTCATGATGATGATGGAAGAAAATATTTAGTCAATATGGAATGGGATTATAGAAAAGAAGGTAAAGAACAATTTTCAGGTATATTATTAACCGAACTTGACCCTGAAACGCTAAAGCCAATATCGGAACCTGTTAAAATTTTTAAAGGAACGGAACTTGGTCTTGTTGAGGGGCCACATATTTACAAAAGAAATGGCTATTATTATTTAATTACAGCAGAAGGTGGAACTGTATATGACCATGCTGTAACGGTCGCACGTTCAAAAATATCTATGGACCATATGAATTGCATCCTAATGACCATTTAGTAACTTCAAGATTTAATAAGGATTTATACATTCAAAAGGCAGGACATGGAAGTTTATGTGAAGGGCCGGATGGCAGATGGTGGATTGCTTTTTGTGCGGTAGGCCAATTAGCGATAAGAGAAGGTGCCCTCTTGGCAGGGAAACATCAATAGCAGAGGTAGTGTGGATCGATGATTGGCCATATTTAAAGGATAAAGGTTTAGAACCTCCATTAGAATTTGAAGGCTATGGTGATAAGCTTGAAAACAAATTATATGAATATAGATTTGATGATGAAAAATTTAAATATGATTTCATGTCTTTAAGAAGGCCTGCTGAATATGAAATTTTGGAAAATGGAGCTTTAAGGCTTTATGGTAGACAATCCTTGATGTCGAATCATCATCAAAATATTTTAGTTAGAAGACAAACGGATTTTAAATTTGAAGCAGAAACCTGTTTGGAATTTAATTTTAATCATTTTCAAAAGATGGCAGGACTTTTATATAGATATGACGAATTAAATCAATATTTTCTAAGAATATCCTATGATGAAAATAAAGGGGAAAAATGCCTTGGAATCTTGGTTATAAACAATGGTGAATTTACAATGCCAATAGAAGAGATACCAGTCGGTGATGGGAAGATTTATCTTAAGCTAAAGGTTGAATTTGAAAAGGGTAAGTTCTTTTACTCAAAGGACGGATTAAATTGGAATGAAATTCCTTATGACATTGATGTGACTATATTGTCAGACGAATATGCAAATCCGCTTGGATTTACTGGTGCATTTGTTGGTATGTGTTGCATTGATATGCAGGATTACAGTGCCTACGCAGATTATTATTATTTTAAATATGAATCATTAGAATAATTTAGAAATAGAGGGAGTGCCTATGGTAACAATTTATGATGTTGCAAAGGAAGCAGGATGTTCACCAGCGGCGGTTTCAAAAGCTTTTAATAACTATAAATCAGTAAGCGAAAAGACATACAAAAAATAATGGAGGTTGCAGATAGATTAGGATATACGCCAAACAATAGCGCAAGGGCTCTTGCAACTAAAAAGACATGGCTCATTGGTGTTGTCTTATCTCAGGAACTTCACGCAGGAATTACGCACCCACATTTTAGTGAAATACTTCAAAGCTTTAACTTAAGAGTTAGCGAATATGGCTATGACATTGTATTTATAAGTAAAAGATTTGGGGATAAAGCCTCCTCATACCTTGAACATTGCCTTTATAGGGGTGTAGATGGAGTCTTGATTGCAGTTGGTGCAAAATTTAGAGAGGAAATTCAATGTCTGTTAGATAGTGATTTAAAATGCGTTTCAGTGGAAGGCTTATACCCTAATGTATATACAGTTATTTCGGATAACAGGATGGGAAGCCTTCAGGCCTTAGAGTATCTTTACTTTTTAGGGCATAGAAAAATCGGTCATATTGCCTGCCCCCTCGATAGTGTTGCAGGAAGGGAAAGATTTGAAGCCTATAAAGAATTTTTACAGATTAAGGGCTTGGAGTATAATCCTAAATATGTAGTTGAAGCTCAGGATTATACTCATGAGGCTGGGAAGGTAGCTGCCCTCGAATTTCTACAAAAACAATTGATGATCTTCCAACTGCTGTTTTTGTAGCATATGACGATATTGCCTATGTTACTATGACAACTTTTCAGGAAAAGGGAGTAAGAATTCCAGAGGATATTTCGATAATAGGATTTGATAATATTAAACTTTCATCCTTTATGACTCCGCCCCTTACTACAATAGAACAAAATAGAATGCTTATTGGTCAAAAAGCTGCAGATGTTTTAGTGAGCCTAATTGAAGATAAACCTATCGATGAGTCCTATGAAATTAGAATACCTACAAGACTAATAATGAGAAATAGCTGCATGCGGATCAGCGATTAATGGAGGGATAATATGGCTTTTTCTAAGGATTTTTATTTGGAGTTGCAACTTCATCCTATCAAATAGAAGGAGCCTTTGATGAGGATGGTAGGACTTCTTCTATTTGGGATACATTTTCTAAGACAAAGGGAAAGGTTTTAAATATGGATAATGGTGATGTAGCCTGCGATCATTACCATAGATATAAAGAGGATGTTGAGCTCATAAAAGAGCTTGGCGTTGATGCCTATAGATTTTCAATAGCTTGGCCAAGAATTTTTCCTAAAGAAGGAGAATACAATCCACAGGGAATGGAATTTTATAAAAATCTACTTAAGGAGCTTAAAGGAAAGGGAATTAAGGCTGTTGCGACATTATACCACTGGGATTTGCCTCAATGGATTCAGGATAAAGGTGGATGGGAAAAAGAGAAAATATAGAGTATTTCGTAGAATATGCAAAAAGTGTTTTGAAGAATTAGATGAATATATAGATATGTGGATAACCCATAATGAGCCTTGGTGCGTTTCATTTTTATCCAACGCATTAGGAGAACATGCACCAGGAAAAAGAGATCTTCAAGTCGCCTTAAAGGTTGCCCACCATATTTTATTGTCCCACGGAATGGTAGTAAATTTATATAGAAGGCTTGGTTTGAGAAAGCCAATTGGAATTACTTTAAATTTAAGTCCAAGTTATCCAGCAAGCAGAGAGTTTAAGGATAAAATTGCAGCAAACAATTGTGATGGATTCTTTAACAGGTGGTTCTTAGAACCTCTTTTTAAAGGAAGCTATCCAATAGATATGGTTAATTTATATTCTAATAGAGTATCTGATTTTAGCTTTATTAAGGAAGAAGATTTTAATATCATAGGGGAAAGGTGTGACTTTTTAGGTATAAATTATTACAACAGATCCCTTGTTGAATTTGATCCTATGTCAATCCTTTTATATAGGGGAGCATATTCTGAATATAAAAAGACAAGCATGGGGTGGGATGTGTCACCAGATGAATTTATAGATTTAATCAAAATGGTCAGAGAAAAATATACTGATTTACCAATATATATAACTGAAAATGGTTCAGCATGGGACGATAATTTAGTGGATGGGCAAATAAATGATGCTGACAGAATAGAATATTTAATTGAACATTTAAAGGCTGTTGAAAAGATGAATGAAATGGGACTGAATATAAAAGGATATTTTTACTGGTCATTGCTTGATAATTTTGAATGGGGTTATGGTTACTCAAAAAGATTTGGACTTGTTTATGTAGATTTTAAAAATCAAATGAGGATCAAAAAGAAAGCTTTTATAAATACAAAGAAATAATCAATAGAAGAACAATATGATAGGGGGATTAATATGGAGTTTTTTAAGGGAATTAATAAGATAAAATATGAAGGGCCAAAATCTGATAATCCGCTTGCATTTAAATTTTACAATCCTGACGAGGTTATTGGCGGGAAGACTATGAAGGAACATTTAAGGTTTTCTATGAGCTATTGGCATACAATGTGTGGAGAAGGCTCTGATATGTTTGGTAGAGGGACTTTAGACAAAAGTTTTGGAGGCAATGACAAAATAGAAATATATAAAAACAAGGCATTGGCAGCCTTTGAATTTATGGAAAAATTAAATCTTGATTATTTCTGCTTTCATGATAGAGATATAGCGCCAGAATATGATTCTTTAAGGGAAACCAACAGAGCATTAGACGAGATAGTTGAATTTATTAAGGAGCTTATGAAACAGTATAATAAAAAGCTTTTATGGGGAACAGCCAACCTATTTAGCCATCCAAGATACGCCCACGGAGCTGCAACATCGCCTTATGCCGATGTATTTGCCTTTGCAGGTGCCCAGGTTAAAAAAGCCCTTGATATAACAAAGGAGCTTGATGGACAAGGGTATGTTTTTGGGGAGGCAGAGAAGGCTATGAAACCCTATTAAACACAAATCTTGAACTTGAAATGGACAACCTTGCAAGATTTTTAAATTTGGCAGTAGATTATGCGAAAAAATAGGATTTGAAGGGGATTTTTACATAGAACCAAAACCCAAAGAACCAACAAAGCATCAATATGATTTTGATGTTGCAACTGTTTTGAGCTTTTTAAGAAAATATGGACTTGATAAACAATTTAAGATGAATATCGAAGCAAATCATGCAACTTTAGCAGGACATACCTTCCAGCATGAACTTAGAATAGCAAGGGTAAGCGGTGTATTTGGTTCAATTGATGCTAACCAGGGGGATCTTTTACTTGGATGGGATACGGATCAGTTCCCAACTAATGTATATGAAACAGCACTTTGTATGTATGAGGTTTTAAAGGCAGGAGGATTTTCAAAGGGTGGATTAAACTTTGATGCAAAAACAAGAAGAGGATCAAATACATTTGAGGATATGTTTATTGGTTATATTGCAGGAATGGATGCCTTTGCATTAGGGCTTAGAATAGCATATAAGATTATTGAAGGCGGTAGAATAGATAAATTTATCCAAGAAAGATACTCAAGCTACAAAGAGGGTATAGGAAAGGACATACTTGACGGAAAAGTTACATTAGAAGACTTAGAACAATATGCCCTTTCAATTGGAGAAGTTAAAAACATTGGTAGCGGAAGACAAGAGTATTTGGAAAATATATTGAATTCGATAATATTTGGGTAGGGAATTTTCAATTCCCCCTTCTTTATTGATTAATAAATTAGAGGTGGTTTTATGTATTTTTAGGAATAGACCTTGGAACTTCTTCGGTAAAAATAATACTTGTCGATGAAAACGGTGATATTGTTGCAAGTATGTCTAAAGAATATGATATTTATTTTCCTTTCCCTAATTGGGCAGAGCAAAATCAAAAGAATGGTGGGATGCGACTAAGGAAGGAATACGAGAACTTATTGAAAAATATAACATAGATTCTAATGATATAAAATCTATAGGTTTAAGTGGACAGATGCACGGGTTAGTAATGCTTGATAAAAATTTTAATGTTTTATATCCAGCTATTCTTTGGTGCGATCAAAGAACGCAAAAGGAATGTGATTATATTAATACATTTATTAATAAAAAGATTTATCTTTAAACACTGGAAATAAAGCGTTAACAGGTTTTACGGCACCTAAAATACTATGGATAAGAAATAACAGAAAAGATATTTATGATAGAATAGCCTATATTCTTTTACCTAAGGATTACATACGATTTAAATTAACCGGAGAATTAGCGATAGATGTTGCCGATGCATCAGGAACATTGTTATTTGATGTTAAAAATAGAAGATGGTCAAATTTTATTTTAGAAAAACTAAATATTCCAATTGAATTATTGCCAAAAGTATATGAGTCCTATGAATGCACTGGATATGTATCAAAAGAAGCAGCTTTAGAAACAGGATTAAAGGAAGGAACTATGGTTGTTGGAGGAGCTGGTGATCAGGCAGCAGCAGCTGTTGGAACTGGTGTTGTTAAAAATGGGGATGTAACTGTATCACTTGGAACTTCAGGTGTAGTTTTTGCATCTTTAAATGATTTTTATTTAGAAGAGGAAAACAGATTGCACTCCTTTTGTCATGCTAATGGAAAATGGCATGTAATGGGAGTTATGCTTTCAGCCGCATCATGTTTAAAATGGTGGGTTGAAAATGTTAATAATAACAATTATGATGAGCTACTAGAAGGAGCAGAAAGAGTAGAAGTTGGAAGCAACAACTTGTTATTCTTGCCTTATTTAATGGGAGAAAGAACTCCATATAGTGATCCAAATGCTAAAGGAGCATTTATAGGTCTTAACATGATTCATAATAAGTATCATATGACCAGATCTATATTAGAAGGGGTAGCTTTTGGATTGAAAGATTCCTTAAGACTTATTGAGGATATGGGAATAAATATAAATACAGTAAGGTTAAATGGTGGTGGTGCAAAAAGCAGGGTATGGAGGCAAATAATTGCCGATGTGTTTAATAAAAAAATAGAAATAATTAATTCTACAGAAGGGCCTGCTTTAGGGGCTGCTATCCTTGCAGCTGTAGGATATGGCTATTACAAAGATGTAAATGAAGCCTGCGAAAGTCTTATAAAGGTTGTAGATGAGATTTATCCTAATGAAGAAAATGCCAAAAAGTATGAAAGATTATATGGAATATATTCAAATTTATATAATATATTAAAAACTACATTTGATGTTTTAAGCATATGAGGTTATGGATGTTTAAATCTTAGTTGTTGATGATAAAAGGGCATAGTTATTCATAAAACTATGCCCTGAATTTATTTTTCTTCAAATTCTTCCAATAGGCTATGGGCAAGCTTTTTATATGCAGTAGCTTGGGCGATGAGGGATATAACTGTTAAGAACATCAAAAGTTTTTGACTATCGCTTTCATTAAGATGCTTATTATCAATTATCTTTTTCAATTTCTTTTCTGTTTCTTGACTTGTTGAAATGAAGTTTTTTAATGTTTCTTTTTGAAGATCGACAAATATTTCATATGCAAATTCCCAGGTTATAAGGTCGTCGGTTTTTTCGTTTATCTTATTGAAGGCAAGATTGAACACTTCTTTGATTTCTTCTGTAGTAAGTATTGGACGCATATAATTTAAAAGGATTAATTGGATTAGATGGTCCTTTGTGTAGCCTCTTTTTTACCATCTTCAGGTTTTGAAATAACTTCAGCCTTTATATAGTTTTGGATAATATTGCTGGTGTATTCTTCATTTAATTTATTGTTTAAAAAATCCGTAACCTGGGATAAAAAAGGTCATAGGGTGGGAGATCATCAAGGCCAATTATGGACTTTTTGAAATATCTTCAGCGAGCTTAACTAATTTATCAGAAAGGTTTATACTCATAATTTTTCCCTCCTATAAAGATCTAATTATATTATATAGTATAATATACCATAAAACAAGATTAGATAATCGATATAATATAATAATATTAAAAGACAAGTTTTTTAAAAATCAAAGAAATCGAAAGCAAATTAGAGAAATTTTGAGATTTGGAAATAAACAAACTATAAATGGTGACAAAATAAATAAAATAAAGTGAAAATACCTTTGATATATAGTATAAAATACCATATAATAAAGTTGTGATGATTGATTAAGGAGGATTTGAAGATGAGGAAAAAGCTATTGGGTTTTTGGCTTGCGGTTACATTGCTTTTGACATCCTTCCTAACACCTTTTTAGAATTGGTTAATGCTGCGCCTAAGGCAGGTGGGGGTGGTTTTAAATCAGGGAGCTTTAAATCCAGTCCCTTTAACAGTGGAGGTTTTAAATCAGGAACATTTAAATCTACACCAAAATATACTTTGCCCCTTCCAAAGAGCTATCAAAGAAAAAGCTATACACCAAAATTACATCCCAATTCCTGTCCCTTGGGGAGGATTTTGGGAAGCCCATTTAGGTCTGTATATACTGGTTTTGTTTTAGTGTCGTTAATTAACTTTATCTTTAAAATTATAGTCTTTCTATTAGTCTTATATATCATATTTAAAATATTTAGAAGATAAGGAGTGGTTAATGTGGGTATCCTACAAAGAATGTCAAACATTTTTAAAGCAAAGGTGAACAAGGCTATGGACGAAATTGAAAATCCTATTGAAATTTTAGATCAAAAGATAAGGGATATGGAAGAAGCACTAAATGAGGCAAGAATTTCTGCTGCAGAAATTTTAGGAAATGTTCATGAAATCGAGAAAAAGATCGACAATTCAAAACTAAACATCAAAGAATTTGATGAAAAGGTAAAACTTGCCCTTTCAAAGGGGAATGAAGAACTTGCTAAAAAGGCCCTTGAGAGAAAACTTTATGAAGAAAAAGTTTTTAAGGATTTACAAAAAGCTACGAAGAAGCTTTTAAAAAGGCTGAGATCATAAAAAGTAAACTAAAGGAACTTGAAGAAGAGTTAGAAAAAACAAGAAGATATAGGGATGAAGCAGCAGCGAGATACAACAATGCAAAGGCGGCAGAAAAGGTTAATGAGATACTTCTTGATATAAAATCCAAAACAAACAGCATAAGCCTTGACGAAATAGAAAGAAAGATCCAAAGAAAAGAAGCGATAGCAGAAGGTTTGGAAGATTTAAGAAACGATAGTTTAGATAAAGAGTTTGAAGAACTTGAAAAGATAGATTTAGATGAAGAACTTAGAAAATACAAAGAAAATTTAGGGTGATTATATGAGGGATAGAGAGTTTTTAGACAAAGAAAAAGAAAAATACGGCAAAATGTATTCTGATTTATCCTTTGCTATTGATAATGTTTCCCCTTTATAGATACAAGGGAGCTTAAGACAAGGAGGTATTATACTAAGCTCCCTGTTTTAAAAAGATATATAGAAAAATTAGAAGAAGCTGAAACAAAATTAAATAAAGCTGGGATATTTTCAATCTTTTCAAATGGAAAGGTAATAGATGAATTAGAAAAATATAAGTTTGAATTTAACAAGGAATTTAAGCAGCTTCAAAAATGTTCAAGTTGTAAATGCCTGAATTGTTCTGTTGGGTGTAAATTTGATGGATGCTTAGGCTGCAGGGAAGGTTCTAATGTTGTCTCATGTGACCATGACAGGATTAACGTAAGATTCCATGATGATTTTTATCTTGACCTTACAAATGAGAAAACAGGTAAAAGGGAAAAGTTTAAGGTTTTGGCAACATTAATGGATGCAATATTAAACAGGCACTATATAATCATTGAGGGATTATTATCAAAAGAAAAATATGTTTTGTATTATTATCCAGATATTGACGAAGATAGATTTGGAGAGATAAAGGATGAAGAGGAATTTGACTTTATAGTTGAAACTTATCAATCTGTTGAGTTTTGATCCCCCCTTTTTTATATAAATTAAGCTACCTCTATTTTGGGGTAGCTTAATTTTATTGCAAAATTTATAATTTAGAAATAAAATTAAACATGAATGACTTATGTGTAAAGAAGGTGATGGATTGAAACTTTGGGGAGGTAAAAGATACTACTCATTGAACTATTTTTTAAGGCAAAAGTTTGGTGAGAAGGTCTTTAAAATATCCTTAGATGCAGGATTTACATGCCCTAATAGAGATGGAACAGCAGGGCATGGAGGATGTATTTTCTGCAGTGCAAGGGGCTCTGGAGATTTTGCAGGAACAAAGGAAAATTTAGTAGAACAATTTTTTGAAGTTAAGGAAATGATGCATAAAAAGTGGAAGGAAGGAAAATATATAGCCTATTTTCAGGCCTATACAAATACTTATGCTCCTGTTGAAGTGCTGAGGGAAAAGTATGAGACGGTTTTAAATATAGATGGTGTTGTTGGCCTTGCAATTGCAACAAGGCCAGATTGCCTTCCTGAGGATGTATTAGATCTTTTAGATGAGATAAACAAAAACTTATCTTTGGGTGGAACTTGGTCTTCAGACCATTCATGAGGACACAGCAAAACTTATAAATAGAGGTTATCCCTTAGAAACATATATAAAAGCAATAGAGGAACTTAAAAAAGGAATATAGATGTAGTAACCCATGTTATTTTAGGACTTCCTGGTGAGGATAAAAAAGAATCCTTGAAACCCGTTGACTTTGTTGCCCACACTAATACTCAAGGGATAAAACTACATCTTCTCCATCTTATGAAGGGAACAAGGCTTGTTGAACTTTATAAACGAGGGGAGTTAAAGTTTTTATCCATGGATGAATACGTCGATTTAATAGTAGACTGCATTGAAAGGCTCCCGGAGGATATGGTTGTTCATAGGTTAACCGGAGATAGCCCAAGAAGCCTTATTATAGAGCCTCTTTGGAGCCTTAAAAAGTGGGAGGTTTTAAATGCGATAGATAAAAGATTTGAAGAAAGGGATACATGGCAGGGGAAATATTTTAAGTAATGGGGGATTAATATGAAGGCAGCTTTTGTGACGTTTTATAAAATTGAAATATACTGTGAAGATGCTGAAAAGATAGAATGGGAAAATATTAAAGTTTATCAAGAAAGTGAACCCATAGAAATTAGTATTATAAACAAGAAAAAAGATCATTGTGAGATTATTTTGTCCGAACCCGTTGACATTAAAAGAAAAACTTATATTAGTATAAAAGACAAATGCTTTGAAGTCCCTTATAGCAATCTTTTTAAAACAGAAGAATTCAATGAAAAATATTATTACAATGGATTTTTAGGCTGCAGGATCTTAGACGATAAGATTGAATTTAGAGTTTGGTCCCCTATAGCAACAAGCATAGACCTTCTTTTATATAAAAATGGAGATCCAACGTTTCAAGAGGACCCCATCATATTTAATATGAAGGAGAAAAATGGGGTTTTCTCAGGGGAAGTAGATTTAAAATATAAAGGATATTTTTATACATATAAAGTTCAAATTTATGACAAAATTGAAGAAGTTGTGGATCCTTATGCAAAGGCGGTGGGAATAAATGGCCTAAGGGCTGCTATAATAGATTTAGAGGAAACAAATCCTTATAATTGGCAAGAGGACAAATATGTTAAACTTGAAAACTATGTAGATGCAGTAATATATGAGATTAGCATAAGAGATATATCCTCAAATGAAAACAGTAACATCAAAAAAGGGGTAAGTTTCTAGGGCTTGTTGAAGAAGGAACTTTTTCTAAAAGGGAGTTACAACCGGCCTTGAGCATATAAAGGAGCTTGGTGTAAGTCATGTTCAAATACTTCCCTTTTATGATTTTCACTTTGAGAGCGTTGACGAAAGGGATCCGCTTAAAAGATATAATTGGGGATACGATCCTCAGAATTATAACGCCCCAGAGGGAAGTTTTTCTTTAAATCCCTATGAACCTAAAGAAAGGATTAGAGAATTAAAGACAATGATTCAAAAACTTCACCAAAACAACATTGGGGTTATTATGGATGTTGTATATAATCATGTTTATGATTATAAAAAAGCAACTTTGAAAAGATATTTCCAGGCTACTACTTTAGATGCGATAAATTTGGAAATATTTCAAATGGCAGTGGCTGTGGAAACGATGTTGCATCAGAAAATAAAATGGTAAGAAGGTTTATTAAGGATTCGGTTATATTTTGGGCTAAGGAGTATCATATTGATGGATTTAGATTCGACCTTTAGGGCTATTAGATGTAGATACAATTAATGATATATATGATGAACTAAAGCAAATAAATCCAAACATAATCATCTATGGCGAAGGTTGGGACGCTTAATACTTATTTAGAACATGATAAAAAGGCTATTCAGATGAATGCATATAAAACTCCAAATATTGGATACTTTAATGATATAATAAGGGATGCCATAAGGGGACATACCTTTGAAGCGGAGAAAAAGGGATTTGCAGGAGGAGAAAGTAAAGAACACGATATAAAAAGGGGCGTTGTAGCAGCAATAAACTATGACGAGAGTTTAAAGGGACCTTTTATTTCTCCTGATCAATCCATAAATTATGCCTCCTGTCATGACAATCATACCCTTTGGGATAAAATTAGCATAACAAATAAAGAGGATTCTGTTGAAGAGAGGGTTAGAATTCAAAAATTATCTCAGGCGATAGTTTTAACAAGCCAAGGTGTTCCCTTTATCCACTTAGGATGTGATTTTTGTAGAACAAAACAGGGGCATGAAAACAGCTATAACCTTCCCGATATAATAAATTCTGTTGATTGGGATAGAAAATATGAGTTTAGGGATGTATTTGAATACGTAAAGGGGCTTATAAGACTTAGAAAGGAACATCCTGCCTTTAGATTAAATTCCTGTGAAGACATAAAAAAATATTTAAAATTTTTAGACTGCCCATCAAGGACAGTTGCCTTTAAAATAGACTATCCTAGGGATGCATGGAAGGAAATAATTGTAATATATAATTCCAATAAAAGTGCGGTAGATATAAAAATTCCAAATGGTGTATGGAATGTTGCTGTTGATGGAAGGCTTGCAGGAGTTGATGCTTTATATAAAATATATGGAGACAAGGTAAAGGCTGCACCCATTTCTGCAATGGTGCTATTTAGATGATTTGCTTTTTAAGAAAGGTCTTTAAATATTTAATTTGTTATTATTATAATTATTGTAGTGAGATTTTATCTTTTATTTGTTTATTTTTTTAGTATAATACAAATAGAAAAGGTTTTCTATGATAGGGGAGTTTAAATGAACATTTTAGTTACTGGTGGAGCAGGATATATAGGTTCCCACACCGTAAAGATGCTCCATAGGATGGGGATTAATGTTGTTGCCTATGATAATCTTGTAAAAGGGCATGAAGAAGCTGTAAAATGTGATATTTTTGTAAAGGGAGACATCTTTGATAGCGAACTTTTAAGGGATACTATAAAAAGATACAATATAGACTCTGTCATTCATTTTGCAGCTTATAGCCTTGTAGGTGAATCAATGGAAAAGCCCATGATGTATTACAAAAACAATGTTGAAGGGACATTAAATCTTCTTGAAGTTATGCTGGATTGTAATGTTAAAAGGCTTGTATTTTCTTCAACTGCAGCAGTTTATGGTGAGCCTGAAAGGGTTCCGATAACTGAGGACCTTCCTAAAAATCCAACCAACGTTTATGGAAGGACAAAACTTATTATGGAAGGGGCAATGGAGGATTATTCAAGAAGTTATGGCCTTAAATATATCGCCTTAAGATATTTTAACGCATGTGGCGCAGATGAAGAAGGAGATATTGGAGAAGACCATAATCCAGAGAGCCATCTAATCCCATTGGTATTGCAGGCTGCATTAGGAAAGAGGGATAGCATAAAGGTATTTGGCGATGATTATCCGACAAAGGATGGAACTTGCATCAGAGACTATATCCATGTTAATGATCTTGCCTATGCCCATTACTTAGCCCTAAAGGCATTATATGAAGGTCATGAATCAGATGTTTTTAACCTAGGAAATGGCGTAGGTTTTTCGGTTAAAGAGATAATCGATGCAGCAGAAGAAGTGGTAGGGCATCCGATTAAAAGAGAAATAGTAGGTCGCCGTCCTGGGGATCCTGCTGTTCTTATTGCAAGCTCAGAAAAGATTAAAAAGAACTTGGCTGGAAACCAAAATATACTGATATAAAGGAAATAATAAAAACGGCATATAATTGGCATAAAAACCATCCTGATGGATTTTCAAAAAGGCCTAAACTTTAGGCCTTTTTTGATTCGTTTTTCCGAATATTTTTTCTTGCTTTTTTACTTGTTATGTTACACTTTATAATAGTTATAAAATATAACTATTTAAAGATGAATTAATCCTACAAAGGAGGTGGCATGGTGAGTAGGGAAAGGCTTGCTGAGTATTTGCAAACATTTTTGCCGATGTTTTATAAAAAGCTTATGAAGGGCATTACCTTGCCAGGAGTAACAAAGCAACAACTATGGCTATTATATTTAATAGAAAATCATGATGAAAAGCCGATGAGCTTTTATAGTGAAAAAATGATGATTCCAAAGTCTAATTTAACTTCTATTGCTGATAAATTGATTGAAGATGGACTTATTGAAAGGGCATATGATCCAAAGGATAGAAGAATAATTTTACTTAAAATTACCGATAAGGGTAAGCTTTTTATAAATGATTGTAGAGAAAAAACTAAAAAAGCTATTTTTCAAAAATTAGAAAACCTTGATGATAAAGACGTTGATAGATTAAATGAGATATTCGAAGAGATGAAAAACATATTTAAAAAATTAGAACAATAAAGGGGAATTTTAATGAAAAAGATGAAGGTATTTTTAACAGTTTTACTCTTATTGATTGTCCTTGGTGTGGGAGGTGGACTTTATATTTATTTTTACAATTCCAGCCACTATATAATAACTGAAAATGCTCAAGTTTCTGCAAATATGATAGCTATTACACCAGAACTCACAGGAAAGGTTGAAACATGGAATGTAAAGGAAGGAGATTATGTTAAAAAGGAGAAATTCTTGGACATCAGGATATAAGTGCCATTGTCCAAAGCAGCATGATTAATGCACAA
Organism: Caloramator sp. Dgby_cultured_2; assembly: GCF_028872215.1. Lineage (NCBI taxonomy): Bacteria > Bacillati > Bacillota > Clostridia > Eubacteriales > Clostridiaceae > Caloramator > Caloramator sp. Dgby_cultured_2. The sequence goes on from NZ_CP118396.1 coordinate 277,753, forward strand.
TCCTTAAATACTTCTGCTGATGTTATAGCATCAAAATCTTACATTAAATCACCAATAGATGGTAAAGTCGTATTATCAAACGTAGTTGAGGGCCAAGTTATATCACCGGGTATGGAGATAGCACAGATTATGGATACGACAAATATTTATATAAAGGCAAACATAGAAGAAACAAATATAATGAAGATTAAGGAAGGACAAAGAGTTGATATAACGATAGATGCATATCCAGGTAAGAAGTTTGTAGGCTATGTAAAAAGCATAGGTCAAGCAACAGAATCAGCCTTCTCAGCCTTTCCTACATTAAATACAAGCGGAAATTTTTCAAAACAAACCCAATATATCCCTGTTAAAATAAGCATACAAAATGATGAAAATTTAAGCTTAATGCCTGGAATGAATGCGACAATAAAAATTTACATTAAGTAGGAAGGGAGTGCTTAGCATGAAAAAGAGAATTTTAGGTATTTTAATAGGTGCATTTATATTATTCATATCGATAACAGGATGTGCTGTCAAAAGTTCAAATACTTCAAATGCTATTGATGTTCAAGTTGCAACTGCCCAAAAACAGAACATAGATGCTGAACTTAATATAAGTGGAACTTTAGTTCCACAAAAACTGTAAATGTTTACAGTAAATTATCTGGTCAAGTAGAAAAGGTAAATGTTGAAGTTGGAAGTGAAGTAAAAGAAAAGGATTTACTTGCAGTTATAGAAACAAATGCTTTAAACCTTCAGCTTGAACAACTTCAAGCATCACTAAACTCAGCAAAGGCATCTGAAGAACTAGCCAAAGGGCAAGTTGCTCAGGCTAAGATTAATCTTGATAGTATGCAAAGGGTCTACGAAGAAACGAAGAACCTTTATGACAAAGGAATAGCTTCTAAGGCTCAGCTAAATGAAATTGAAACAAAATATGAAATTGCAAAAAGCAATATGAAACAGCTTTGAATGGAACATTAAATCAAGCAAAGGCAGCTGTGAGTGCTGCACAGGCAAATATTAAAAATATAAAGTTTCAAATATCAAATGCTAAGATTACAAGTCCAATAAATGGGGTAGTTACAAATAGGAATATTAATCCTGGTGAGCTAGCAGCTCCGACTGCACCGCTTTTTACAATTGCTGATGTTTCTACTTTAAAGTTAAAAGGAACAATTTCACAGAGGTATTTGCCATATATAAAAATTAATCAGACAATAGATGTGGTTGTTGATATATATCCTAACAAGGTATATAAAGGAGTAATAACAAGCATAGGGCCAATGGCTATTGGAACAGGAATGTATTTCCCAATTGAAATTAGCATAAAGAATATAGATAACTTAAAACCTGGCCTATCTGCCTATGGAAGAATAAAGATTACATCAAAGGATGCGGTAGTAATCCCTGCTTCAGCTGTTGTTAAAAATGATGGAAAATCCTATGTATATGTTATTGAAAACAACACAGCCAAGAAGAGATATGTTGAAACTGGATTATTAAATGACAAGGAAGTTGAAATCATAGAAGGATTAAATGAAAATGAAAAGGTGGCAATATCAAATGTAAATAACCTGTTCGACAATGCAGTTGTTAACGTAAAATAATTTACTCAATTGGAGTTGATGCACATGATTAAACTTTTTAGGTTTCTTAAAAAATTTAGGTGGCTTGTTATTGCTGTTATTGGCTTTATGTTTGTTCAGGCAATAGCTGAACTTTATCTTCCAACGTTAATGTCTGACATTGTTAATAATGGAATGATGAAGGGTGATACCGCCTATATATGGAGGCGTGGAGGCTACATGCTTTTAGTTGCAGGATTAAGTTCATTAAGTTCAATAGTTGGGGCCTTTCTTTCTGCAAGGGTTGCAGTTGGATTTGGAAAGATTCTCCGTAACAATATTTTTACCAGAGCAGAAAGGTTTTCACTTCACGAATTTGACAAAATAGGAACAGCCTCCATGATAACAAGGACAACCAATGATATAAATCAAGTTCAAATGGTTCTTGTAATGATGATGAGATTTATTATTTATGCACCTATAATGTGTATAGGTGGAATAATAATGGCTTATTCAAAGGATAGGTATTTGACATTAGTATTAGGAGGCATTTTGCCGCTATTTGTTGCAACAATCGTCTTGATTGCAGTTAAAGTTATTCCTCTTTTTAAATCCCTTCAAAAGAAACTCGATAAAGTAAATCAGATATTAAGGGAAAATTTAATTGGTATTAGAGTAATAAGGGCATTTAATAGGATTGATACAGAAAGAAAAAGATTTTATGACGCAAATAGGGACCTTACTGATACTGCAATAAAGGTAAATAAAATAATGGCGGTAATGCAGCCTATTATGATCCTTCTTATGAACTTTACAAGTATATCCATAATTTGGTTTGCCAGCAAAAGGATAGGCGAAAATAGACTTCAAATAGGCGATATGATGGCCTTTTTACAATATGCAATGCAGATTTTATTTTCAATAATAATGGTATCCATTATGTTTGTTATGATTCCAAGGGCTCAAGCCTCTGCAGAAAGAATTAATGAAATTTTTGAGATCGAACCTGAAATAATTGATCCTAAGGATCCTAAAAAAGTCGATGAATTTAAAGGGCATATAGAATTTAAAAATGTTACCTTCAGTTATCCAGGAGCTGAGACCCCGGCTATCGAAGATATCTCCTTTGAAGCAAAGCCAGGGAGGTTACTGCAATAATAGGGGGAACAGGTTCAGGTAAATCCACAATATTGAATCTTATTATGCGTTTTTATGATGTAGATAGAGGTAACATTTTAATTGACGGAGTGGATATAAGGGAATTAGAGCAAAAGGAATTAAGATCATTTATAGGCTATGTCCCACAAAATGCAGTTTTATTTTCTGGAACTATAGCTGATAATATAAGATACGGTAAGGAAGATGCTACAGATGAAGAAATAAGACATGCAGCAGAAATTGCCCAAGCTATAGAATTTATTAGTGACATGAAGGATGGCTTTAATTCTTTAGTTTCACAAGGTGGAACGAATTTATCAGGAGGTCAAAAGCAGCGTCTTTCAATAGCAAGGGCCATAGTTAAAAAGCCTAAGATATATATTTTTGATGATAGTTTTTCTGCTTTAGACTTTAAAACTGATGCTAAATTAAGATTAGCCCTTAAAAGGAAACTACAAATTCAACTGTTCTTATTGTAGCACAAAGAGTCGCAACGATTATGGACGCAGATAAGATTATAGTTTTAGATGAAGGAAGAATAGTTGGGATAGGAAAACATAGGGAACTTTTAAAAACCTGTGAAGTATATCGTGAAATTGTGTCTTCCCAGCTAAGTGAGGAGGAGATAGCATGAGCGAGAGAAGAAGTATCAATAGACCTGCTGGCCCCAGGGGACCTATGGGACCGGCCATGGGAAGACCGGTTGAAAAGGCAAAGGACTTCAAAGGAACAGTAAAAAGGCTTGTTGAATATATGAAGCCCCAAAAGTTTAAGTTTATTGCTGTATTTATCCTTGCTATCCTAAGCACAGTTTTTAACATAGTTGGACCTAAGATAATGGGGAAGGCAACGACAAAGCTTGGTGAGGGAATACTTGCAAAATATATGCGAATAATTCAAATACAGATGGCTATCCAAAAAAGATGCCGCCACAGGTTATAGCAAAGCTCAAAAATTCACCAATTCCAAGTATAGATTATGATTATATTGGAAGAATTCTGCTTCTTTTGATAGGACTTTATATAATAAGTGCAAGTTTTAACTTTTTAATGGCCTATATAATGTCAAGCGTATCGCAGGAAATGGTTTTTAAGATGCGCTCTGAGGTTAAGGATAAACTTGATCGGTTGCCTTTAAAATATTTTGACTCACGAACCCATGGTGAGATTTTAAGCCGCGTTACAAATGATATGGATAATATAGCGACAACTCTTCAACAGAGTTTAACCCAGCTTATAACTTCAGTTGTAACTATAATTGGAATATTAGTAATGATGATTTCTATAAGTCCTATAATGACTTTAATTGCCCTCTTTACTTTGCCAGCATCTGGGATATTGACTGCTGTAATCGCAAAGAAATCACAAAAGTATTTTGCACAGCAGCAAAAGATAATAGGTGAACTTAATGGGCATGTTGAGGAGATGTTTACAGGGCATAAGATTGTTAAGGCCTTTGGACGAGAAGAAGATTCCATAGAAACATTTAAGGAAATAAACGAAAGGCTTTATGAGGTTGGTTGGAAGGCGCAGTTTATGTCAGGTTTTATAATGCCTGCCCTTAACTTTGTAAATAATGTTGGTTATGTTTTAATCTGTGTTGTAGGTGGAGTTTTTGTTGCAAAAGAAAGATTCAAATTGGAGATATTCAGGCTTTTATCCAATATATGAGACAGTTTACTCAACCGATAGTTCAAACTGCAAACATAGCTAATATTATTCAATCAACTGTAGCATCTGCAGAACGCGTTTTTGAAGTATTAGATGAGCCTGAAGAAGTGCCAGACAAGGAAAATCCAATGGTTATTGAAAATCCAAAGGGAGAGGTTAAATTTGAACATGTAAAGTTCAGCTACAAGGATGACCAGCCTTTAATGGAAGATATTAATATTCATGTAAAACCAGGACAAATGATTGCGATAGTAGGACCAACTGGTGCAGGGAAAACTACTCTTGTAAACCTTCTAATGAGATTTTATGATGTAAAGGGCGGAAGGATAACTGTTGATGGAGTAGATATAAGAGACATGAAACGTGAAGATTTAAGGAAAATGTTTGGCATGGTTTTACAGGATACATGGCTGTTTAGTGGGACAATAAAGGATAATATAGCCTACGGTAAGGAAGGAGCTACGGATGAAGAAATAATTAGAGCAGCAAAGGCAGCCCATGCGGACCACTTTATAAGGACGTTGCCTGATGGTTACAATACAGTTATTAATGAAGAAGCGTCAAATATCTCTCAAGGACAAAAACAACTTTTAACTATTGCAAGGGCGTTTTTAGCTGATCCTGAAATTTTAATACTTGATGAGGCTACTAGCAACGTAGATACAAGAACGGAGGTTTTAATTCAAAGGGCAATGGCAAATCTTATGAAGGGTAGAACAAGCTTTGTAATAGCCCATAGATTATCAACAATAAGGGATGCAGATCTTATACTTGTTATGAATCATGGAACCATAATAGAGCAGGGAACTCACCAAGAACTCCTAGCAAAGGGTGGATTCTATGCTGAATTATATAACAGCCAGTTTGCAAGGTGAAAACTTAGGGGCTTTACCCTAAGTTTTTATTTAACTAAAGAGTAACAGAAGTCGCCCACTTCTATAAGTGGGTGATGAATGTTGATTGATAAATTCTTTTTATGATATAATCAGTATTACAGGAAGGAGGTGTAATTTTGCTAAAGGCTTATAAATACAGGATATATCCAACAAAAGAACAAGAAGAATATTTTGCTAAAGTATTTGGTTGTGTAAGATTTATATACAACAAAATGCTACATGACAAAATAGAATACTATAAAAAACAGGAGAAATGCTAAACAATACACCTGCACAATATAAAAAGAATATCCGTTTCTAAAGGAAGTAGATAGCCTTGCCCTTGCTAATGCACAGCTTAATTTAGAGAAGGCATATAAAAACTTTTTAGAGATAAAAAAACAGGATTTCCAAAGTTCAAGAAAAAGAAAGGTTACCAGTCTTATACTACAAATAATCAAAATGGGACAGTAACACTTGAAGGTAGTTATCTAAAAGTTCCAAAGTTAAAGACAAAAATAAAAATAAAACAACACAGACAATTTGAAGGAAGAATTAAATCCGTAACTATATCAAAAACGCCAACAGGTAAATATTATGCTTCTATACTTGTAGAAGAAGAAATTAAAGAATTACCTAAAATAGATAAAAAAGTAGGTATAGATTTAGGAATTAAAGAATTTGCTATTTTATCTGATGGAACAAAGGTAGAAAATCCAAAATGGTTAAGAAAAACAGAAAAAGAATTAAAATTATACAAAAATCATTATCAAGAAAGCAAAAGCAAAGTAAAAACTATGAAAGGACAAGACAAAAACTTGCAAAACTACACGAAAAAATATCAAATCAAAGAAAAGATTTTCTTCACAAATTATCTTCTAAAATTATACACGAAAACCAAGTGATAGTTTTAGAAGATTTACAGGTAAAGAATATGCAACAAAATCATAAATTAGCCAAAGCAATAACAGAAGTATCATGGGCAGAATTTAGAAGGATGTTAGAATATAAAGCAAGATGGTATGGCAGAGAAATAATAATAGCACCACAAAATTATGCATCAAGTCAAACATGTAGTGAATGTGGATATAAAAATCCTGATGTAAAGAATTTAGCATTGAGAGAATGGAAATGTCCAAAGTGTGGTGCAGTTCATGATAGAGATATAAATGCAAGCAAGAATTTGCTAAAATTAGCCATGTGATTGGTATATATGGGGAAGGAACAGCCCTTTGAGCGTGGGTAATCTGGTAACAGAAGTTACCTTGACCACGAAGCCACCACTTCTATAAGTGGGGGTAGTTCACTAGTAGTAAAATAGATATTGAATATGTTAAACTTAATAATAGAATAGAAGAAGAAAATAATATAGAAATATATGACATGGATATTATGTTCTATGGACTATGTAATGTATGCAGGGAGGAATTGAAATGCCAAGACCAATTAAATTCAGAAGAGTAGAATTTTTCCCAGAGGACACTTATTTTGTCCCTTGGGGAAAACCTAAATGCGATTTAGAAGAAGTGGTTCTAAAAGTAGAAGAACTGGAAGCTATGAGGCTAAAGGATATAGAAGAATTAAATCAAGAAGAATGTGCAGTGAGGATGCAAATATCAAGACAAACCTTTCAAAATATTATCGATTCTGCAAGGAAAAAAGTTGCAATAGCACTAACAGAAGGCAAAGCAATAAAAATCAGTGGTGGCCATTATACTACGCATTTTTGTAAAAATGTATGCTTAGATTGCGGCAATGTTTATGAAATTAATTATGAGCAAGATAAATCTACGTGCCCTAAGTGTGGTTCTAATAATGTTGTGTGTAGCAAAAAGGAAAAGTTCTGCAGGAAATGGTGTAGAAGACATCTTGAAAAGGATAGCGAATAGAAAGAGGCATGTTGAATACTTTCAACATGCCTAAATTTTAATAATTATTATTGACATATGCTCAAAATTATGTATAATAATAATTGTAAATAGCATATGCCAAATATTATTATGGAGGTGAAAAGGATGCCAAGAAGAGATGGAACTGGTCCAATAGGAAGGGGAGCAAGATCAGGAAGAGGAATGGGATATTGCAATGGTAATAGACAAAAAATAATTTCAGAGGCTGTGGATTAGGACTTGGTTTAGGAAGACATTTCGGGAAAAGATTTTTGGCTGGGGCTTATAATGACAATGAATTCCTTAAGATGCAAAAGGCAATCTTGGAAGAAAGACTAAATTGGATAAATAAAATGCTTAGCATGACAAATGAATAAAAATATTATTGCACCACAATATATCAATCAATAAAGATATATTGTGGTGCTTTTTATTTTAAAATAGAGTTTTAAATTTATATAAAATATATATCGATATATAAATAATAATTAATTTTAACAATAAGATTCAATTATAAAACATATATTTTAATAGAAATATAAAAGAGTGGGGGATTTTATGCAGGCTTTTGCTAATCTTGTTGCAAAAATTGATAGTTTTATCTGGGGGTGGCCGCTACTTATTCTGTTGCTCGGAACACATATCTTCTTAACCATTAGGTTGCGCTTTATACAAAAATATATTGGAAAAGGAATTAAGCTTTCTATAACTAAAGACCAATTTGCTGAAGGGGACGTAAGTCAGTTTAGTGCTTTGGCAACAGCCCTTGCAGCAACAATTGGAACAGGTAATATAGTTGGTGTTGCAACTGCTGTTGCATTAGGAGGACCAGGGGCTGTTTTATGGACATGGCTTACGGGTGTATTTGGTATAGCAACAAAATATGCAGAGTCTTTGTTATCAGTAAAATATAGGGTAAAAACAAAGGATGGAACTATGGCAGGTGGGCCTATGTATGTTCTTGAATATGGAATGAAACAAAGATGGTTAGGTCTTTTGTTTGCGATATTTACAAGTATAGCTGCCTTTGGCATTGGTAATACTGTTCAAGCAAATTCGATTGCAAGCATGGTTTATGAAACTTTTAAGGTCCCAGTTTGGATAACAGGTATAATAATGGCAATATTAACAGCTATAGTTATATTAGGTGGCATAAAGAGCATTGCAAAGGTATGTGATATATTAGTTCCATTTATGGCATTTTTCTATGTATTAGGGTGCCTCATTATTTTAATAATGAATTACAAAACTGTTCCACATACAATAGAACTTATCTTCAAAACTGCCTTTACAGGCCAAGCTGCAGTTGGAGGTTTTGCAGGTTCAACTATAATGCTTGCCATGAGATATGGAGTTGCAAGGGGACTTTTCTCAAATGAATCAGGTCTTGGTAGTGCACCTATTGTAGCAGCTGCAGCACAAACAAGAAACCCTGTAAGACAAGCTCTTGTTTCAGCAACAGGGACCTTCTGGGATACAGTAGTTGTATGTGCTATGACGGGACTTGTTCTTGTTAACTCAGGATTGTGGCAGCAGGGCTTAAAGGGTGCTGCACTTACAAAGGCTGCCTTCTCACAGATTCCAACTATAGGTCCAATTGTATTAACTGTAGGTTTGCTAACCTTTGTATTTTCAACTATTCTTGGATGGTCATATTATGGTGAAAAGGCTATTGAATATTTATTTGGCAAAAAGGCAATATTGCCATATAGAATACTTTGGGTAATATTTGTATATATTGGTTCGGTTTGGTCATTATCTTTTGTATGGGATTTAGCTGATCTTATGAATGGACTTATGGCAGTTCCAAACCTTATTGCACTTCTTGCACTGAGTGGAGTAATTGTAAGTGAAACTAAGAAATATCTATGGGATGATAAGTTAGATGAAGTATGTGAAGAGGAAGCAATAAAAATAGAAAAGTAAATTTAAACTTAAAGGGTTTGAGAAAAATTCTCAAACCCTATTTTGATATTAATTTTTGTTTTTTTATCAAAATGAATAAAAAGTTGCAATTTATTAAAAATTATTATGGCAATAATAATATAATAATGCTATAATTTTAAGTGTAAAATAAATTACTATTGGAGGTATTTTTTATGAAGAAAATACTTGTAACAGGAGCTTTAGGCCAGATTGGTTCAGAACTTACTATGTATCTTAGAAAACTATACGGGGATAGTAACGTTATTGCGACAGATAAGAATCCAAATGGTCCAGAAAAAGTATTACAATCAGGTCCATTTGAAGTAGTAGATGTTACTGATGCAACAAAACTTGCAGAAGTAGTTAAAAAATACTCTCCTGACACTATAATCCATCTTGCAGCTATTCTTTCAGCAGTAGGAGAAGCAAAGCCAGACCTTGCTTGGAATGTAAATATGAACGGATTATATAATGTTCTTGAAATCGCAAGGGAAATGAAGCTTGCAGTATTTACTCCAAGCTCAATTGCAGCCTTTGGTCCAAACACTCCTAAGGAAAAAACACCACAGGATACAATTCAAAGACCAACTACTATGTATGGTGTAACTAAGGTTGCTGGAGAGCTCCTTTGTGACTATTATTTCTTAAAATATGGCGTTGATACAAGAGGGGTAAGATATCCAGGACTTATATCCTACGAAACCCTACCAGGTGGAGGAACTACAGATTACGCAGTTCATATATATTATGAAGCGATTAAGAATAAGAAATATACATGCTACATAAAAGAAGGAACATATATGGACATGATGTATATGCCAGATGCCCTTGAGGCTATAGTTCAGCTTATGGAAGCTGACCCATCAAAACTAAAGCACAGAAATGCCTTCAACATAACAGCAATGAGCTTTGCTCCGGAACATATTGCAGCTGAAATTAAAAAGCATATTCCTGAATTTGAAATGGATTACAATGTGGATCCAGTTAGACAATCAATTGCAGAATCATGGCCAGACTCATTAGATGATAGTGCTGCAAGGGAAGAATGGGGATGGAATCCCAAATATGACCTTGCTTCAATGACAGTTGATATGCTCGAAAAACTTAGAGAAAAGTTGAAATAATTAAGGTGCCATTCGGCACCTTAATTTATGTGAATTTTTATTTGTTCAATTCTTTTTCATCAATCTTTTCAACAGTGAAGGTTATGTTTTCAAATTGGACGCTCTCACCAGTTTCAGGGATATTCCCAATAAGGTTAAGAACAAAACCGCCAATTGTATCGTGATGTTCAGTTGGCAGTTTAAGATTTAATTTTTCATTTACTTCATCTATGCTAACGAGTCCATCGACTATATAAACATTGCTGTCAAGTTTTTGAAAATCCTTAACATCTTCATCGTATTCATCTGCAATATTTCCCACAATTTCTTCAATCAAATCTTCAATAGTAATTATACCTGAAACTCCTCCATATTCATCTATAAGTATTGCCATATGGTTTTTGCTGGCTTGAAGCTCTCTAAAGAGCCTATCTATCTTTTTAGTGTCTGGAACAAAATATGCAGGGCGGAGAAGATCTTTAATTGAAATTTCATCTAATTTTTTGAGGCCATTTCAACAAATAAATCCTTCATATAAAGAATTCCGACTATGTTATCTATATCACCATCATAAACAGGAATTCTTGAATACTGCTCTTCAATAATTTGATGGATTATTTCTTCCAATGGGGAGTTAATATCTATTGCAAAAACTGCTGTTCTTGGAGTCATAACTTCCTTTGCTAAGGTATCATCAAATTCAAATATACCGCCTATCATTTCTTTTTCAGTCTCGTTTAAAACTCCATTTTCCTCTCCAACGTCAATCATCATTCTAATTTCATCCTCTGTAACCTTTTCCTCTTCATAGGTTGCACCAACACCAAAAAGCTTTGCAAAAAGTTTGTTGATAATGTTAATATCTTTACAAATGGAGCTGTTATCTTCGATATAAATACTATTGTTCCTATTATGCTAAAGGCAATTCTTTCAGGATTTTGAAGAGCAAGTCTTTTTGGCAAAAGTTCTCCTAAAACAAGGGTTATATATGAAATAAATAGTGTAACAAGTAATAGCGAAATTTGGTCGCTAAAGGGGATATTTAATCTTTTTAAGTATTGAGAAAAGTAGGTTGATATACTGACTGCTGCTGATGCACTGGCGAGAAATCCTGTTAATGTTATACCAACCTGAATTGTTGCAAGGAATTTACTTGGTTCTTTAAAAAGTCTTTGTATCAATAGGGCTTTTTTATCCCCTTCTTGTGCCTGCATGGAAATCTTATTTCTATTAACTGAAATAATTGCTATTTCAGAAGCAGCAAAAAACCGTTAATTAAAATTAAAACAAATATCAATAAAAAATCTATAAAAACCTGATATGCCCGGGTCATATAAAGGCCCCCTCAAAATTACTTTATATTTATTATATGAAATTTTAAGCCTTTTCAAAAATCTTTTTCTATATCCATAATCTTTGGATATCGGCCTTCCAATGCTATTGATTTTTCCTGAGATACATCCAAAGCAGTGGGCTGGTGTATCGTTAACACAGATTTTACCGGGGTAAAGGGCATAAAGTTTTCTATATTCTCCTTCCGTAACGTTTGGCATTACAACATTAGCACCGCTTTGAAGAGCTATTAATCTTCCGTTTTTATTTAAAGTTTCCATGGCTGTAGTTGCAGGAATATTTATATCGGGTAAAAGTAGCCTAGTTAAAGCCATAACCTTTAAGCTTAATTCAAAGGTTCCCCTTTTTCATCCTTAAGGGGTGTATCGGGGTTTGGAATAAATGGCCCTACACCTATCATATCTGCATCTATTTCTTTAAAAAACAAAATATCATCAGCAAGGGATTCTAATGTTTGCCCAGGAAGTCCCACAAGGCATCCTGTTCCAACTTCATAGCCTAATTTTTTTAAATCCATAAGGCATCTTTTTCTATTTTCATGGCTCATATTAGGGTCAAGCTTTTCGTAAAGTCCCTTATCAGTAGTTTCAATTCTAAGAAGATACCTATCTGCCCCTGCTTCTTTATATGCCTTATATTCTTCATAACTTTTTCGCCTATACTTAGGGTAATTGCAAGATCAAGTTCTTTTATTGCCCTTAATATTCTTGTCATTCTATCGACGTTGAAATAATCATCTTCACCGGATTGCAAAACTACTGTCCTATATCCTAAATTTCTTGCATTTTTAGCAAAATTTATGATTTGTTCTTCCGATAGCCTATATCTTTCTACGTTTTTATTATCTCTCCTTAATCCACAGTATAGACAATTTTGTTTACAAATATTGGAAAATTCTATAAGACCTCTTAAATGGACTTCATCTCCAACATATTTTTTCTTACTCTGTCTGCAGCCTCAAAAATTTCTTTATCGAATTTATCCTCTTTTAAAAGTAAAACTAATTCATCTTTATTTAAACTATGGGTTTCTTCTGCTTTTTAATTACATCTAACAAAGCGATCACCTCTTAGTGTTTATATATAAAAATTATAATATATTTTTCATTAATAATAAATATTAATTAGCTATTTATGTCGAAAATTATCAAAAATTTAACGATTTAAAAATTTAGTGGTATAATATAGAAAAATGAACAATAAACTAATAATTGCGTCTAATTTTTAAAAGGTGTTGGGGTGATTATATGAAGAAGGCTTCAAGGATTTTAAGCATTGCTTTGTCAACATTAATTCTTTTATCTAATGTTGCCTACTCGAAAACAAAAAATTCAGAAACAGAAATTTACAAAACAGAGATAGCAAAGGGAATAACATATACAAGAAAATATATCCAAAATTCTGATAGAAAAAATTTATATATTTTAAATGCTGACTTAAACAATAAAAATATAGAACTTGTTTTTTCAAAAGCTGAAGATAAAGTAAAAAAATCAGACACATTAACTAATCAAATAGAAAGAGAGCAGATAAAGGGGAAAAAAGTAGTTGCAGGTATTAATGCCGATATGTTCGAGATGACCTCGGGGTTTAGCACTGGCCCTCAGGTAAGGGATGGATTCATTTTAACTGGATTTTCTTCAAGAAGCGAAGAAAACATCTATCCTGTATTTGGGCTAACAAAAGAAGGAATACCATTTATAGATTATATTCACATGCAGGCAAGCTTAACAATATTAGAATCAAATGCAAGCATTAGTATAGATAACGTTAATAGGGAAAAGTTTAAAGAGTCCATTATTTTATTAAACAATCTTTTAAACGATGAAAGAAAAGTAGATTTTAAGGATTACTATAAAAACGGAGCTTTAACTGTTATAAAGGGGATTTCACAAATTGAGCTTGGAAAAGAATATGAAGGAGTTGTAGTAGACTTAGGAGTAAATAAGAAGGATATTATTATTCCAAAGGACAGCATAGTCCTTGCAAGCAACGGCAAAAAGTTTAATTGGGTTAAGGATAATTTAAAGGTTGGGGATAAAGTTAAAATAAAAGTGGAATTTGATAAACCAATTAAAGATGTGATAGGAACGTATGCTTTTATAGTAAAGGATGGTAAGGCATTAACTTCTCAAGAGATAATAAACAATGGAGCAAATCCTACCCATGTTAATTCAAAAAGAGCAAGAACAGCTATAGGAATTACTAATGACAATAAGATAATTGCAGTAATTGTTGATTATGGTAATAAAGATGGGTATATAAGCGATGGAGCTACTTATCAGGAACTTGGAGTATATATGAAAAACTTAGGCGCTGTAAATGCTGTTGTTTTAGATGGCGGTGGCTCTACACAAATGAACATTAAATTTCCATGGGAGGATAGTTCAAAGGTAGTTAGTAGGTTATCGGATGGTAGAGAAAGAAACATAACAAATGGAATTTTATTTGTTGATAATTCTGGGCCGAGTTATGTGTTAAATAATATATATTTCCCTGAAAATGATGTTTATATTTATAAAAATTCTCAATATCCCTTAAAGCTTTTAGGATATGATACTAATTATAACAGGGTTGATTTAAAGGAAGCTGATATAAAATGGACAATTGATAAGGATTTAGGGAAAATAGTTAATGGAATATTTATTGCAGGGAATAAAGCAATTACAGGGAAAATAATTGCTGAATACCAAGGGAAAAGGGCAATTTTAAATATTAATGTGGTTGATAAGATAAGTGAACTAAAAATATCTCAAAACAATCTATGGATGAGTATAAATCAAAAAATAAATTTGGCGTAGAAGCTAAATTAAATGGCAAAAATGTTATTGTTTCAGAATCATTAATATCCTGGAGTGTGAATAATAACATAGGTAAAATCGATAAGTTAGGGAATTTTACTGCCCTTCAAAAAGGGAAGGGAGAAGTTGTGGCAAAAATAGGGGATAAAGCTTCAAAGGCACTCATATATGTGGACGTTGATGAAATGATAATAGATGATTTTGAACATAATGAAAGTTCAAGATATTTTGTTGAAGGTCTTTTAAGTTCAAAGGCAGAAACTACAGATCAAAAAGTTAAAAATGGAAGGTATGCCCTTAAGATTTCTTATGACTTAAATGAATGGGATAGAAGGGAGAGTTTAACAAGCAACCTTTATCCTACATTTTACGATGAAAAAAATAATGATTTAATTAACCTTTATGTTTCCCATGTAAAACCTAAAAAATATCAGTTTGGGCATATAGCGAGGGAACAAATGCAAAAGTTTATGTAAATTTAGTTGATAATAATGATAATGTTTATAAAATTCCATTTAATACAAAGCTTCAAAATGGAAAATGGACATTTTTAACAGCTGATATTCCAGATGTATCTATTCCATTAACCTTTATGAATTTATCATTTGTAGAAGATGATAAATCATTGAAAGGATTATCTACAATTTATTTAGATGATTTAAAGTTTATTTATAATGAAGGTAATGATTATACTCCACCAAAGGTTCTAGAGTTTAAGCCCAAAACTATGTATACAACTAATGGAAGACTAACATTAAGGGTTAACGATGATATTTCAGGAATTGATCCTAATTCAATAAATATTAAAATAGATGGAAAAGCCTATAAAGGAGTTTATGATGAAATTCATAAGGAAATATATGTTGATTTTATTGGGCTAGCTGAAGGTAATCATATTTTAAATGTTCAGTTAAAAGATAAGGCGGGAAACGAGACTAGTTTTGAAGGAAATTTTAATATTGTTTTAGAAGAAGATAAAGAAGGCCCTAAAATTACAAATTTATATCCTTTAAATTCTTCAAAGGTTAGAACTAACATGCCGAGGATAGGATTTAATATTTTAGACGATAAAACGGGAGTAAATCAAAATGATATATTCCTTTTTATTGATTCAATCCAGCAAAATGTATTTTACGATAAGACTTCAGGCTATGGATTCGCCTTACCTAAAAATCCATTGTCAAATGGAGAACATACCCTTACAATCTATGCAAGGGATCAAAAGGGCAATGTTTCGGATGTTGTAGTTTCAAAGTTTTGGGTTGAAGATATGAATGTTATTAGCAAAAAGGATATAGTTATTGATGTCTTTGCTGACACACATACTAAGTATTATTTAGACGAGCTTATAGAAACTTCAAGTAAGGATAATCCGGACCTTATTTTACATGCAGGAGATATTGTCGATGGTGATACAAAGGAAGAATGGGATGGAATAAAGGAAGTTTTATCTAAGGTAACAAAGCCATTTATAATAACAGCCGGGAACCACGATTCGTTAAATAACTCTAACGAGCTTTTAATAAATTTTGGAGACTCTACTCAGTTTTATTCCTACGGGAATACCAATATAATTACATTAAATTCTTCAAAGATGTCTTCAATATATAACACTGATCCAACCCAATATGAATTTTTAAAGAGAGCCTTAAGTATATCAAATAAAAAAATATAATAATTCTTACTCATGTTCCGACTAGGGATTTTATTAACAAAGGTTATAATATGCCTGAAAGGGATAACAAACTTTTAAAGGATATAATCTTTGATTATAAAAGTAAAAATAAGGATAAAAATATTCTTGTAATTTTCGGTCATCAACATATATTCAAAAATGGAATGAAAATGGGGTAGACTTTTTAATAGCTGGAAACGGATCGGGTAAAAGATATGCTAAGTTAGAAGATGGCGGATATTTAGGCTTTGCAAGGTTATATATAAACGATAGTATAACTATAAAAAGCGTTCCAGTAATTGAATATCTCGGAATAAAAGATAAGAAGGGCCAGCCGATAAATAAAATAGTTTTACCTAAGGGAAACAAACAAAATATAGAAATTTTGGGTTATATTACGTTTGGAAGCTATAATAATATATTTAATTTAACGAACTTAAAAGATGTAGAAATTTCAATTGCTAACCAAGATCCTAATGTCGTATCCTTTAAAAACTGGAGCTTTGAAGCAAGAAACGTTGGGTTAACGACATTAACCATAAAAGTAGGTTCAACTGTTTTAAATATTCCGGTTGAGGTTGTAGATAAAGAAGTTCCTTTAACAAAAATTAAATTTGACAAAGACAATTTAACTATATCTAATGGAAAAAGTTATAGATTAAACATCGTTGGATATGATATATATGGTAATAGCCATATAATTGACAACAATAAAATAAAATATTTGATTAATGGTAAAATAGGAATAATAAAAAACGGAGTATTGACAGTTAAGGGGAAAAGGGGCATTAAAGGAGAAGTCGTAGCTGTTTATAAAGACAAGAAAGCGGTTATGAAGGTTCAAATTAAATGAGGCTGCTTTGCAGCCTCATTTATCTTTTGCTGGTCATTTCAAACAGAACTTGAGCAGTTGCAGAGATTTCCTCTACAGTTGCTAAAATTTCTTCAAGAGCAGTTGCTTGATCTTGGAAAACTATATTAGTTTTGTTTATATCGGAACTTATATCGTTAACATATTTTTGTATATTTTTAAGGATTTCATTTATTTTTTTAATTGATTCATTGCTGGAGGTAGAAAGTTTTCTTATCTCTTGAGCTACTACTCCAAATCCTTTTCCGCTCTCTCCAGCTCTTGCAGCTTCAATAGCAGCATTTAATCCCAAAAGATTTGTTTGATCTGCAATGTTTTTTACAAATTTTAAAATTTCATCGGTATTTTTTACCTGTTCATTGGCCTCTTGAATAGTATGCTGAATTTTTCTATTGGCTTCAGAAACGTTTTGGACTCCAACGGCTATATTGCTTATCGCTTCAGTAATTTGAGACAAAGCATCATTTAAATTATTAGATAGTTCCTGGATTTCAACATGCTTTTTCGTGCTTTTAATTATAGACAAAACACCAATTACATTTTTGCTATCGTTTTTAATAGGGACAGATATGCATTTAATTGGCTCGCCGAATATTTCTTTAGGAATTTCTTTAGTTATTACATTACCTGTTTTTATGGCTTCATAATCTGCACCATCCTTTGATATAAGGTCTCCTTCTTTAACATATATGTTTAGTTTATCAAGATAATAAACTTTAAGATATTTTTCTCTGTCAGAGATATTAAAGGCAACCTTTTCATCAAAGAACTTAATTAGGTAAGGCAAAACATTTTCAAAGGATTGGATGAAATTTTCAAGATTATTCATAAAATTCCCCTCTCTTTATGATTTTATCATAAAATATAGTTTAAAGTAATATTTTTAAATTAGTAATTTTGTTAGGTGAAGATATGAGGAAAAAAGGATGATTTATAGAAAATTGTTTGTTAGATTAGTTATCGCAATACTTTTATTAATTTTTATATTTTTTTATTAAAAATTGATAAGGAAAAGATTCAGGTAAAAAAGTCACAAGGCAAGAGGCGTATAAAAGGGCGATGGAGATAATTAATTTTGTTTGGGAATATCAACCTAAAGTGTTTAATCGTGATGATATCAAATTGCCTAATTTTTTAGGGAATGAGAGGAAAATTGTTGTTGGCATTCCCTACTGTTGGGGAGGATATATTTCAGTTGATATTAGCGATAGGATTGATGTTAAAAATTTTAAAGATGCTATAGAAAAGGATTATGTCCCAGGCAATGTTTTAACAGAAGGAGGCTATAAGGCAAAAACTGCCGGACTTGACTGTTCAGGATTTGTAGGAGCTGTGTATAATTTACCTGAAAAGGTTTCTACAAAGACTTTAAAAAGATATTTTAAATATATAAGCATAAAAAAATTAAACCTATGGATATTTTTAATGCTGAAGGTGAGCACACGTTTATTTATTTAAAAGAAAGTTATGATAAAGAGGGAATTATAACTCTTGAGGCAAGGCATAGTAATAGTTTAAAAAGTAAGGATAAAACTGTAGTAAGTTATAGAACATATGAAGAAATCAAAAAGGGGCAAAACGGTAAAAAATTTTATCCTATGAGATATAAAGGAATAGTGGAAGATGATATTAAAGTAAACATGGATTCGTATGAATACAATAACACTCTTGATAAGGCTTATAAAATAAAAAAGAATATGCTTTTTTCAGGAAGCATTGATTATATTGAGGATATTGATATATTTAAAATAGATGTAGAATATAAACAAAAAATAATGCTTAAGGTTTTTCAACTTCCAAAGGATATAAAATTGACAATTAAAAATGCTGATGAAAGGGAATTAAAAGTTATTGAAAGACAGGGCTTTTATTTATTAGAACTTGATAAGGGAACTTATTATTTACAATTTAAGAATAATAGCTTGAAAACTTTGGAAGAAAATTATATATTTGAAATAAGTTAAATTTTAAATAATAAAGGGGAGATGGGTGTGTATTTAATTTTTTTAAGTTTATTTTTAGGAATTATGGTAGGTGCATTTTTAAAACTGCCTGATACAATAGTTAAATTTAATTCAAAATTTCAATTAGCTGGATTATTTTTGCTTATTTTCACTATGGGAATTAAGATCGGAAACGATGAAAATATTGTTAAAAATATTAAACTTATTGGAATTAAATCTTTTTCCTTTGCCCTTTTTACAGCTTTGTTTAGTGCGATTGCTGTATATATTATTTATATAAAATTTTTAAGGGAGGAATAAAGATGGTCTATATTATTTTAATTTCTTTAACATTAGGAATAGCCTTTGGAAATTTCATTTCGCCGGAAATGTTCAAAGATATTGATAAAATATCAACTATAGCACTTAATCTTTTGATTTTTTCGGTAGGGGTAGATATT
The DNA here is from genome assembly GCF_028872215.1 of Caloramator sp. Dgby_cultured_2. Classification (NCBI taxonomy): domain Bacteria; kingdom Bacillati; phylum Bacillota; class Clostridia; order Eubacteriales; family Clostridiaceae; genus Caloramator; species Caloramator sp. Dgby_cultured_2. The sequence goes on from NZ_CP118396.1 coordinate 297,027, forward strand.
GGATTGAATAAAGAGGTCCTTACAAAGATAAAGAAAAAGGGGGTTAAAATACTATTAGTTCCTCTTGCTGTAGTTATTGGTAGCTTGTTTGGAGGTTTGATCGTAGGATTAATTTTTAAATTACAGACAAATTTAGCTTTGGCTATTTCGGCAGGCTTTGGGTGGTATAGCCTATCAGCAGTAATTTTGACAAATTTAGCAGGTGCAGAAGCTGGAACAGTTGCATTTTTAAGTAACGTTTTTAGAGAACTTTTAGCCGTTTTATCCATAGGCTTTATAGCAAGCAAAATAAACTACATAACTGCAATAGCACCATCAGGGGCAACAGCAATGGATACAACTTTGCCTGTTATTTCAAAATTTACAGATGAAGAGACCGTCGTCATTGCTTTTTGACCGGCACAATTCTAACCTTTTTAGTTCCTTTCCTTGTCCCATTTTTTATAATATTTAGGATCTGGCTAAGCCAGATCCTTTATTTTTCTCAAAGCTGCCACAGTCTGTGCTTTCCTTTGTAGTTGCAGGAGTAGTATGGTTTACAACTTGGATTGCATTAAGGGTGCAATAATTTTCGTTTTGTGCATGATATTTGCAGTCACGAACATTACAAGCAATGCTTCTATTTACCATATTAACACCTCCATTAAATTTTTACAAAATTATTGTGTGCAATAAGTAAAATATTATGCTATGATTTGTTAAATAATTTTGCGAAATATAGGAAAAAATAGGAATAAAACTTATATTAAAGGCAAAAATTAAGAATAAAATGGATTAGTGTTGTAATATACATGAATTTGAAGGACGAATATACACTAATTTTTGAAGGATTTATTTATTTAAAAAGAAGTATTTTAAATAGTAAATTATGGAAGAGGGGATGATAGTGATTAAAAAGATATTAATTTTTATTCTTGCTTTTTTATGTTCTTTATTTATAAAACAAATGACCTTAATGCAAAGAAAAGTTTTAATTTATTATATCCAGAATTTTATTATCTTGATGGTGGAGAGTATTTTATAGATACAAATGATTTTAATATTTATAAAGATAAATCTTTATTAATTAAAGATTCAAATGAAATGGGATTTATTAAATATGGTGACAGCATTTTCTTTATAAATAGCAAAGATAATTATTTATATAGGTTTGACCTTCAAAATAAAAGAGTAGACAAGGTAAGTCAAAACAAGGTATTTAAAAAATATCTAAATTTTTTCATCTTAAATGACAAAATATTTTATTATGACTATAAAAATGAATTAAGGAAAATATGGAATGGAAGGGATTTGATAGCTCTTCCCTTTGAAGCTAATATCGCTAATGCATTATTTGAAAATAGAATTATTATAAACAACATGATTTTGACTTGGGGGCAGAAGGGGATATATAAAATTGATTTAGAAAACTATTCAATATCTAGATTATATGATGAAGAAGTTTATGCCCTTCAGGCCAATGATGAAAATATTTATTTTATTGATAGCAATTTGAATTTGGTAGTTATGAATTTTTATGGCAAAGTCGCAAAAAAATAAAAACAAATGCAGTTGACTTTGGAGCTGACTTTAATTTAGGGAAGTTAATATTAGATAATGGATTTTTATATTATATAAATTATCACTTAAAAGGGAACAAATTAATAAGAATAGAATTAAAAAACTATAAAGAAGAGGTTTTGCTTGAAAATGTAATTGATTTTTATGTTAAAGACAATATGTTATTTGTATTATCAAAAGCGGATGGAGATAATATAAAACTTATTGATTTAAAAAATAAAAAAATTACCTTACTACCTAAAGAAAATTACATATCTTTACTTTCATATAATAACAATATTTTATGTGTGTTAGTAAAATCTAAAAATCATGAAAATTTTTTAGGTGAATTAAAATTTATAGATATAAAATAAGTTCCCCAATTGAAGGATTAAGTCAATTGGGGACTAATCAAACAGATAAATTCCAAGCTTGCTATAAAAGGATATGCCGATATAATCTGAAACAGAAAGCCCATGTTTTCGTTGAAAACTATGAATGGCATGTTTTGTGCTTTCATTATAAATACCATTTACATAGCCATTGTAAAACCCTAATTCCTTTAATTTTTTTGGATTACATAAACATCGGAACCTCTATCACCTGGTTTTAAAACCCTAAATCCGCTTCCAAAGGGGCCAAAGGGCCGCCGTAAATTGTAACTTTTGTTCCAATTGGAGTAATTCTATAAAGTTCTGCGACATCCCTATTAAACATACGTATGCATCCATGGGAGAGGGGACGACCTATGGACCAAGGTTCATCAGTTCCATGGATTCCATACATACCCCAAGGGACATTGAAACCCATCCAATAACCTCCAAATCCTTCGCCCCATCTTGCCTTACTTGTTATTGTCCAGGTTCCGATAGGGGATGGAGTTTTATACTTTCCTGAGGAAACAGGATAAGTTTTTACAACCTTTCCCTCTGATATAAGATACATTTTATTTTCAGTTATATCGACGAAGATATACAGATTAGTAAATTTTTTATTTAAAAATGTTTCTTTAAAAACGCTATTTCCATCAATAAAAGTAATTTTACCGCTTATTATGACAATTAGTGATATAAATATAATGAATATGATTAGAACAGCTTTTTTCACATGACCACCTTTAAAATAAGTTTCTATAAAATAATATTTCATATTGAAGGGAAATATTACAAAAAACCAGGCCAAAAGCCTGGTTTAATACTTATCTATTTGCAGAAATTTTTATCATAGCTTGATGCCTTTCATCTACCTGCCAATCCTTATGTCTTAATGAGTTAACAAAGTGGATATCAAAATGTCCGTCCATATTATTACCCTTTATATAATCATAATTTGGACCATAACCATAATTACCGGATCTATTATATACATTTACCCCTGAAGGATATGCATCAAGACCAGCATGTGGCATACCCGCCATTGAAGCTGCAATTCTTCTTCCGTTTACAACTAAAATAATAGGTCTAACATCCCATGTCCAATTTCCACCGAATATTTCCTTCATTATTGCTGTATCCTGTGCCGTTAACGTTTCAACATCGGCATGACCAGATCCTATAGTTCTTTTTATTCTAAAGCTTTTTCCTGTAAAGTAATCTATAACATGTGGCTTCAGCACCTACTGGGAATATATATTGAGCTTGCGTAAACCAATCAAGATACTCGCCATATTTTGGATAATATGGCTTTACAGGAACTACAATTTTGGGAATTCTCATAGCTTGTCCAATGGATAAAACTGTTGAAGTAGTTATATTATTTGCACTACAAATATCATTTACCGTTACTCCAAACTTTTGTGATATACTCCAGAGCGTGTCCCTTTTTGCACATAATAAATTTGATAATCAGTATATGATCTGTATTTATTATCGATAACCTCAAAAAGCTTGTTAAATAAAGTTTTATCAGCCCTTCCTGTTACATTAAGACCATAATCCCTTTGAAAATTCATAACTGCACTTTGTGTAAGGCTACCGAAGTATCCTGTTGGTTGAACTGAAAGATATCCTAACGCGTAAAGATAAGTTTGAAGTTCGGAAACACTTTCATGCCTCATTCCAAAGGATAATATTTTCGGTTCATTAGCTAATGCTTTGTTAAGTTGGTTAAGAGTAACAAGGTCTAAAGTCCCAGTTGGATTTAGTGAGTTATCGGCTTGAAACTTCTGAACCGCTAAGTATGTGGTATAGCCATATATTCCATCGATGTTTGATGTGTAGTAGCCTAATGTTTTAAGGTTAGTTTGAAGTTCTGCAACCTGTTCACCCCTATTACCATAATATAACGGGAGGGTTATAGCAGCGTTGACTACTGAAGGGATTATAAGTAGGAAGGCTATTAATAGTGATGCTATTCTCTTTACCATGCTAACCACCCCTTAAATCTTTTTTTAAATTATATCAAAATTTTATTTAAATTTTAATGAACAAATTATGGCAGGGGTGGCAATATGATCATGATTTAAGGGAGCCCATAAAGGCTCCCCTAGAGATTGTTTAAATCGGAAAAGGCTTGTTTTTGATTGTTGTATTCTTCTAAGGTTTCTATCCATAGGTTGGTTATTTGGATATACGATTTTTGAGCTTCTTCGAATTTTTGATTGATTTTTGTAAGTGTTTCCTGGTCAGAACCCGTTTGAGAAAGAAGACTTATGGTTTCTTTGAAGTTTTTGCAGTAGTCTACATAAGAGTTTATAATATCGTCAATTTTGGAATGGATGTTAACTAATTTTTCAGGAATTGATAAATTTGAAAATGCCGCTTGTAATGCCTCAAGTTTAATTAATTTTTTTCTATCGCTATGTTTGTTGAGTAGATAGAATCTTGACTATTCATTATATTATCTAAATAAGTATTTAAATCTGTTTTTATATAAATAAATTCATTAATCAATTTATCCATTTCGATAAAATAATTTTGATATTGTTCAAATAATCTATTTTTTGTTCGTAGGTTGAATAGTATTTATATGCAAATGTATGTAAATTGTTTGGCAAAATAGCAAATTCAGAAGGTAATTTGATTTTAGCTATTTTTAAATTGTTATATTTTTCCTGAGTTTCAAGCATGTATTTGTTGAAATTATCTATAGCATTAAATATTTTGTTGGATTTTAGGTTATTCATAATAAGCCTAAGTTGCGTAAGGAGTTTTTGTTTGTATTAATACATTCAATAACTTTTTATGCTCATATGTGTATTTTTCCGGCGGAGTAATATTTTGTAGTTCAATAATTAAGTCACCCATTCTAACTTCTTTGTTTTCAATTTCAGATATTAAATTTTTAATGGATGTATTATCATCAATAGAAATCGACTGTAAAAGAGCTAATTTTTTGAAATGTCCTTATTTAATTGTTCTGCATTGTTTAATATCTTTTTAACTTGCTTTAAATAGGATTGGTTTATAGAGTTATATAAGTAATAAAAAGAAAAATAGATGATTGAAGAAGTAAGGGTTAAGGTTAATAAAACTATTAGTATTTTAATTTTATTTATTTTTATTTCTCCTTGGATTTTATTTCTCATTGAACCCCTCCAATAAATATTTACTAATAAAATTCTACTAAATCCAATTATTTCCTTCTAATTTTCAAAAAGTTTTTTACATTTCTTACTCCCTCGATGCCTTCTGCAATTTCCTCAGCTGTTTCCATATCATGAAGACTATCCACATAACCGGTTAATCTTACACTTCCATTGTCAACGAAAACCCTTATATCATTTCTGTCCAGATTATTGTTTACAAGTTCAGTTTGTATTCTGTTGTTGATTGTAACATCGTCAATTTTATATAAAGAATCAATTTCAACATGGGATACAACGTCTTTAATCCCAAGGGCTTCTGATGCTAATTTCATGGCTAATTTTTTTCCTTTAATGTTTTTACCCTGCCTTTCAAAATTGCTGTTCCTCTTTGAACCTGAACACCAACTGAGGTAAGTTCAGGATGTCCTTTAAATTTATTCATTACGTTTTCTTCAATTTCTTTGTCTTCTATTGTTCCATCAGTTGAGACGGTTATTGAATTTTCAATAGAATCTACCCCATCAATTCTTGATGCTAATTCTTCTACAGCTAATTTCTCAGATAGTGTGTCAACTATTCCATATAAAGTTACATGACCATTTACACATTTTACGTTTATATCCATAGAAAGTTCTTTAAGTTCTCTTTCTAGTAGATCTCTAATTTCATTTTCTATTCTTTCATTTTCTAACATAGGATCACTCCTTTACATTATATTCCTTAAATAATTTTTCCATAATCTAAAAATTTAATTCATTAAATTATACTAATAAAAAATTTTTTGATATATAATTATAGTTGAGATTTATTGTGGGAGTGAAAGTTATATGAATGGCTTTACTGGAATTATGGATCTTATTAAAAATATGAGTATAAGAAATGTTATTGATATTTTAATAGTAGCTTACATTTTTTATGAATTTTATATTTTTATAAAACAGACAAGGGCTGAACAGCTTTTAAAGGGACTTGTTTTTATCGCTGTTGTTATGAAACTTAGCGATTGGTTTGGACTTGTAACTTTATATTGGCTAATTAAAAATACATTAACAGTTGGAGTTATTGCGTTACTTATTATTTTTCAACCAGAATTGAGAAAGGCTCTGGAACATTTAGGAAGAAGTAGATTCTTAACTAAAAAGTTTTTGAATCGGATGAAGAAATTCAAAAGGTTGTAGATGAAATAGCTGTGGCTGTCAATAATATGGCAAAGACTAAAACAGGTGCTCTAATCGTTATTGAACAGGAGACTGGACTTAATGATTTCGTGGCAAGCGGAACAAAAATCGATGGTATTGTTTCATCCGAGCTTTTGGAAAATATTTTCTTTGAAAACTCTCCACTTCATGATGGGGCGGTAATAATAAGAAGAGATAGGATTGTTGCTGCAGGATGTGTTCTGCCGTTAACAGAGCAAAATGTCAATAAGGATCTTGGAACAAGACATCGGGCAGCAATAGGTGTAACAGAATCGTCAGATGCCATTTCCATTGTTGTTTCTGAAGAAACCGGCACTATTTCTTTGGCGATAAATGGAAGACTTACAAGGGGATACAACATAGAAAGGCTAAAAAATGTCCTAACAAAGCTTCTTATCCATAATATGTTTACTGATTCAACAATGTTTAAGAAGGTGAAAATATGGCTTGGAAAAACAAACAAGAAATAATAACTATGATTTTTGTGTATTTATTGCTTTTGTTTTATGGATTTATGTTATGGGGGAACAAAATCCAACACAAACTAGGGTTATAGAAGATATTCCAGTTTATTTTACTAATCTTGATAATTTAGAACAAAACAATTTGACGATAGTTCCTAACCAAACCTTTGCGGTAAATTTAACAATTACAGGAAGAGCAATGGATGTTTTTAAGGCAAAACCTGAAGACTTTAGATTAGAGGCGGATTTAGGAGGATATATTAAAAAGGGAATTAACAATGTTCCGGTTGAGGTTAAATCGGCACCTAAAGGGGTTTCTGTTCTTTATGAAAGGGGAATTCCCTATGTCAAGGTAAAGATCGATAGCTTACTTGAAAAGACTGTTCCCGTAAGCTTAAATATAACTGGCCAGCCTAAGGAAGGCTTTGGATATGTTAATCCAAATATAAAGCCCTCAGAGATTTTAATAAGAGGACCAGAAACATATGTAGCTAAAGCTATAGGTGCTGTTATAAATGTCGATTTATCTAAGCGGGATACTGATTTTTCAGCCTCTTTACCAATAAAGGTTATAGACAGTTATGGAGATTCTGTCCAATACCTTAATATTGAGCCTAAATATATTGATGTTTACTTTCCGATTAAGCCGTCTAAAGAAGTTCCTGTTATAGTAAAAACAAAGGGCGAAGTTCCGGACAATAAAATATTACATTCAATAAGCCCAATGCCTGCATCTGTTAAAATAATTGGTGAAAAAGACATAATTAATGCTGTTGATTATATTGAGACAGAACCGATGGATTTGTCAAAGATTAATTTATCAACCTATAAAGATATTAATTTGATAATCCCAGAAGGCATTTCACTAGCAAATAATATAAAAAGTATAACCGTTGACATAAAGGTAGAAAATAAAATAGAAAAGACATTATCGGTAGATTTACAAATTCATAATGTTAACAACGATTATGATTATTTAGTTTATCCAACAAAGATTAACGTTACAGTTATGGGATCAGAAAGCATAATTAATTCTCTTAGTTCAGATTCTATTATTGCTTATGTAGATGTATCAGATAAGCAGGAGGGCGAATATCAAATTCCAATAAAACTTGATTTGCCTAACAATGTGGCTCTAAAAAGAAAGCATATAAATGAAGCTACAGTAAATATAAATAAAAAATGATGGAGGTTGCATATGCCAATTAAAATAAACAACATAAGACTATCTATTGATGAGGACATCAGCCTATTAAAACCTAAAGCAGCAAAGCTTGCGAATATTTCAGTTGACGATATGCAAAATTTCAGGATTTTAAAGGAATCGGTAGATGCAAGAAGAAAGGGAAAAATTGATTTTGTTTATCAAGTTATGTTTGAGTGTAGGGATGAAATAAAGATAGTAGAAAGGGCATCGAATAAAGATATAACGATTGAACCAAAGGAAGAAGAATTGAAAATTGAATATGGTAATGAAAAGTTAAATTATAGACCAATAATTATCGGGTTAGGGCCAGCAGGATTATTTGCTGGACTTTTACTTTCTATGCATGGCTATAGGCCGATAATATTTGAAAGAGGAAAGGAAGTCGATGAAAGGGACAAAGATGTTGAAATATTTTGGAGGGAAGGTAAGCTAAATAAAGAATCCAATGTTCAGTTTGGGGAAGGCGGAGCAGGAACATATTCAGACGGTAAACTTACAACGAGAATAAAGGATAAAAGATGTGATTTTGTTTTAGATGAATTTGTAAAGGCTGGTGCACCAAAGGAGATTAAGTATGTTGCAAAACCACATATTGGAACGGATATATTAAAGACGGTTGTGAAGAATATTAGAAAAAAGATTATATCTTTAGGAGGTGAAATTTACTTTAATTCTAAGGTTACTGGATTTAATATAAAGGATGGCAAACTGGTATCCATAATTGTAAATGATAACATTGAAATTCCCAGTGATGTAGTTATACTAGCAATAGGGCATAGTGCAAGGGATACTTATGAAGTTTTATTCAATAAGGGACTTTTAATATCACCAAAGCCCTTTGCAATAGGATTAAGAATTGAACATCTTCAAAAAATGATAGATGAAAATCAATATGGGAAATTTGCAGGACATCCAAGGCTTAAGGCAGCTGACTACAGATTAACCTATACAACAAGGTCAGGAAGGCCTGTTTATTCCTTTTGCATGTGTCCAGGGGGACTGTAGTTGCAGCTTCATCTGAGGAAAATATGGTTGTAACTAACGGAATGAGTGAGTTTGCTAGGGATAAAGAAAATGCAAATAGTGCAATTGTGGTTGGAGTTAACCCTTCTGATTTTGGTTCGGATCACCCCTTGCAGGTGTAGAATTTCAAAGACATTATGAAGGCCTTGCCTTTAAAAAAGGTGGTGGAAATTATTTAGCTCCTGTTCAGCTGGTTGGAGACTTTTTAAAGGATAAAATTTCCACAAAATTGGGCAAGGTTAAACCAAGTTATACAAGGGGATATAATTTTGCTAATTTAAGTGAATGTCTACCTAATTATGTAATAAATTCCATAAAAGAAGGATTGAAGGATTTTGACAAAAAATAAGAGGTTTTGCAAGATATGATGCAATTATGACGGGGGTTGAAACAAGAACGTCATCTCCTATTAGAATGGAAAGAAATGAAAATTTAGAAAGTGCCAATATATCAGGGCTTTATCCGGCAGGTGAAGGAGCGGGATATGCTGGAGGTATTATTTCAGCTGCTGTTGATGGAATGAAGGTTGCGGAAAAAATCATGCAAAAGTTTAAACCTTATGAAGGATAAGTTTTAATTAAATTTAAATTATAGTTGCAAAGTTAAAGTGTAATAAATTAAAATATAAGTGGATACTTTTTTAAAAGGTGGGGGTATCATGAGGGAACTTATACTAGCAATTAATCCAGGTTCAACTTCAACAAAGGTAGCTATTTTTAAGGGAACTGAAAATTTAAGGCAGCAAAATATTTCTCACTCAGCAGAAGAACTTGCAAAATTTGAAAAAATTGCTGATCAGTATGAATTTAGAAAGAATGCTATTTTAGAATGGATCAAAGAAGAAGGATTTGAACTTTCACAATTTATTGCAATTGTAGGACGTGGAGGTCTTTTAAGACCAATGCCAAGCGGGACATATTTAGTGACTGATAAGATGATTGAGGATTTAAAGATAGGTTATCAGGGTGAACATGCGTCAAATCTTGGGGGATAATAGCCAAATCTATAGCCGATTCACAGGGGATAAATGCATATATAGTAGATCCGGTTGCCGTAGATGAGTTTGAAGATATTGCAAGGATCTCAGGTCTTCCAGAGATTCCAAGAAGGTCGTTAGTCCATGCTTTAAATATTAAGGCAGTATCAAGAAGGGTAGCTAAAAGCTAAACAAAAAGTTAGATGAAGTTAATTTTATTGTTGCCCATCTAGGCGGAGGAATTTCTGTTGCCCCTCTCAAGAATGGAAGGATAGTAGACGTTAATAATGCTAATGAGGGTGGACCCTTCTCGCCTGAAAGATGTGGAGGTTTGCCAGTTGGTGATCTTGTAAAAATAGCATTTTCAGGCAAATATACATATAAGGAACTTAAGAAAAAATGGTTGGTCAAGGTGGCCTTGTTGGATATTTAGGAACAAACGATGCAAGGGAAGTTGTAAAGAGGATAAATGAAGGCGACGAATATGCAAAGCTTATATTTGAAGCTATGGCTTATCAAATCGCAAAGGAAATAGGAGCTTGTGCAGCGGTTTTATGTGGAAAAGTTGACAGGATAATTTTAACAGGAGGCCTTGCTCATTCTAATTTATTAAATGAATTAATTATAGATAGAGTAAAATTCATTGCAGATGTAGAAGTAGTTTCAGGGGAAGATGAAATGCTTGCCCTTGCAGAGGGTGCCTTTAGAGTAGTTAAAGGTGAAGAAGAAGCAAAAATATATGAAAAAGAGGTGGTAATATGATTAAAACATTTGATCAAATTTTAGAAAAAGTTAAAAGCTATCCAACTAAAAAATCGCTGTTGCTGTTGCACAGGATGAGCCTGTATTAGAGGCTGTATTTGAAGCTAAGAAAATGGGAATTGCAGATGCTATATTAGTTGGAGATAGGGAAAAGATTTTAGAATGTGAAAAAATCCTTGGAATTCCTGAGGATATGTTTGAGATAATCGATGAAAAGGACAATGCAAAAGCTTCCCTATTAGCTGTTGAACTTGTTTCAAGCAAGAAAGCGCATATGCTAATGAAGGGACTTGTTGATACAGCTACATTCTTAAGAGCTGTTTTAGACAAGGAAAGGGGACTTAGAACTGGTAAAGTTTTATCCCATGTTGCTGTGTTTGAAGTTCCAGCATTAAATAGAATGCTTCTTTTAACTGATGCTGCTATGAATATAGCACCAGATTTGAAAACTAAAAAGGAAATTATTGAAAATGCAGTGGTAGTTGCGAAGTCTATAGGAATGGAAATGCCAAAAGTTGCAGTTGTTGCAGCAGTTGAAGTTGTAAATCCTGATATGCAACCAACAATCGATGCAGCAGTTTTATCAAAGATGAACGATAGAGGACAGATAAAGGGATGCATAATCGATGGACCATTAGCAATAGACAATGCCCTTTCAGAAGAAGCAGCTAAGCATAAGGGAATAAAGAGCCCTGTTGCAGGCCATGCGGATATAATTTTAGTTCCAAATATTGAAACAGGAAATGCAATGTATAAAACTCTTACATATACATCTAACGCAAAGAATGGAGGAATTCTTTCAGGAGCAGCTGCTCCAGTAATATTAACTTCGAGAGCTGATAGCAACGAAAGCAAGTTGTATTCAATTGCCCTTGCTAGTTTAGTGGCTGAAGTTACAAAATAAGGAGGAATTTCTATGTTTAGAATGCTTGTTATTAATCCTGGTTCAACTTCAACTAAAATAGCTGTTTTTGATGACTTAAACCCCGTATTCGTTGAAACTTTAAGACACTCATCAGAGGAGCTTGCACCATACAATACTATATTTGAACAATACGAGTTTAGAAAAAATGTTATACTAAGTGCTTTAAAGGAAAAGAATGTTCCAATCGAATCATTAAATGCTGTAGTTGGTAGAGGTGGACTTTTAAAACCAATCGAAGGTGGAACATATAACGTTAATGAAAAAATGATAGAAGATCTAAAGATTGGCGTTCAAGGGCAACACGCATCTAACTTAGGTGGAGTAATAGCCTATGAAATAGCAAAGTCAGTTAACATTCCTGCATTTATCGTTGACCCAGTTGTAGTAGATGAAATGGATGAAATTGCAAGAATATCAGGTATGCCTGAAATACAAAGAAAAAGCATATTCCATGCTTTAAATCAAAAGGCAGTTGCAAAAAGATATGCAAAGGAACATGAGAAAAAATATGAAGAGCTAAATTTAATAGTGGCTCATCTAGGTGGAGGAATTTCTGTTGGAGCGCATAGAAAAGGAAGAGTCGTAGATGTAAATAACGCCTTAGATGGAGAAGGGCCATTTTCACCAGAAAGAACAGGAAGCCTACCTGTTGGAGATCTTGTAAAACTTTGTTTCTCTGGTAAATATACTTTAGATGAAATAAAGAAAAAAATAACAGGAAAAGGCGGTCTTATGGCTTATTTTGGAACAAACGATGCAAGAGACGTTGAAAAGATGATGAATGAAGGAAATAAAGAAGCAGAACTTGTTTATAAGGCAATGGCATACCAGGTTGCAAAGGAAATAGGAATGTGTGCAACTGTTTTAAAGGGAGAAGTAGATGCCATCATTCTAACAGGCGGTCTTGCATATGGTAAGACATTTGTAGAATGGATCAAGGAAAGAATAAGCTTTATTGCACCTGTTGTAGTTTATCCGGGTGAGGATGAGATGCTTGCCCTTGCAGAAGGTGGACTTAGAGTTTTAAGGGGAGAAGAGATTGCTAAAGAATATAAGTAGGTGATTTAATGTCAAGAATTAGAGTTTTTACAGGTCACTTTGGAAGTGGTAAAACTGAAATAGCTATAAATTATGCTCTAAAACTTAATGAAGAGGGTAAAAAGGTTGCGATTGCCGATCTTGATATAGTAAATCCATATTTTTGCACAAGAGATCAAACAGATTATTTAGAAGAAAAGGGTATAAAGGTTATCGCTACACCAAAGGAGTTTTCAAATGCAGAGCTTGGGACAGTGCCTTTAAATACTTTAACTGTGTTTAATGATAAAACATATGAAGTTGTTTTAGATGTTGGTGGCGATGATCAGGGAGCTGTTGCTTTAGGACAATACAATAAATACTTTAGAGAAGAAGACTATGATATGTATTTTGTTATTAATACAATAAGGCCTTTAACCAATGATGTAGATAGCATAATTCAGTATATAGATGAAATCCAAAGGGCATCGAGGCTAAAGGTAAAATATCTTATTAATAATACTAATCTTTCATATGAAACAACAGTAGATATGATTAAAGAAGGATTTGAGATTGTCAAGGAAGTTTCAGAAAAAATTAATATTCCTATTGCCTTTACGGCAGTAAGGGAAGATTTGGTTTCACAAGTTAAAGAAGAAATTGGGGGAAATATTTTCCCAATAAAAATATTTATGCTTCCTCCTTGGAGGCGTGACTTAGAGTAATTAATTTAAAAGGAGGCCTATGTATGGGTAAGGTAACATTTAGAGAAGATAGGTGCAAGGGATGTGGCTTGTGTATCGAAGTATGTCCTGTGAAAATCATCTCCTTTTCAGAAAAATTGAATATCAAAGGATATCACCCAGCGACAGTGACAGAAGAGAAGATGGTAAAATGCATTGCTTGTGCTTCATGTGCAAGAATTTGTCCAGATGTTGTTATAACTGTTGAAAAATAATTTAGGGAGGTAAATAAGATGGCTAAAAAGGTATTAATGAAGGGTAACGAAGCCATAGGTGAAGCTGCTATCCATGCAGGCTGCCAATGCTTTTTCGGTTATCCTATAACACCACAAACTGAAGTTGCAGCCTATATGTCAAGGAGAATGCCACAGGTTGGAAGAGTATTTTTACAGGCGGAAAGCGAAGTTGCTGCTATAAACATGGTTTATGGTGCAGCAGGCGCTGGTGTTAGAGTGATGACATCATCCTCAAGTCCAGGAATTAGCTTAAAATCAGAGGGTATTTCATATATAGCTGGTGCTGAACTTCCATGTGTAATCATAAACATCGTTAGAGGAGGCCCAGGTCTTGGTGGAATTCAGCCTGCACAGTCCGACTATTTCCAAGCAACAAAGGGTGGCGGACACGGAGACTATAGAATGGTAGTTTATGCACCATCATCAGTTCAAGAGCTTGTTGACCTTGTTCAAGAAGCCTTCGATGTTGCAGATCAGTATAGAAACCCTGTTATGGTTATGGGAGATGGAATGCTTGGGCAGATGATGGAACCTGTTGAATTTAAAGAAAGACAAACTACAAGAAATCTTCCAGAAAAAACTTGGGCTGCAAATGGCTTAAGAGGAAGACAAAATCATAATGTTATAAATTCACTTTTCTTAAAGCCAGAGGAGTTAGAAGCACACAACAGAAAATTACAAGCAAAATATGCTGAAATAGAAAAGAATGAAGTTAAATATGAACTTTACAATTTTGATGGAGAAGTTGATTTAGCAATAGTATCCTATGGAACATTATCAAGAATATGCAAAAATGCAATTAAGATGCTTGAAAAGGAAGGAATAAAGGTTGGGCTAATAAGACCGATAACCCTTTGGCCATATCCCAAGAAGGCATTTGATGAAGTTATGGACAAGGTTAAAGCTGGATTTATATCAATTGAAATGAGCGAAGGTCAAATGGTGGAAGATGTAAAACTTTCAGTTAACGGAAGAAAGCCTGTATTCTTCTATGGAAGAAGCGGTGGAATGGTTCCAACCCCAGCTGAAATTGCAAATAAAATTAAGGAAATCGTAGGAGGTGCTAAGTAATGGCTATAGTATTTGAAAGACCAAAGGCACTTTTAGACGTGCCAACCCATTACTGCCCTGGTTATACCCATGGAGTTATCCACAGACTTGTGGCAGAAGTTATAGATGAGCTTGGAATCTTAGATAAAACAATAGGTGTTGCACCTGTTGGATGTTCAGTTCTTGCTTATGATTATTTTACATGCGATATGTATGAAGCTGCCCATGGTAGAGCACCAGCGGTTGCTACAGGTATTAAAAGGGCAGTGCCAGATAGTATAGTATTTACTTATCAGGGAGACGGTGACCTTGCGGCTATAGGAACAGCTGAGATAGTTCATGCTGCAGCAAGAGGAGAAAAGATAACTACTATATTCGTAAATAATGCTATCTATGGTATGACTGGGGGACAAATGGCACCTACTACGCTTCCAGGCCAGGTTACAGAAACATCACCCTATGGTAGGGATGTAAATACTGCAGGGCATCCAATAAGGGTTTCAGAAATGATTGCGACTCTTGATGGTGCAGTTTATGTTGAAAGAGTTTCAGTTGATAGCGTTCCAAATATAATAAAGGCTAAGAAGGCTATAAAGAAGGCCTTTGAATTACAAATGCAGGGTAAAGGTTTTACAATGGTAGAAGTTCTTTCAATCTGCCCAACAAACTGGGGATTGTCACCAAACGAAGCAATTAAATGGTTAAGGGATAACATGATACCATACTATCCTCTTGGAGTTAAGAAGGATATAACAGCTGGGGAGGTGAAATAATGCCACATCAGGAGATAATATTTGCAGGATTTGGCGGTCAAGGAATTCTTTCAATGGGAAAATTTTTAGCCCATGCAGGTCTTGAAGAAAACTTAAATGTTTCATGGTTCCCAAGCTATGGACCAGAAATGCGTGGAGGAACTTCAAATTGTTCAGTTATAGTAAGCGATGAACCAATCGGTGCTCCGCTTGTAACGGATGCAACAGCTGTTGTAGTAATGAATAGACCATCCCTTGATAAGTTTGAAAGATATGTTGTAAAAGGTGGACTTTTGATAATGGATAGCGACCTTGTAAATAGAGAGCCAGAAAGAACGGACATAGAAGTTATTAAAATACCTGCACAAAGGATTGCAGAAGAGGTTGGATCAAAGAAGATTGCCAACATGGTTCTTTTAGGAGCTCTTGTTGAAAAGACTAAGATAGTTTCAATGGAGTCACTTCTTAAGGCATTGAAGGAGCATGGAAAAGAGCAGTTCTACGAATTAAATAAAAAGGCCCTTGAAAGAGGAGCAGAGTTTGCAAAATAAAGAGAGGCTTAGCCTCTCTTTTATTTTTATATAGCATATTTTAGCATTATCTAATAATTTTCTATATTTTTTCAATTTTATCATTCTTAATTTATCGAATAGCCGATTGATTGGTTGTGAAGTTATAAAATTAATTATAATATTATAAAAATAAAAAATATAAATCACAAATAAAAATAAAATTAAGAACAATATTAAAAATATTAAAATGAATATTGAAAAAATTAAGTTTTATGTTAAAATAAACTTATAAGAAATTTTTGGAAAGGGTGTTGTAGGGGTGGAGAAGGCAATAGAGGTTAGAGATGTAAAAAAATATTTTTATTCAAAGAAAAGAGCACTATTTAAAAAATCAGAAGTAAAAGAATTCAAAGCAGTCGATGGTGTTAGTTTTGATATTTATAAAGGAGAAATATTTGGCCTTTTAGGACCTAATGGTGCAGGAAAGACAACTTTAATAAAAATGATAACAGGGCTTTTACTCCCAACTGAAGGAACTATATTAGTTTTGGGAATAGATGTTGTAAAGGAAACTATAAAAGCCCAAAGAAATATTGGAACAGTTTTAGCTGGGGATAGAAGTATTTATTGGAAATTGACAGCAAGGGAAAACCTCGAGTATTTTGGTGCCCTTTATGGACTTAAAAGAAAAGAAGCAAAGGAAAGGGCAGAAATGATTTTAGAAAGGCTAGGACTTAGCGAAAAGGCAGATCAAATAGTTGAAAAATTTTCCACAGGAATGAAACAAAAAGTGGCCCTTGGTAAAGCCTTAATGCCTAATGCACCAATATTATTATTAGATGAACCTACCTTAGGATTAGATCCCCAGTCGGCTATAAATTTAAGGGAGATAATTCTTGAATTCAAAAGGGAAGGCAAGACGATACTATTGACTACCCATTATATGGAGGAGGCGGATTTTTTAAGCGATAGGGTGGCTATTATAGATTCAGGAAAAATAATCGCCCTCGACAAGCCAGATAATCTTAAAAAAAGTATAAATGAAGTGAAAACTATGAAATTAGAACTTATAGGGACGTCTTATGAGACTATTGAGGGTTTAAAAAATTTAGAAAAGGTTCAAAATGTATTAAGCCACTATAATCAACAAAATAGAACCTTTGAGGTTACAATCCATCATCATGATGGAGAAAGCGTCATTCATGAGATTTTAGATTATGTTTTAAAGAAAAAAGCAAAGGTTCTAAATATAAATGTTGAAGAACCGTCCCTTGAGGATGTGTTTATCCATCTAACAGGAAAGAGTTTAAGGGAGTAGGTGAAAAAATGCAGAATTTAAGGGTTATTCTAGCTGTGGCTAAAAAGGATTTAGCAACTTTATTTAGATATCCTACATGGTTTATTTCAGTTATTATTTGGCCTCTTATTTTTCCACTTTTATACATCTTAACTTCCTTTGCATATGCTGGACCTGATAAAAAGGACTTATTGTGTTTCAAAAGGTTGCAGGAACTGAAAATATAATGGGCTATATAGTAATTGGCACCATGGTTTGGATGGCAGTTAATATTACTATGTGGAATTATGGAGGATATTTAAGGGAGGAACAGTTAAGGGGAACTTTAGAGTCCAATTGGCTGTGTCCCGTAAACAAATTTTCAATTTTGCTTGGTGCCGGCATAATTTCTATGGTTCTATCCATTATGTTTAGCGTGATTGGAATCATAGAATACAGGCTAATTTATGGAATTAAATTTACTGGAAATTTAATAGATTGGATAGTTGTATTTCTTATACTTTTTCCTGGAGTTTATGGCCTTGGAATGATATTCGCAAGTTTAATACTTTGGGCAAAGGAAGTTAATGCTGCTGTAAATGTTGCAAGGGGAATCATGATGATACTTTGTGGAATAACTTATCCAATATATATAATGCCAAATTGGATGCAAGCTTTAGCCAAGTTTTTACCCTTTACCTTTGGAATACAAGCTGCAAGGGACATTTTGATTATGGATAAAACCTTATTGGAAACTGCATATAATTTAATATTATGTTCTGGTGAAGGTATAATATTTTTAATATTGGGAATGTTGGTTTTTAAATTAGTAGAAAAAGAGTAAAAATATCTGGTTCTTTAGAAAGATTTTAGGGGTGGGAAGATGAGCTTTTTAAATGTGCTTAAGGCAAGGTTTTTAATTAGCATGAAGATGTATTTTAGATATCCGGTAAACGTGTTGATGACTTTATTTGAGCCGTTGATGTGGTTATCTCCCTTTTATTTCATGGGTAAGGCCTTTAGCGTCAACGGAAGAATCGAAGGCTTTGAAAAATATACTGGAAATTCAGATTATATAGGTTTTATGGTGCTTGGGTTTATGGTATCTGCATATGTTTCTATGATATTTTGGTCAGTAGGATTTTCGTTGAAGGATGAGATGAGACAGGGAGTTTTGGAATCAAATTGGAGCTCTCCTTCAAATAGAATCGCCCTACTTTTAGGAAGGACACTATTTCAATTTTTAGCCACTACCTTTGAAGTGATTTTAATAGGAATAGTATGTCACTTTGCCTTTGGATTTACAGTTAATAAAAATATATTAAAGGCTATTTCCTTTCTTTTGCCGGGTATAATAGGTTTGTTTGGCCTTGGACTTTTCGTTGCTTCGTTAGTTTTAATTGCAAAGGAAGCTGGACCTATAGTTGATATTACAAATTCTACATTAAATGCCTTGTCAGGTATGGCCTTCCCTATAAAGGTAATGCCAAGGGGATTTGTATTTATATCGATGATTTTGCCAATGACTTATGTAAATGATAGTATTAGAGCATTATTATTAGGTCAGACTCCCTTAATGCCGTTAGATAAAGAGTTTCTAATAATTGTTATTTCTATATTTATCTTTTGGTTAGTTGGAAGTTATGCCTTTGCAAAGGTAGAAAGGAAATGCAAAGAACTTGGAATATTAGGGACTCATTAAACCCACTTTAAAGTGGGGACTATTTTTGTTGAATTAATCTGGAATAATGATAAAATATTATTGGAAATTACATTTATGGAGGAATTGGAATGGCAAGGCCTAAAAAAGAAGAAAAATATATTATGTCCCTAATATAAAGTTATTTGGTCCCATTGATAATGACACCCCTGATGAAGATTGTATAATTTTATCCTTTGAGGAACTTGAAAGCTTAAGACTTATGGACCTTGAGGGGTTAGATCAGGTTGAATGTGCAGAAAGGATGATGGTGGCAAGGTCTACGTTTCAAAGAATTTATACAGAAGCCAAGAAAAAAGTTGCAGACAGTTTAGTAAATGGCAAGGTGTTAAGAATAGAAGGTGGAAACTATATAATAAACGAATGCACTGCAAAGTGTGAAAAATGTGGAGAAGTATGGAAGGCGGCAACAGGCAATTTAATATCAAAGGAAAGATGTCCGCGATGTGGCTCAAGGGAGTTTTCCTGCATAAAAGATGAAGAGAAAGGACAGTGCAGGGGTTGTGGAAGAAAACATGGTAGATGCTTGTAAAAAGTAATTATTGATATGAAAGTATCTATATGCTAATATATCAAATGTAAGTTTACAAGAAGGAGAGTAGGATATGGGAAGAATGTTTGGAACCGATGGAGTTAGAGGTATTGCTAATAGAGAGCTTACAGCGGAGCTTGCCTTTAAGCTTGGAAGGGCAGGTGCCTATGTTTTAACGGAAGGTGCCCACAAGCCTACAATCATTGTAGGAAAGGATACAAGAATTTCAGGGGATATGCTTGAATCAGCTCTTGTTGCTGGAATAATGTCTGTAGGTGCCCATGCAATATGCGTTGGAGTTGTTCCAACTCCTGCAGTAGCATACCTTACAAGATTATATAATGCTGATGCAGGCGTTGTGATATCAGCTTCCCACAACCCAGTTGAATATAATGGGATAAAGTTTTTTAATAAGGATGGATATAAGCTTCCAGATGAAGTAGAAGATAGAATTGAGGAGGTTATTAATAATAATCTTACAGAAGTGCCTTCCCCAATTGGAGAAGATCTTGGAGTTAGGGAATTTAAAGAGGATGCTATTTTAGATTATATTGAATTTTTAAAATCAACTATAGACGTTGATTTTAAAGGGTTAAAAATTGCCCTTGATTGTGCTGAAGGTGCTTCATATTTTGCAGCTCCAAGGCTTTTTAAAGAGTTAGGTGCAGAAGTTTATGTTATCCACAATAATCCTAATGGAAAAAATATAAACAAAAATTGTGGATCAACCCATATGGAGGAATTAAGAAAATTCACACAAGAAAAAGGATGCGATATTGGACTTGCCTTTGGCGGTGACGCCGACAGATGCCTTGCTGTAGACGAAAATGGAAACATCGTCAACGGAGATTTTATAATGACAATATGTGCAAAGGATATGAAGGAAAAGGGAAAACTTGATAAAGATACCCTTGTTGTTACTGTTATGAGCAATTTAGGACTTGACATAGCCTGCAAAAGGGAAGGTATAAACACAGTAAAAACAAAGGTTGGAGATAGATATGTTTTAGAGGAAATGTTAAAGGGTGGCTATAAAATAGGAGGAGAACAGTCAGGGCATATTATTTTCCTTGACTATAATACCACCGGTGACGGTCTTTTAACTGCCCTTCAGCTTGTTTCTGTTCTAAAAAGAGCAGAAAGAAGATGTCTGAACTTGCTTCAATAATGAAGGAGCTTCCTCAGGTTCTAATAAATGCAAAGGTTGCTAATGACAAAAAGGATGCATACTTAAAGGATGGGGAGATTGTAAAGGAAATAGAAAAGACTGAAGCAGAACTAAATGGAAGTGGAAGAGTTCTCATAAGGCCGTCAGGAACAGAGCCTTTAGTTAGAGTTATGATAGAAGGTGAAGATTTAGATAAGATTACTAATATGGCAAGGAAAATTGCCGAACTTATTGAGAAAAAATGCAGATAAAATTAAATAATTTATTAATTTTTAACAATTATATTTAAAATTGCATATAATTATTATATAATAGAGTCAAAACTGCCCTTTGGCGGTTTTGACTTTATTTATAAAGGAAGGGAGGAGGATAAGTAGAGTAAAGTAGGATGATTTGATGTTAAAACTTATAAGCGCCGGGACTTATTGGGTTGCCAATAAGTTGACGAGGTCAGGGTTTATCGAGTAATCGGCGGATGCCCTGCGGCTGACCACCGTTAGCTACCCTACAAAACCGAAAAGCGATTTTCGGGACAAAGGGGAGCGGGTCAAAAATGCTAGCTAGAAAGTATATGAAAGGAGAAAATATATGTGCGGAATAGTTGGATATATAGGGCCTAAAAAGGCTGTTCCAATTTTGATTGAAGGTTTATCAAAGCTTGAATATAGAGGATATGACTCAGCAGGTGTTGCTATTGTAAATAACGGAAAAATTGAGATAGAAAAATGTAAAGGAAGACTTTCTGCCTTAGAGGAAAGATTGAAGGCTAATCCAATAGATGGTTCTTTAGGAATTGGACACACAAGATGGGCAACCCATGGGGAGCCTTCAGATGTTAACTCCCACCCTCATTCTAACAAGGATTTTACAATAAGCGTTGTTCACAACGGTATAATAGAAAACTACTTAAAGCTTAAGGAATGGCTTATTTCATTAGGCTATGAATTTAAAACTGAAACAGATACAGAAGTAGTTCCACATCTTATAGATTATTTCTATGATGGGGATATTGTAAAGGCAACAATGCAGGCTGTATCAAAAATTGAAGGCTCATATGCCCTTGGAATTGTTTGCAGCAAAGAACCAGATAAACTCATCGCAGTTAGAAAGGACAGTCCACTTATTGTAGGAAAAGGCAATGGTGAAAACTTTATAGCTTCAGATATTCCAGCGGTTTTACCATACACAAGGGATGTATATCTTCTTGACAATAGGGAAATGGCTGTTTTAACAAAGGATAATGTTGAAATTTATACAATTGAAGGATTAAAGGTTAATAAGGAAGTTTTCCATGTAACATGGGATGCTGCATCTGCTGAAAAAGGCGGATATGAGCATTTTATGATTAAGGAAATTCATGAACAGCCAAAGGCGATTAAGGATACAATGACTTCAAGGCTAATGCCGGGAGTAGATGAAATAAAACTTGATGATATTAAACTAACTAAAGAGGATCTTGAGAATATAAATAAAATATATATAGTAGCCTGTGGAACTGCATATCATGCAGGGATGGTTGGAAAATATGTTATAGAAAGACTTGCTAAAGTCCCTGTTGAGGTTGATGTGGCATCTGAGTTTAGATATAGAAATCCTCTTATAAACAAAAATACTTTGATGATAGTTATAAGCCAATCGGGAGAAACTGCAGATACTCTTGCTGCCTTAAGACTTGGCAAAGAAAATGGAGCAAGGGTGATTGCTGTAACAAATGTTGTTGGAAGCTCAGTTGCAAGGGAAGCTACTGATGTTTTATACACATGGGCAGGTCCTGAAATTGCCGTTGCATCAACTAAGGCTTATGTAACACAACTTATTGCGATGTATATAATAGCCCTTTATCTTGGAAGGCTTAACGGCAATGTTTCAGATGAAGAGTTTAGACTTATAAGGGACGAAATGTTAAAGCTTCCAGAAAAGGCGGAACATCTTTTAGAACAAAAGGAAACAATTCAAAAATTTGCAGCAATGCACTATGTTCATAAGGATATGTTCTATATTGGAAGAGGCCTTGACTTTGCTGTTGCATTAGAAGGTGCATTAAAGATAAAGGAAATTTCCTATATCCATGCTGAGGCTTATGCAGCAGGAGAACTAAAGCACGGCCCAATAGCTTTAATAGACAAGGGAGTTCCTGTAATTGCCCTTGCAACACAGGATGAACTGTTTGAAAAATGTTAAGCAACATCAAGGAGGTTGTTGCAAGAGGTGCCCATGTAATATCCTTTGCCTTTGAAGGCAATGACGATATTTCAAAGGTTTCAGATGCAGTTGTATATCTTCCAAAGACTTTATCAATCTTAGCACCGGTTTTAAGCGTAATTCCGCTACAACTTCTTGCTTACTACACAGCAGTTGAAAGAGGCTGCGATGTAGACAAACCAAGAAACCTTGCAAAGTCAGTAACAGTTGAGTAATTAATGGATAAGAATGGCTCCAATAGAATATTAACCTATTGGAGCCATGTCTTTGTTTACTGCACTTGATACATTCCTTTGCTTTCCATGTATTTAAAGATGGCTTCTCCGTGTTCCTGTTCTTCCTTTTGAATATGATTAAGAACCTGCCTTATGTTGTGGTCTCTAAATTCAAATATAGTCGTATCATAAGTTCCGGATACATACTTTTCGGTTGCGAGAATGTCTTTGCACATATCAGCCTCACTTTGACTTGGAATTCCAGCCTGTGTCGCAGGAGGAGTAAAGCTTGGTGAAGGAGGAGTTTGACCTTGCTGCTGATTCATATTAGGAACCTGACCGTTTAATATTTGATTTATTGTATTAAGATGCTGCTGCTCAATTTGAGCGTGATTCATAAATATTTGTTTAAGTTGAGGATCCTTAGCCTGCTGAGCATAGGTTGTGTATTTTTTATGCATAACTCTTCATGGGACTTTTGATCTTGTAGTAACATTCTTTCTTTTTGAGTTAAATTCATATATATCACCTCAAATATAATATTTGTATTAATTAAAAAAATATAACATTTAATAAGAAGGAAATATTTATCATATATAGAAATAAATATTAGTAAATATTAAAAGAGGAGAATAAATATGCAGGAAGAAAAATTTATAAGCTTTTTATATGAGAAGTTAAAAAGGAACTTTGATATTGACAAGTGGGTTTAGGTATAATGGAGAAATATTTGATTTATTTGCCAAAAGCCATGTTAAAAATATAAGAACCTTTTTAACAAAAAAGGATATTATAGATTGTTATGAAAATAATGAATTTATATTTGTAAAAATAGTGCATAATGCTGATATAAATAAGGTCAAACGATTTGTTAATAACCTTGTCGAATTGCAAAAGGAATTTGTAAAACCCAATCCTAATCACATGTCAACCGTCATAACAGGTATATTGCTCATCAAAGCTTCAACAGAGGATATTAAAAAATATATAAAGAAATTTAAGTATAAAAAAGTATATAAATTTTATCTACATGGTTGGAGTGAGGTAAGAGTAGTTTTGGTTGACTTGTCCAGCGATGAATTAATTTTTAGCAAAGCTGCCAAGTCGTTAAAAAAGGTGCTTGAAGAAGCACCTTAAAAATAAGGAGGTGTTTTTATGAATTCTGTATGGCTAGTTATTATAGGCGCAATTTTATTCTTAACAGCCTACACATTATACGGTGGATATCTTGCTAGACAATGGGGAATTGACTCAAAAAGGCCAACACCATCCCATACAAAATACGATGGAGTAGATTATGTTCCAGCTAACTCTAAGGTTCTTTTAGGTCACCATTTTGCTTCCATTGCTGGTGCAGGACCTATCGCAGGACCTATTCAGGCAGCGATTTTTGGATGGATTCCTGTTTATCTTTGGATCGTTATTGGAAGTATATTTGTAGGTGGCGTGCATGACTTTGGTTCATTAGTAGCTTCTATAAGACATGATGGTAAATCGATAGGTGAGATAATTGAAGCTAATGTTGGTAAAAAAGGAAAGATACTTTTTAACCTTTTTGCTTGGCTTACGTTAGTTTTAATTGTTGCAGCATTTACTGATATCGTAGCATCATCCTTTGCTTACAATCCAGAGGTGCAAGGTTTCCAGGCAGGGCCAGCAGCTGCAACCTCATCTATGCTTTTCATGGTCCTTGCAGTTTTATTTGGTTTTATGGTATATAGAAAAGGCTATGGCGTTGCAGTTTCAACAGTAGTTGGAGTAATACTACTTTTCCTTGCAATATGGATAGGATATAAGTTCCCCTTCTTAGCTCTTTCTAAGTCAACGTGGTATGTAATACTTCTTATTTATATCTTCTTAGCCTCTGTATTACCAGTTTGGCTATTATTACAACCAAGAGACTATTTGAACTCATTTATGCTTTATGCAATGCTTCTTGGAGGATTATTAGGAATATTTATTTTACATCCTAATCTTGAACTTGCTGCTTTTAAAGGATTTACAGTTACAACAAAGACTGGTGCACAATATCTATTCCCTATACTATTTGTAACAGTTGCCTGTGGTGCAATTTCAGGTTTCCACTCCCTTGTAAGTTCAGGGACATCGGCAAAGCAGATTGATAAAGAAGAAGATGCAAAACTTGTAGGTTACGGTGCAATGCTTATTGAAGGTATGTTAGCAATTGTTGCTTTGATTTCAATTGCTTATGTTTCAAAGGCAGAAGGAACACCCGCATTGATATTTGCAAATGGCGTTGCAACCTTTATGAATAGCTTTGGAATTCCATTAGAATTTGGAAAGGTATTTGTAATTTTAGCATTTACAGCCTTTGCGTTAACAAGTCTTGATACTGCAACAAGACTTGGAAGGTATGTATTCCAGGAATTCTTTGAAACTGTAGGAGGAAAGAATTCAGCTTTAACTAATAAATATGTTGCAACAATAATTACAATTGTTTGTGCATCTTTAATTTTAGCATATGGATATCAAAAGATATGGCCGATTTTCGGATCAGCAAATCAGCTTCTTGCAGCACTTGCATTATTAGCTGTTACCGCATGGTTAACAAGAATAGGTAAGAATAGGATAGTTACTCTTATTCCAATGATTTTTATGTTCTGCGTTACGCTTTCTGCGTTGATTATACTGACCAGAAATTACTTTATAGCTAAAAATTATATATTGGTTGTAATTGCAATAGTTCTGTTTATACTTGCGATTGTTCTATTATTAGAAGCTATTAATGTTATAAAAAATAAGAAAATATCACAGGATATAAAGGCGTAAAATATAAGGCTACCTTGTTATGGGTAGCCTTATATTTTTAATAAAACTTTTGCAGTTGTAAAATATATGATAAGGGCAAGGGCATCCACTATTGTTGTTATTAATGGACTTGCCATTATTGCAGGGTCAACCTTAGCTTTTTGCAGCTATTGGAAGAATACCTCCTACAACCTTTGCAAGAACAACAGTGAAGAACAAGCTTATACAAACAGTAATGGAAATTAAAAGGCTAGTCTTTTCTAAAAAGTGTAATCTAATAAAATTTACAAATGCTAATACAATTCCTGTTAATAAACTTACACCCAATTCCTTTTTATAACCTTTAGCACATCTTTAGACTTTATCTCACCAAGAGCCAGTCCTCTGATTATTAAAGTTGATGATTGGGAACCAGCATTTCCACCTGTATCCATAAGCATAGGAATAAAGGCGGCAAGAATTACTACTGATTGTAAAACATCCTCAAACTTTCTTATGATGTTGCCTGTAAAAGTTGCAGAAATCATAAGTATTAAAAGCCAAGTAATTCTATTTTTGGCAAGCTGTAGGGTGCTTGTTTTTAAATATTCTTCCTCACTTGGAGCCATGGCAGCCATTTTTGAAGGTCCTCTGTGTTCTCTTGGTCTATGATATCTATAATATCATCAATTGTAATAATCCCTACAAGCCTTTTTTCATTATCAGTAACTGGTATAGAAATAAGGTCATACTTTTTAAAGAGCTTTGCTACAGTTTCTTGATCATCTAAAGTGTTTACATAAATGAAGTCTTTTTCATAATATCTTTAATTATACTATTTTTATCGCATAATATAAGCTTTCTAATTGATATTATTCCTTCTAGGATTCTATTTTCATCTATAACATAACAGGTATTTATAGTTTCTTTGTCTACACCGGTTTTTCTAATATGTTCAAGGGCCTCTTCAACTGTCATTTCTTTTTTAGATCTACATATTCTATAGTCATGATGCTTCCAGCTGAATGTTCGGGATAATTTAGAAATTGATTAATAATTGCACGGGTAGCTTCATCAGTATTCTTTAATATTTTTTGACCATGTTTGCTGGAAGTTCCTCAAGAAAGTCTACAGTATCATCTATATAAAGATCATTTATTATATTTGCTACCTCAGCATCGGTTATTGAATTTATAATAAAAAGTTTTTGTTCATGTTCCATGTAGGAAAAAACATCTGCGGCAATATCCTTAGGAAGAATTCTAAATATCTTAACGACCAATTCTTTGTCTTTTATTTCGCTAAGTAACGCAGCAATATCTACAACATTCTTTTTGCCAATTCCTCTCTAGCTTCCAGGAATTTTTTTGATTTATTAATTCTATTATGTTTTTCATTTTCATCACTCCTAATGTAATATGATAGGGTTAATTTTAAGAATGGAAAATTAGTTTGGGATATTTTCTTGTTTGTTTTTAAGATAATTTTACTACTGCCTCCTTCTTCCATTCTCTTCACCCCCATCCTACTACATTATTTGTGAACAAATTTATTATAAAGTATTTACATAATATAGACAAGGAAATATTTTTCTTTATAAGCTCAAAAGAATTTATGTTATAATTAAAGTTGAAATTAAAAATCTGGAGGTAAAAGGATGCTTTTTATAACTCTCTTTGAAAGAATGGCCATTGTTGCTCTGGCAGCATATATTTTTACCCATTTGCCATTGTTCGAAAAATTCTTTAAAAAGAATTTAACTGTAGGGGATAAGGTAGCCTTAATAATTTCCTTTAGCCTATTTTCAATATTAGGCACTTATCTTGGAGTTAGGGTGACAGGCGGTGCTATAGCTAATATAAGGCCTATTGGGGCAATAGTAGCAGGATATATTGGAGGTCCACTAGTAGGTGCAATTGTTGGTGCTATTGCGGGGGACATAGGCTTTTGCTGGGCGGATTTACCGGTTTTGCCTGTGCGATTGCTACAATAATAGAAGGCCTTGTAGGAGCATATTTTAGAGGGAAAAGCCATGAACTATCTCCATTCCTTGGCCTTTTGGCAGGTGTGGTTGCAGAAACTATTCAAATATTCCTTGTATTGTTGTTGGCAAAGCCCTTTTATCTTGCGTTAGAACTTGAAAAGGAAATTGGCATTCCAATGATTATAATTAATGCCTTAGGTGTTGCAATATTTATTGATATAATTAAAACAGTCAGGAGGCATTACAATGAAATAGCTGCCATAAATGCTTTAAAATCTTTAAATATAGCAAAACAAGCTTCGGTTTATTTAAGGAAGGGTCTAAATAAACATACATCCTTAAAGATTGCTGAAATTATTAAAATCCATGGTAATTTTAGGGAGTTTTAATTGGAGATAAGGAAAAGGTTTTAAGCTATATTGGAGATGAATTAGATGTTGATACTATAAATATGCAGGTTAAGGATTATTTTAAAAAACCTGTGGAAAAGATAATTATGATTTATAATAAAAACAATGTAGAAATTTATTTTTACTTTATTCCTCTTATAATTAATGATGAAATAGAGGGGGTTTTAGGGATAGAAGTAGACTCCTTAGATGACCATGATAAGAGATTTAAGGAATTTTTAAGGGAACTTGCAGAGCTTTTAGCAATTCAAATTGAAATATATAAGCTAAACAAAAAGGTTGAGACTGCTGCACTTTCGGAATTGAAGGCTCTAAGGGCTCAAGTCCATCCTCATTTTTGTTTAACGCTCTTAATACAATTGCTTCCTTCTGTAGATTAGATCCTATAAAGGCAAGGGATCTTATTTTAGATTTATCAAATTATTTTAGGGGGACATTAAAATCCGAAGAGTTTGTTACATTAAACAAGGAGCTTGAACTTATTGAATCTTATCTTAATATAGAGAAGGCAAGATTTGGGGAGAGAATACAAATTCAATATGAAATAGATGAGAAGTTAAGGGATATATTAATACCACAGTTTATTTTGCAGCCTTTAGTAGAAAATGCTATAAAGCATGGCTTAACTAAAAAGCATGATGGTGGATTAGTCAAGATTAAAGTTCAGGATATAAAAGATAAAGTCTTTTTGAAGTTAGTGACACAGGAATTGGAATAGAGAAGGATAGATTAAAGAAGGTTTTGAAGGATAGTTCAGGTATAGGTCTTAAAAATATAAACGATAGACTAAAGATTTATTATGGTGAAGGAGCAACGTTAAATATTTTTTCAGAGAATGGAGCTGGAACTAAAGTAAGCTTTGAAGTCCCAAAGGAGGGAGTATATGCAGAGGATAAATTGCATAATAGTTGAAGATGAAATGCCTGCAATTGAGGAACTTAAATTTATTTTAAATAAATATGATTTTATAGAAATCAAAGGAATTTTTAATGACGGTAAGGCAGCTTTAAACTGGTTGAAGGAGAATAAAATAGATGTTGTTTTTTGGACATCAATATGCCGGAAATGAGTGGGTTGGATTTGGCAAAGGAAATAACTCTTTTAAATAAAGAAATTTACTTTATTTTTATAACAGCCTATGAGGAATATGCATTAAAGGCCTTTGAAGTTGGAGCTGTTGATTATATATTAAAGCCCTTTAATGACAAAAGAATTGAAAAAACATTAATTAGACTTAGGGATTATGTTGAAAAATATGCCGGCAAAAATTTACTTGAAAAAAGCATAAAAAATTTAGTTGAAAAATTTGAAGGGCAAAATAGGATTAAAAAACTAGCATGCGAAAAAAACGAAAAGATTATTTTGCTAGATTTGGATGCTATTTATTTTTGTTATATAGAAAATGATAAGACTCTCGTTAAAACAAAGGACAAGACATATCTTACAAATTATACCTTAAATGAGATTGAGGAAAAGACAGGATTTTTTAGAATTCATAAAAGTTATTTAGTAAATCTAAATAAAATAAAGGAGATATATCCTTGGTTTAATGGAACTTATAAAATTATTATGAACGATGATGAAAAAACAGAGCTTCAAGTAAGCCGCCTAAGGGTTAAAGATTTAAAGGAGGCATTAGGAATTTAACTAAAGAGTAACAGAAGTCGCCCACTTCTATAAGTGGGTGATGAATGTTGATTGATAAATTCTTTTTTATGATATAATCAGTATTACAGGAAGGAGGTGTAATTTTGCTAAAGGCTTATAAATACAGGATATATCCAACAAAAGAACAAGAAGAATATTTTGCTAAAGTATTTGGTTGTGTAAGATTTATATACAACAAAATGCTACATGACAAAATAGAATACTATAAAAAAACAGGAGAAATGCTAAACAATACACCTGCACAATATAAAAAGAATATTCTTTTCTAAAAGAAGTAGATAGTCTTGCACTTTCCAACGCACAACTTAATTTAGAAAAAGCATATAAAAATTTCTTTAGAGATAAAAAACAGGACTCCCAAAATTCAAGAAAAAGAAAGGTTACCAGTCTTATACTACAAATAATCAAAATGGGACAGTAACACTTGAAGATAGTTATCTAAAAGTTCCAAAGTTAAAGACAAAAATAAAAATAAAACAACACAGACAATTTGAAGGAAGAATTAAATCTGTAACTATATCAAAAACGCCAACAGGCAAATATTATGCTTCTATACTTGTAGAAGAAGAAATTAAAGAATTACCTAAAATAGATAAAAAGTAGGTATAGATTTAGGCATTAAAGAATTTGCTATTTTATCTGATGGAACAAAGGTAGAAAATCCAAAATGGTTAAGAAAAACAGAAAAAAGAATTAAAATTATACAAAAATCATTATCAAGAAAGCAAAAGCAAAGTAAAAACTATGAAAGAACAAGACAAAAACTTGCAAAACTACACGAAAAAATATCAAATCAAAGAAAAGATTTTCTTCACAAATTATCTTCTAAAATTATACACGAAAACCAAGTGATAGTTTTAGAAGATTTACAGGTAAAGAATATGCAACAAAATCATAAATTAGCCAAAGCAATAACAGAAGTATCATGGGCAGAATTTAGAAGGATGTTAGAATATAAAGCAAGATGGTATGGCAGAGAAATAATAATAGCACCACAAAATTATGCATCAAGTCAAACATGTAGTGAATGTGGATATAAAAATCCTGATGTAAAGAATTTAGCATTGAGAGAATGGAAATGTCCAAAGTGTGGTGCAGTTCATGATAGAGATATAAATGCAAGTAAGAATTTGCTAAAATTAGCCATGTGATTGGTATATATGGGGAAGGAACAGCCCTTTGAGCGTGGGATAACTTACTCCGCTTTGAGTATTGACCACGAAGCCACCACTTCTATAAGTGGGGGTAGTTCACTGCATTTTAGGACGAAAATTTTGCATTTTGGGTTTAATTTTTTACAATTTACCCCTCGATAATTGTCGGAAAAATTTGATATGTGATAGCATAAAGGTGATAAAAAATATAGGAGGGGTATTATGTTATCCTTTATTGCAGGTATTGTAGTTTTAGTTTTAGGTTATTTTATTTATGGTAAATTTATTGAAAATCTATTTGGAGCTAATGAAAACAGGAAAACTCCAGCATTTACAATGCAGGATGGAGTAGACTATGTTCCAATGCCTACATGGAAGGTTTTTTAATTCAGCTCTTAAATATTGCCGGCTTAGGACCTATATTTGGTGCAATTCAGGGGCACTCTTTGGACCGGTTGCGTTTTTATGGATAGCATTAGGAAGTATATTTGCAGGAGCTGTTCATGATTATTTATCCGGTATGATTTCAGTAAGACATAACGGCGCAAGCTTATCAGAAATTCAAGGGGTTTATTTAGGTAAGAAAATTCAGAATATAATGAGGGTATTTACAATAGTTTTACTTGTTCTTGTTGGTGTTGTATTCGTTACAGGACCTGCCAAGCTACTTGCAGCAATAACTCCTGATTATATGACATTAACCTTTTGGGTGGTTGTTGTATTTGCTTACTATTTCCTTGCAACTATTTTACCTATTGATGTTATTATAGGTAGGCTTTATCCACTATTTGGTATTGCCCTTGTTATAATGGCAGTTGGAGTAGGTGGAGGAATTCTATTAAAGGGTTATCATATTCCTGAAATACAATTTGTTAATATGCATCCTAAGAACTTACCAATTTTCCCAATGATGTTCATAACAATTGCTTGTGGTGCTATTTCAGGTTTCCATGCAACACAATCACCACTTATGGCAAGATGTATGGTTAATGAAAAGGAAGGAAGAAGAGTATTCTACGGTGCTATGATAGCTGAAGGAATAATAGCTATGGTTTGGGCAGCTGCGGGTATGGCCTTCTATGGAGGTGTTCAGGGACTTGCTGGAACTTTAGGAAAAGTTGGCCCAAGCGGTGCGGTTCTTGAAATTACAAAGACTCTTTTAGGACCATTAGGCGGTGTTCTTGCAATGCTCGGTGTTATTGCTTGCCCTATAACATCAGGTGATACTGCTTTTAGAGGCGCAAGACTTATGATTGCTGATATGATAAATTATAAGCAAGATAAAATATCAAAAAGATTACTTTTAGCAGCACCTTTATTTGCAGTAGGTATAGCGTTAACATTTATTAACTTTGATATAATCTGGAGATATTTTGCTTGGGCAAACCAAACTCTTGCAATGGTTACCCTCTGGGCAGCTGCAGTTTACCTTGTGAAGAAGAATAAGAACCACTGGGTTGCAACTATTCCAGCAACATTTATGTCCTATGTAAGCTCAAGCTATATATTACAGGCAAAGGAAGGGTTTAAACTTCCAGCAACAATGTCAAACATAGCAGGGATTTTAATAGCAATAGCTTTACTTGCAATATTTATGACAGCAGGAAAAAGATTTGCACAAACTATAGAACTTGAAGAAACAGCATAGTTAAAGGGACGGTTCATAAATATTTAAGTAAAAGAATCAAATACAAGATTCTTAGAATATTATAAAGTTTATGAACCGTCCCTTTCTTTTTGGGAAGAAGTGATAAAATAAAGTAAAAACAAAGGAGTGGTCCTATGGTATCAGAAAGATTGTTTAACGCTCTAAACGATCAATATAACTTCGAGTTATATTCTGCTCATATTTATGTGGCTATGGCAGCATATTTTGAAGACCAAGATTTAGAAGGTTTTGCTAACTTTTTTAAGGTTCAAGAGCAGGAAGAAAGATTCCATGCATCAAAGTTTTATACATACATAGCTGAGAAAAATGGAAGGATTAGGGTGGATGGCATTCCAACACCAGAAAATGATTTTGAATCAATTATAGATGTATTTAAAAAAGCTATTGAACATGAAAGAAAGGTTACAGAAAGAATATACAATCTTATGAATATAGCAATGGAAGAAAAGGAACATGCAACAGTTAGCTTTTTGAAGTGGTTTGTAGATGAGCAGACAGAAGAGGAAGCTATGTTTAATAAGATTATTAAAAAGCTTGAGAGGATAAAGGATGACCCAAATGGAATTTATATGCTTGATGCAGAACTTGCACAAAGAGTTTTTACACCACCAGCTAATGCGTGAAAATTAGATTTTTGTCTATATTTAGGGTGGGCAATTTACCTAAATGCCCACCCTCCTCATTAAGGAACGGTTCATAAAAATTATAAATTTATTTCCTTAATGAATTAATAACTTAAAGTAAACGTTATTAGTATTTTGATAAAATTATGAACCGTTTCCTGAAATTTTATTCGTTACTAATATCTCCATTTTGTATTTTTGATATACATAGAATGGTATTCCAAGAAGCATCAATATGAAGCCATACATAACAACTTCTGCACCCGTTCCATAGATTGCATAAATAGAGTATGCAAAAGCTAAAAGCGCTATAAATGAACTTTTAATAAAGTTCCAGAGATTAAAGTTTTCGGACTTATTTCTCAAAAGAAGTATTTCAGCTGCAGCAGTAAATGAATATGCAGGTAAAAATGCTAAAGTCGCAAGTAAAAGCATAAAGTTAAATGCAGCTGTAAGGCTTGATACATAGTTCATTATAAGAAGAATATTTGCTGCAATACCGCTTATAATTAGTGATGCAGAGGGAGTATTATATTTAGGATGAACCTTTGCAAAAATCTTTGGGAACATTTTATCCTCTGCAGCAGCAAAGGAGCTTCTTGCAGTTACAAGAATCCATCCTGAAGTTGCACCAAGGGTTGATATAAGGGCACCTAAAGCTATAAAGGTTCCTCCCCAAGTTCCACCTGTTGCAAAGTTTATTATATCCGCTAAAGGAGCGTTAGACTTTGCAAGTTCAACCTGAGGCATCGCGCCTATTGCAAAGATGCTTATTAGGATGTATATTAAAGCTGTAATTAATGTTCCGTAAATTGTGCTAAGCCTTATATTTCTTTCAGGGTTTTTAATTTCTCCAGCTGGAATTGTTGCACATTCAAGTCCGACAAAGGACCAAAGTGTAATTGCAATCGCTGCAGGGATTGTTGACATTCCAGCAACCTCAGGTGCTGAAACTGTTGAGAAATATGAAGGATTAAAATGCATAGCAGCAATTATTGCAAAAACAATTAATGGAACGATTTTTAGAACTGTTGTTATGATACTTACTATTCCAGCTTCTTTGACACCTTTATAATTGATGTAGGTTAATATCCATAGAATTGCTGAGGAAGCTATAAATGCAGCAGCTCTGTTATTACTGAAAATCGGGAAAAAGTATGAAAGATAATTCATAAGTGCAGTGATAATAGCTGCATTTCCTACCCAAGAACCAACCCAATATGTCCATGCAATTAAAAAGGCAGCAAATTTTCCAAAGGCCGCTCTTGTGTAAACTATAGGACCTCCAGTTTGAGGCATTTTAGCTCCTAGCTTTGCAAAGCTTAGAGCAATAAGCATTGAACCTAAAGCTGTAATTAACCAAGCTATTATAGTTGCCTTTGGATTTGAGGCAGCCGCAAGACCTTGTGGAGCCATAAATATTCCAGAACCGATCATATTTCCAACCACTATCGCTGTCGCAGCTACAAGACCTAATTCTCTTTTAAGATTAGTGTTATTGTTTTCCATTTTCTTCACCTCGATATATTTTTTTCTGCCCGGGCGTTTTTTAAAATTATATTAATAAATATACAACAATTTTCGACAAAGTCAATATATAAATTTATAAATATGCAAAGTTTTTATATTCAAAATTGGATGAATTGTGCAAAAATATTTGAAATAATGAATAAATATTATAAAATATTCTATTTGAAGTTTGAATATAATCATTTATAATTATTTTTATAAGACTTTTTCCTTTGGAGGTGTTGACATGTCAAAATCAAAAGTGTATTTTACGGATCTTAGAACTAAACCTGGTTATAATATGCTCGACAAACTTGAAAGACTTGTAAAATCTGCTGGAATAGAAAAAATAGATTTTAAAAATAAATATGTAGCCATAAAAATTCATTTTGGTGAACCGGGCAATTTAGCATATATAAGACCTAACTATGCCGCAAGAATAGTAAAATTAATAAAGCAGCTGGGGGTAAGCCCTTTTTAACGGATGCTAATACCTTGTATACAGGAAGAAGACATAACGCATTGGACCATCTTGATGCTGCTTATGAGAATGGATTTAACCCATTAACTGTGGGTTGCCAAATAATTATAGCTGACGGTTTAAAAGGAACAGAGTATAGAGAAATTGAGGTTAATTTAAAGCATACCAAGTCAGCCAAAATAGGCTCGGCAATTGCAGATGCCGATATTATAATTTCCATGAATCATTTTAAAGGACATGAAATGACGGGATTTGGAGGAGCTTTAAAAAACATTGGAATGGGTTCTGGTTCAAGAGGCGGAAAGTTATTTATGCATTCCTCATCTAAGCCTGTAATAAAGCTTAAAAACTGCGTTGGTTGTGGAATGTGTGTAAGAAGCTGTGCCCATGATGCAATTACTTTAAATGAAAATAAAAAAGCTGTAATTGATTACGAAAAATGTGTAGGATGTGGGCAATGCGTTGCTGTATGTCAATTTAATGCTGCGCAGGTTAAATGGGATGAAGCAGCAGTTGTTGCAAGTGAAAAGATAGCTGAATATACATATGCAGTATTAAAGGATAAACCCCATTTCCATATTAATTTTATTATGGACGTTTCACCAAATTGCGATTGTTGGTCAAACAATGATATGCCGATTATTCCTAATTTAGGAATAGCTGCATCCTTTGACCCAGTTGCACTTGATAAGGCGTGTGCTGATATGGTAAATAATGCACCAATGCTTCATGGATGTGCCCTCGAATCAGTTGAGCATGTTCATGTAGATGGGGAATTTGATAAATTTACAAGCCTTTACCACAAAACAGATTGGAGAGCTACGTTAAAGCACGGAGAAGAAATTGGACTTGGAAGTCTTGAATATGAGCTTATTAAAGTATGAAAAGCTGCCAAATGGCAGCTTATTTTAATTCAATTGCATTGTTATAATCCACCTTAAAATATTCATCCTTGCTGATTGCAATATGACCTGATTCATAAGGTCTTCCGTCTAAAGAAATATATACTTTATCAACGTTATAATAATCACCAAGGGTATTCACAAGACTTTGAATTATCATAGCCTCAAGGGAGGAACCTGCATTCATATCGCTTACAAATTCCTTTGATAAATCGATATAAACTTTATTTTCATTTGGTATTAAATATAAGCTATTTATTTTTGAATTAGGACCGAGTATCTTAGTTAACCCTTCCTTTGGAGGAGTTTTAAGAAAAGATTCAAACTTTTGAATTACAGTATCATTTGTTTTGAATTCTAATTTTTGTTTTACAAAAGCTATTCTATCATTTTCAAAATCAGGGTAGTAAAATTTTACGGTTTGAACAACGGGAATATCTTGTTCTATTTTTTCAATGGTAGTTTCTATTTTATTTCCGTTAAAGTCAAAAACACTTTTTACATGGCCGACATTTATAACATAATAGTCATAGGTTTTATAATCCTTACCTTCTGTCGTAACCTCCAAAGCCTTAAAGGAACCATAAGGGGTTACTATTTCCTTTTCTAAATCAGAAATATACCTTTTATTTCCTTCCCTTGTTGTCCAGGTTGTTCCAACTTCAATTGGTTCTTTTAAAAGAATTT
The DNA here is from genome assembly GCF_028872215.1 of Caloramator sp. Dgby_cultured_2. Lineage (NCBI taxonomy): Bacteria > Bacillati > Bacillota > Clostridia > Eubacteriales > Clostridiaceae > Caloramator > Caloramator sp. Dgby_cultured_2. Next base: position 333,906 of record NZ_CP118396.1, read on the forward strand.
CATAATTTGAGTTTTGAGAATCTATTATATTGTCCCTATAATAGAATTCCTCTTGAGATCTTATAAACCTAAGTTCTCCATCTTTGATTTCATAAACTTGAGCTAGAGTTGTTCCAGGGTTTATAACTCTAAGCTGAATACGATTGTCCTTTATAAAATCCACATAAACATCTTTTTCGGCATATTCATTGCCTATACCTTGGTATTTCATTCTTCTATCAGCAACAAAGGGGAAATAATCTTTAACAAGTGTATTTTTTAGATGGTTCATTATTTTGATTTGTATTTGGCAACTTTTGAGCACAGGATATAAAAAACATTGATATTAAGAATATGACAAATATTTTTTTCATACGAACTACTCCCTTCTAAAATGGAACCTTAATTATATTATTACACTAATTAGCTTAAAAGTCTACAAAAAAGGAATGAGCTGAAAGCTCATTCCTCCTCTATACATATTTGCTTTTTGATATAGCGTAAATTGTTTTATAGGATATTATTACTACTAAGAGAATTATCAGAAGGAAAATAGCTGTAAACAATGTTTTGAAAAATATAAGCTTTGTATTATTTAGCATTACAAAGGTTGCAACCGAAAAGGCTGAAAGTGGAAAAATGTATGCCCACCATGATAGATAGAATTTTATTTTTGTAAACATTTTATATTGCGAGAAAACTAATAACAAAGTAAATAATGCAAAATAATACAAGATCCTAGCAAAGTTATCTATACCTTCAGTTAGTTTAAAATATGCTATCAATCCAACCGAAGGTGGAGCAATAAGGATAAATAGCGTTGGCATTAGTTTTTCCGGTAGATTGTTATGAAAAATTATTCTATACAAAAGCATCGTTAAAAAGGGAAGATAAAAAGCAATCCCTATACTAAAAAGAACCATAAAATTTCCTTTGAAATAAATTTTGTTCCTGCTATTGGAACTAATAAATTACCTAATATTGGGATAAACCAAGCAGGATTAAAATGTTGAATTTGAAAATTTGTGTGCTGGACCCATTTAGTTATTGTGTTTAAAGAGAAAAATAGATGCAGTGGAGCACCAATAAAAAATAAAGTTTTTGAAATAGATGCATCGATTTCTAAAAAGGCAATAGAAAGCAAAAGCATACTTATAGATATAGTTGGAACAAACGCCATTCTTATTGGATGGTTGAAGTCTCCTTTAACTTCATCATTATATTTAATAAATTTTAATACATATGTTAATAATATTATAAGAAATAAAGTTAAATCAATATAACCTAATGGGTGGCTCAGTTTAAAAGTTTTATAAATTATTTCAAACTTTTGCATTGCTATTATAGATCCTGAAAGACCCATAATAATTGAAAAAAATGATATTGGAAAATGTTTTAAACGTGAAGTTGTCATATATTTACCCTCCTTAAAAATGTTATTATAGGCATATGTTCAAAATAAATTATATTAAAATTATGGGTATATGTCAAATTATTGTTTAAGATTATTGAAATAACAAAAGCAATAAAATATAATTAAATTAAACATATACCCAAAATAAAAGAGGTGATCGTATGAAAATTGCTATTGCTGTAATTGGCAACGAAGTTTCACAACATTTTGGCCAAAGTGAGAGCTTTTATATTTATGAAGTTGAAGGAAGGGAAATAAAAGCGAGGGAGATAAAAAATCACCAGGACATGGACACGCTTTAATTGGAGGATTTTTAAAGGAAAATGAAGTAGAGCTTGTAATTTCAGGCTGCATGGGTGAGGGTGCCTTTAATGGTTTGAAGGCCCAAGGAATAAAAGTATTGACAGGTGCAGAGGGAACTCCTGATGAGATAATTAAAGATTACATTGAAGGCAAACTAAACTTAAAAGAAGATGGATGTATCCATGCCGGTGGACACCATCACGGACATCATTAATTAAAGGGGCTAAAATTAGCCCCTTATACATCCATATTTTAATATTTCTAAATATTCATCTATATCCTTTAATATTCTTTCTGTATCTATTACTATATTCCCCTCATTATCCATATTCTCCTTCATATATTTATTGCCGTAATTTTCTAAGGTCCAAACTATTGTTTCTACTGCTTTGTTTTTATCTATACCATCTCTAAATTTTGAATAATCGATATTAGCAAATAAAAGTTTAAATCCTTCTTGAGCATAATTTTGATATCTTTTTAAGACTTCTTCTTTTACTTCCTCAGGAATATCTGAAAAGGCTCTTATTAAAAATTTGCTCTCTAAGGATAGCTTTTCAAATATATTAAGCTTAGCAACCTGCCAATTTTTTAATCTCTCAAAGAAATCCCCTATATTCATATCTGCAGTTTTAAAAAATTCATCGAAAATTACTGGAATTACATAATCGATGAGATATAAATATAATCTCTTTTTATTTTTAAAATAGTGAAACAGAAGGCCCTTTGAAATTTCAGCCTTTTCAACTATTCTATTAGTAGATGCCTTTTCATATCCATTGTTTGCAAACTCCTCAAGGGCTGCTTTAATTATTTTGTTTCTTTTTCTTCTGAAAGTTTTTCAAATGCCTTTAACAAGTTGATCTACTCCCTTTGTGTTTTAAGTGCTTCCGACATAGGAATTTTGAATATATTTTTCTTTGAGAAATATTTTGAGACTTCAAAGGTAATATAAAGAATTAAAAATCCTAAAATTATGGAAACAGTGTTTAGCTTTAACGGAAAAGCAAAGTCAATGTTTTGAGCAAAGCTGTTTAACAATGTATCCATTGACTTTATTAACAATGGGATGGAAAGAATGAAACCTATTATAATAGGAATAGTGAAGGTATTTAAAATTAAATCGTTTATTTCTTTGTGAGTATAACCTAATATTTTAAACATCGATATATTGGTTTTATTTTCTTCAATCGAAAGTCCTGTTACTACATATATTACAATAAGAGCTATAAAAAATGCAACAAAGGATACAAGTCCTAATGAAACTCTAAGAGGATTTATTATAGCTTTAAAAGCCTCTTTAATATCATTTTTGGTTTCAAATTTTAATATTTTTTCCTCAGGAATGTTTAATTTTTCCTTTGAAAAAATTCCAATAAAGCTGTTGGAATCAAATCCTAATAGATTGTTTAGTTGAGAAAGCGGCATATAAATATTGTTTCCTGTATAGATTTCAGCAATTTTATCTATTTTTATAGTATAATCATCGTTATTATATTTATTTGTGATTACTATAGTATCTCCCTCTTTTACCTTTAATGTTTTGGCAAGAGGTTTAGTTATTATTACATTATTCTTTGAAATAGGATTACTATTTTTATCGACGAGATTTATATATTGTGAATTTGGGTTTATTCCAAATACAACAAAACTTTCTACCTTTCCATTAACCTTAAAAACAGAAAAGTTATATTCTTCGCCTCCATAGATGTTACTAGTCTCATAGGACTTTAAAACATAATTATACTCGTATTTAAAAACATCATTTAAACTTTGATTTAAAAGATAGTCTATAGAATTTCTATATAAGAAACCTAAAAGAAGGAACATCGAGGCAAGTGTAATTCCAAAGATTAGGACAAAGAGCCTTGGAATGCTTTTTGCGATTTCCCTGATTTTAAATTTTGCAGGAAATCTCAGCTTTTTTAAGTTTAGACTTTTTCAATAAAACCAACTTTAGAATTCTCAGTTTTTCCTCTCATCAATTTTACAGGCGAATATCTTAATGCTTTAAATAAGACTATCAGGATAGTTGGAATTATAAAAATATAGGGGATTAATAAACTGCCTAGGATATACTTATAATCAAAGGAATTATCTATAAGAGGAATGTTAAAATAAAAAGTAAAATACTCTGATAAAGGCTTAACCAAGAATAGTCCAAATATTGTTCCAATTATTCCTCCAGTTAAAGCGATTATATTAACAAAGGACAAATAGTGCAGTCCTATTTCCTTTTAGAATATCCTAAAGCATATAAAGTTCCAATCTGAGTAAATTCGGTTTTTATCATTCGCCAAAGGACAACGGCAACCAGCAGGGAGGTTAATAGGAGAATCATAGCAGGAAGAGCGATTGCCATCTTTGCTGAGCCCATAAGCTTTGCATTTACAAAGGAGAATCTTGGGTTGTCGTTAATTTCCTGCCAGAATATTATGAAATGATTCTCTCCAAGGTATTCTTTGATTTCTTCTAAACTATTAGAGTGAGATTTTAAAAGATAGTAGACAGTTCCTTTAATAGGCATTTCATTCATCGCTTTATCTGATATTATAGCAGTTCCAAATATCTTATAATTGACCATAATATCTCCTTCGGATTTTAAAGGATATATATAATCTGGCATTGCAAAGAATCCAACTATTGTAAACTCTTTATCCAAAATATTAATCTTATCACCTAAATTATATCCGTTGGTTTTTGCAAAGTTAGGCTCAAGGAGTATTTCGTTCATGTTTTTAATATCATTGCCTTCTACTATATATGGAATATTTACTTTGCTTGTTTTTTCAAATACTCTAATGGTAGTATTTTCACTTATATTAGTATCAAACTGACGTCTTGCCTCTATGGAAATATTAAATTTGTCCTCAAGCTTCTTTATATCATCGATAGGCCTTTGCAGTATTGCCTTTGCATCTTCAACCTTAGTTTTTTCTAAAAATAAATCCTTGTTTTTCTCAACGTTTTTCATTGCAATATTTAAATTAGAATAAAGCAAAGAACTTAACATAACAAGCACTATAGAGCCTATATAAATAGCCTTTTGCTTTAACAGAACCCTAAAAATTCTTTTATTTAAAATCATTACCACTCAACTCCTTCAGCAGAAATTTTTGCTGAATTAACCTTGTCTTCCACAATTTCACCACTTCTTAATCTAATAATTCTATCTGCCATTCCACTTATTGCAGTATTGTGGGTTACGATGAATATTGTAGTATTGTATTCCTTGTTTATTTTTTCAAGTAGCATTAATATTTCTTTTGCAGTTTTAAAGTCAAGGGCACCGGTGGGCTCATCGCATAGAAGTATTTCGGGATTTTTAGCAAGGGCTCTTGCAATTGAAACCCTTTGTTGCTCTCCACCGCTTAATTCCTGAGGAAATTTATCTTTTTATCTAGCATACCGACCGAATCTAATACTTTTTCAAGGCTAAGGGGTTTTTGCTTATATTTGCAGCTACCTCTACGTTTTCGTAAACATTAAGGTTGGGAATGAGATTATAAAATTGAAAAACAAAACCTATCTTGTTTCTTCTATAAAGAGTTAGGTCCTTATCACTTAGCTTAGAAATATTCATATCCCCAATTAAAATATCTCCGCTATCAACCCTATCAATTCCTCCGATTAGATTTAAGAGTGTTGATTTTCCTGAACCTGATGGACCAAGAATTGTAATTATTTGTCCTTTGTTTACATTAAAAGAAATGTTTCTGAGGGAAAAGACTACATTTTTGCCACTTGTAAATTCTTTGTTTACATTGTGAAGTTGAATAAACATTAAATCACCCCTTTAATATAATTGACCATATGGTCAATTATATTATATACCTTTTTTGTAAATAATCAATACCTAAACTTGACATTTTAAAAGGTGGCTGATATTCTTTAGAAAAATAGTTTAGGAGGCATAAGGATGGGATATAAAATACCAGGAGAAAAGATAGAAGGAAGATTTATAAAAAGGCTAAATAGGTTTGAAGCCATAGTTGAAATAGAAGAAAAAGAAATACTTTGCCATGTGCCAAACACAGGCAGATTAAGGGAGCTTTTACTTCCAAATGCCAAAGTGTTTTTGGTAAGAAGCAACAATAAAAACAGGAAAACCGAGTGGACATTGATGTTTGTTGAAAAGAATAAAGGGTTAGTTTGTATAAATTCTGCTATGGCAAACAGGGTGCTAGAAAGTGCCATTAAGGAGAATGTAGTTAAATTAGAAAAGGGAGTTTTAAAAAGGGAGGTTAGTTTTTATAATAGTAAATTTGATTTTTTATAGATGGAAATGAAAAGACATTTATTGAAGTTAAATGTGCTACCTTTGAGGAAAATGGCATTGCAAAATTTCCAGATGCTCCAACCGATAGAGGAAGAAGGCATATTGAGGAGCTTATAAAGGCGGTTGAATTAGGCTATAAGGCTAAAATTATTTTTGTTGCCTTTATGGATTTTGTAAATCTTTTTACGCCATATAAGGAGATGGATGAAAAATTTGCATTAACTTTAAAAAAGCAAAGGAAAAGGGTGTTGAAGTTATAGCATATAGATGTAGTATAGAATTAGATGAAATAAATGTAATAGATAAGATAACGGTTGAGCTCTAAAACAATGTTGAGATATGGAATTTATTGGTTTATAATAATTTTAAATGGAAGGGGGATTTTATGTTTAAAGTGGGAGATAAAGTTAAGATCCTTTCTGTCGGGGAGGGGATAGATAAAATATTCATAAATAGAATAGGATACATCGATAAGATAGATCCTAAAAGTTATTATCCATATCATGTTAGATTCGAGGACATAATTTTAAACGAAGAAGCAAGGTATTTATGGTGGAATGAAGAAAATTTAGCTTTGACGGATGAAAAGGATCCAGCAAAAGTTGACTATGAAAATTTAAAATGTTTAAGATGTGGTGGGAAGATGAAATTTTTAAAGGAATACAGATTTGATACACAAAAGGAATATAGAGATTTTATATCAACGATTATTGATTATGAAGAGGCTATAGTTTTTAACGTTTATGTTTGCGAAGACTGCAGGCATACAGAATTTTTCTTTGTAGGAATAAGAACAGGAATAGATGTTTAACTAAGGGGGATAAAATGGTTTACTTTATATTTTTGCTGCTTTTTATATTTATCTTTATTTCGATGCTTCTAAATATATCAATAATTTATCCTTTAATCATAGGTCTTTTACTTTTTTCTTTTTATTCTTATAAGCTCGGATTTTCTTTTAATGAAATCTTAAAAATGATATTTAAAGGTGGAAAAAAATCAACGGTAGTTATAAAAATTTTTATTTTAATAGGAGCAGTAATGGGGGTATGGCTATCCTCCGGTGTTGTTCCTTATATCGTTTATCTTGGGATTAAATTCATGAATCCTAAATTTTTCTTGGTTTATACATTTATAATTTGTAGCATCACATCATATTTAATAGGAAGTGCCTTTGGAACGGTAGGAACAATTGGGATAGCACTTATAATCCTTGCAAAGGGGGCAGGGATAAACATCAATTTAGCAGCAGGAGCAATTCTTTCGGGCTCTTTTTTGGTGATAGATGTTCGCCTATGTCTTCAAGTGCAAACTTAGTTGCAAATTTAACTGAAACAGAGCTTTATGTTAATGTGAAAAATATGATTAAAAACTCATTAATCCCTACAGTTATTACAATTTTAATATATTTACTTTTATCAATAAATTTAAACATATCTATGGTGAATAAAAATATTGTTAAGGACATTAGTAAGGAGTTTATATTAACGCCATATTTATTACTTCCTGCCATAATTATTATAATTTTATCCTTATTTAAGGTGGATGTGAAAAAATCGATATCTGTAAGCATTATTGCAGCTATATTTTTAGATGTTTTTGTTCAAAATAGGAATATAGTTGAAACATTAAAATATATGATATTTGGATTTAAAATAGACAATAATAATTTAGTAGCACAGATAATTAAAGGCGGAGGGATTTTATCAATGCTTAAGGTGTCCATGATTGTATTTTTATCCTCTGCCTATAGTGGAATATTTGAGGAAACAAAAATGCTACAAAAATAGAGGGAGGAATTGCAAGATTAAGCGAAAGAATTGGTAATACTCCTTCTACAATAATGGTAAGTATTATTACTTCTATGATAGGTTTTACTCAAGCCCTTGCGGTTATACTTGCTGTTCAATTTGCTAAAGGTCTTTATAAGGATAAATATAAATTGGCCCTTGATATAGAAAATTCCGCCATAGTCATTGCACCTTTAATTCCTTGGAACATAGCTGGAGCAGTTCCGGCAAGTATAATGGGTGTTAATAGTGGACTTATAATATATGCCGTATATTTATATGTCCTGCCAATATACAATATAATTTTAAGCAAGAGGAGGTAAAATATGGAAATTGATAAAGTTTATCATGGATTTAGACTTTTAGAAATAAGGGATATCAAAGAAATTAATTCAAAGGCCTACATATTTGAACATGAAAAGACTGGTGCAAGACTTTTAAAAATTCATAACGATGATGATAATAAAGTGTTTTCGATTTCTTTTAGAACTCCACCTAGCGATAGCACAGGAGTTCCTCATATTATTGAACATTCTGTTTTGTGCGGTTCAAGAAAATTTCCGGTAAAGGAACCCTTTGTTGAGCTTATTAAAGGTTCCCTGCAGACCTTTTAAACGCTATGACATATCCTGATAAAACAATGTATCCTGTTGCAAGCAAAAATGAGAAGGATTTCTTTAATCTTATGGATGTTTATCTTGATGCTGTTTTCTATCCTAACATATATAAAACTCCTGAGATACTTATGCAGGAAGGATGGCACTATGAACTTTTTGACAAAAACGATGAGCTAACCTTAAGGGGAGTAGTTTATAACGAAATGAAGGGAGCTTTTTCTTCCCCAGAATCAATTCTCTTTAGAAAGATAAGTGAAACTCTTTTTCCAGATACTACATATGGCTACGAATCTGGAGGAGACCCAGACCATATACCAGAGTTAACATATGAAGAATTTATTGAATTTCATAAAAAATTTTATCATCCTTCAAACAGTTATATCTATTTGTATGGAAACGGCAATATTGAAAAGGAACTTCAATTTATAGACGAGTATTTAAAGGATTTTGAAAAGACAGAAATATATTCAGAAATAGATTTTCAACCGCCCTTTGAAGATATTAAAGAAATCGAAATGGAGTATCCTATCGCTGATGATGAAGACACAAAAGAGAAAACATTTTTAAGTTTAAACTTTGTGACCGGCGATGCAAGAAACGTTGAGGAGACATTGGCTTTAGAGATACTAGAGCACATTCTTCTTGGCACCTTTGCATCACCACTAAAGAAGGCACTCGTAGATGCAGGGTTAGGTAAGGATGTATTTGGTAGCTTTGAAGGAAGCATTCTACAGCCTATGTTTAGCATTATTGTTAAGGGTTCAGAGATAGATAAAAAGGAAAAATTTAAAGAGGTAGTTTTTGAAACCCTTAACAAGCTTGTTAAAGATGGACTTGACAAAAACTCATAGAAGCTTCCATAAATAAAATAGAATTTCAAATGAGGGAAGCGGAACACGAATACGCACCTAAAGGACTTTTATATGGAATTAAACTTATGAATAGTTGGCTATATGATGCCCATCCGACAGCATATTTAGAATATGATGCTCCTCTTCAAAACATTAAAGATGGAGCAAAGGGAAGGTATTTTGAGGAGTTAATAGAAAAGTATTTATTAAATAATAAGCATGCTTCGGTTTTAATATTAAAACCAAAGAAGGGCATGCTAAGGGAAAAGGAAAATGCCCTTAAAGAAAGGCTACAAAAAATAAAGGAGTCAATGACAGATGAGGAGCTTGAAAGGATAATAGAAAACACCAAAAACCTTCTTAAAAGGCAGGAAACTCCGGATCCAAGGGAAGCCCTTGAGACAATTCCATTACTTTCTATTAGCGATATAAAACGTGAGGCTGATGTATTGCCCCTTGTTGAAAAAGAAATTCAAGGCTGTAAATTGCTTTTCCATCCGGTATTTACAAATAAAATTGCCTATACTAATTTTTACTTTGATATGGATAAAGTTGAGATTGAGCTTATGCCTTATGCTTCCCTTCTTTCAACACTACTTGGCAAACTTTCAACAGAAAACTATTCATATGAAGAACTTGCAAAGGAAATAGATATTAATATTGGTGGAATTAAGTATTATCCGCAAATAATAGAAAAAATAAATAATATTGATGAATTTAAGCCAATATTCGTAATTGAGTCAAAGGCACTGATGGATAAATTACCAAGAATGTTGGAGCTTATTGGAGAAATAATTAATAGAACTAAATTTGATGACAAGAAGAAGATTAAAGAAATAATTCAACAAACAAAATCAAGACTTGAAATGGTTATTATAGAGAAGGGCCATACCGTTGCATCTAAAAGGCTTACTTCCTATTTTTCAAAGGCAGCAAAAATCAATGAAACTATGAATGGATTAGAGTTTTATAAGTTTATCGCAAATTTAGAAAAGAATTTTGATGATTTTTATGATGATTTGATTAATAAGCTCTATAAGGTTAAGGACAGGATATTTAACATAAATAATTTATTACTCAGCTTAACCTGTGAAGAGAGGGATGCTAAGCTTTACGAAGACAACATAGTATATATTTTAAAGGATCTTAAGAAGGATAAATTAGAAAAGACAAACCTTGATGTAGAATTAAGCAAAGATAATGAAGGCTTATTGACACAGGCAAATGTCCAATACGTGGCAAAGGGATATAATTATAGAAAGCTTGGATATCAATATAATGGAACAATGCAGGTATTAAGGACAATTATAAGCCTTGACTATTTGTGGAATAAAGTAAGAGTTCAAGGTGGAGCCTATGGATGTTTTATGAATATCGAAAGAAACGGAACATTGACCTTTGCTTCCTATAGGGATCCTAATTTAAAAGAAACGATTAAAGCTTATGATGATACCGTAAAATTTATAGAAGGCTTAGAAATAGACGATAGGGAAATGACGAAATATATCATAGGAACAATGAGCAAGCTAGATTTTCCATTAAATCCTTTCCTTAAAGGCAGAATATCTGATGAAAATTATATGAGGGGAATAACCCAAGAGGACATTCAAAAGAAAGAGAAGAAGTATTAGATGCTAAATTAGAAGGCATAAAATCCTTAAAAAATGTTATCGAAGATGTAATAAAGCAAGAATATATATGCGTTTTAGGAAATGAAAATAGGATTAAAGATAATCAAGATATATTTAACAAGCTTGTTAAGGTATTTGAATAAGGTCTGCAAAAGCAGACCTTATTATTTTTGAAGGAATTTGATAATTTTTGTAGAAATATATAAGTATAAAAGTTAAATGGGGGATGGGGATGAAGAATATTTTTTGACAGGGGAGAAGGGAATAGGTAAAAGCACGCTGCTGTTTAAAATTTTAAACCTCCTTGATTGTTCTATAGGAGGATATTATGAAAAAAGATTACATGTGAAGATGGAATCAAGTTTGATATGATTTCACTTTATGACGGAAGTTTTAATAATATAATAGGGATAGTTGATTTAAAGAGTTTAAGGCCTCAAATTTTTGAGGAGGTTTTCGAATCAGTTGGTGTGGACATAATAGATAAGAGCCTTAAGAATAGAGATTGCATAGTTATGGATGAGATTGGCTTTTTGAATCTAAATCGGAGGGGTTTAAAAGGCAGATTTTTAGAGCCCTTGATAGTAATAAGCCTGTAATTGGAGTTTTAAAAAATGTAGCTCAGAATTTATAAGTGAAATAAAACAGAGGGATGATGTTGTTGTTTTTGAAGTGACTTTGGAAAATAGGGATTTTTTATTAAATAGAATAATAGGCTATGTTAAATCATTAGGGATACCTATTAAAGGCAAAAGAACCTTCAATATAGATAAAAAAGTGTGGAAGAATATTTAAGGGATATAAATCTTGATATAAACGATTATCCTAAGAAAATACTTGAGTATATAAAGGATATAGTTGGAAATTTTCATAATTTAACGGTATTAGATATAGGAAGTGGACCTGGAACCTTTTCAATTCCTGTTGCGAAGCTTGGTGCAGAGGTTGTTGCTGTAGATTCATCGATATACATGTTTGATGCCCTTATAGATAGAATAAAAAAGAAAATCTAAATAATATTAAATGCCATTTATCGCCATGGGAGACCTTTGAACCACCCCTTTGTGATGTTGCTATCTGTGCATTTGCGGCTAACTCCCTTAAAGAAGAAAGGCAGTTTAAAAAACTTTATGAAAAGACTAATAAATACATATTTGTAATTACTCAAACTTTAAGCAAGGAATATGAATTTGGATTAAATAAGGTTTTGGAAGCTTTAAATATTAATATTCAAGAAAACAAACCATATTTAAATCTAGTTAAGATGCTCTTAGATTATGAAAGCCCATTTATCATAAATTTCTCTGAGGTAGATTTTCATAAATCCTTTGAGAAGGATGAAGATATTTATGAATTTATTTGTCAAAGGCTTAACATTAAGCTGGATAAAAAATTTTTATTTAAAACTATTAAAGAGCATATGCTAAAATATGGTGGTTATGTCCTACTTTTAAATACAAAAAAATGTGCCGTTATAACAATTATAAAGGGGGATAAATATGAGGGGAAAATTTACCGTTAGTGAAATGATTTTAATTTCTTTAATTGCAGCTATTTCTATAGTTACAAAGCCTTATCTAAAGGCATTGGCGGCACCACTCCCAATTGCAGGAGTTGTTATGGGAGCTTTTTATATGATGTGGGTAGTGTTTATTGCCCTTTTGATTAATAAAAGGTATTCAGCTACTCTATTTTCCCTTCTTCAAGCAGTTCTTGCATTAGCATTAGGGGTAGCAGGAAAATGGGGATTATGGGTATTTGTGGGTTATACTATTCCTGGCCTTGCAGTGGATTTTATTTTTATGAGCAGAACTTCCAAACTTGTAAAGTCAATATTATCGGGTGCTGCAGCAAATTTTATTGGAAGTTTTATTGCTATGTTAATTTTTACGCCTAATATTGGTAATAAAATATTTTTGCTTGCTCCTTCTATTTTTCAGGGGCAATTGGTGGCTTTTTAGCTTTAAGCTTACATAAATTTATTGATAGAATAGGTTATTACAAAGCAAAAGAATATGGGGAGTGATATAATGTTAAAAGTTAATATTCCGGGATGGAAAGAGATAGAGATTAAAAATGTCGTATTTGATTATAATGGAACAATTGCTGAAGATGGAATAATAAGAAGCGAAGTCAAAGAAAAAATAGAAAAATTGCATGAAATAGGATTAAATATTTTTGTTCTAACAGCAGATACTTATGGATGTGCAAAACAAAGATTAGAAGGCTTACCAATTGATTTAAAGATTTTTGATAATCATAATGCAGCAATAAACAAGAAAAAAATAGTAGATGAAATAGGAGGTAATTTAACTGTTGCTATTGGGAATGGAATGAATGATGTTGAGATGTTTAAAGTAAGTGCACTATCAATAGCTGTTATAGGAAAGGAAGGATGCTGCGTAAAAGCACTATTCGAAGCAGATATAGCAGTTAATGATATATTAGATGCCATTGAACTTTTGCTAAAGCCTGAAAGAATAGTTGCTACTTTAAGAAGATAAAGAAATATATATAGCCATTCTAAATGAAAGGCTGGTTTGGCAATTAGTATGTTCTTTGGTGCAGCAAAGCTAAATTCGGACTTATTAAAGGAGGATCCGATGAGATTACTAGGAACAGCAGCCATTTTATGTGGTGGGAAAAGCACAAGAATGGGATTTGATAAATGTAGCATTAAAGTAAAAGACAGGCTATTATTAGATATAATAATTGAAAAGCTTTCACAAGCCTTTGAAGAAGTTATATTAGTAACTAATGATAAGAGTAGGTTTCCTAATTATAAAAATGTTTATGTGGATGAATATAAAGATTGTGGTCCGGCGGGAGGAATTTATACAGCTCTATTATACTCAAAATCAAAATATTTGTTTGCTATAGGCTGTGACATGCCATTTGTTAATTTAGAATATATAAGTTACATGAAGGGATTGATAAAGGAAAATAAATATGATTGTATTTTAACACAAAAGGGGAATTGGGTAGAACCGTTATATGCCTTTTATTCTGATGATATGATTCCTTTGTTTAAAAGGAGTTTAGAGGAAGGTAGATATAAACTTATTGATATAATAAGCAAATCAAACTATTTCATAGTAGAAGAAAAAATAGCACGAAGTTTTTCAAAATATCTTGAGATATTCAGCAATTTGAATTTTATTAGTGACCTTGAAATATTGAAAAAAGTTTAAAGCATGGAGGTAGAATAAAAGGCTGCTGAGCAGCCTTTTATTCTACAAGGGAAATAAATTCTTCTATTTCTTCTTTAATCATTTCTAAAGATTTTCTCCAGAAATCTTTAGAATGAAGATCAAAGCCCATTATTTTGCCAAGGTCATATAGATTATTTTTACCTGTTAAGGACAAAAGCTTATTATAATCATCAACAAAGCTATTACCGCGACTTCTGTATTCTGCAATCAGTCCCCTTACGAAAAGTTCACCAAAGGCATAAGGGAAATTGTAGTAGTTAGCGTCAGCATAGTAGTAATGGGGTTTGTTTACCCACATATATGGATGTAGATAATTATGATCAAGACCGTCTCCATAGGCTTTTTTCTGGGCGTCTAACATTATTTCTTTTAATTCATTAACGGACAAGGAATGATCTTCTCTTCTTCTGAAAAGTTCATCTTCAAATAAAAATCTTGAGTATATATCAACTATTGTTTGGGTGGAGCTTTGAATAGAATTTTCTAGTATAACTATTTTCTCCTCCTTTGTTGCAACTTTAAGGGCAGCCTCTATAATTAGATTCTCGCAAAAGATAGAAGCAGTTTCAGCAATTGGCATTGGATAGTGTGAATTTGCAAAGGTTTCATTCATTAGGCAGTTGCCATGATAAGCATGACCAAGTTCATGGGCAAGGGTAGTTACATTTGAAAAGCTGCCATCGAAATTAGCAAGTATTCTACTTTCCTTTATAGGATGAAGATTATAACAGAATGCTCCACCGCGTTTTCCTTCCCTTGGTTCTGCATCTATCCATTTGTTTTCAAAGGCGTTATCTGCAAATTCAGATAGTTCTTCGCTAAAGTTTCTAAAGTTATCTACGATGAATTTTCTTGCCTCATCATAACTAAATTTCATATTTACTTTGCCAATAGGTGCAAAAATATCATAGAAGGGTAATCCGTTTTTATGGCCTAATAATTCAGCCTTCTTTCTTAGGTATTTTCTAAAGTAAGGGAGATATTCTTTTATAGTTTCAAGCATTGCATTTAATGTTTCAAGATCCATCCTGCTGCTATCTAAGGTCATTTCAAGAGGTGAAGCATATCCTCTAAGTTTTGCTAAGGTTATAACTTCTCCCTTTATGCCGTTAAGGGCTGCTGCGGAGGAATTTTCTATTTTCTGATATGATTTTAATTCAGCATAATATGCAGTTTTTCTTATATAAGGATCCTCACTGAAGGCCATATTTCTAACGACAGGAAGTGGAAGTTTTTGTCTTCACCGTTTAAGCTGATTTCCACAAGATGGGTTGATGTTAAAAATTCTTGAAGTTTTGCCCAGGCATTTGAACCAGTATTTTTCATTTTAGCGATGATTATTTCTTCCTGTTCTGATAACATATGTTTTGATTGATTGAGTAACTCCTTTAAATGGAATTCATGTTCCTTTATAAATTCTGATGAATTAATGACATCATCTAAATTATCTATCGTTTTTAGCCATCTTTTAAATATTACTTCAGGTTCTGTAGCTTCAGTAATGATCCTTTCAATTTTTTCAAGGGAATTTAATGCGGATTGATTTTTGCATCAACGCTTAGAGAAAGTTCAGCATAGGCCATTATTTTGTATACAAGATCTCCCAGCGTATTGGAATGTTTTAAGTAGTGCTCAATTTTTTCTTTAGCATTTTCTGAAGAGTTCAAGTTATTTTTGCCCATTCCTTTAAATCTTCGATCATTGAAACGACAATTTCATTATCCCGTAAAAATTCGTGGGATTCAAAGGAAGTATAAAGATTATCCAAAGACCACCTCATGTTTATCCCCTCTCTTTTTAGAAAATTATTACAATATCATTGTAAAATATTGGACAAATATGGTCAACAATAAAAAAGTTTTTATTATTTTTGTTATATGTTATAATATAAATGCAAACGATTGCAAAGGAGGATTATTATGCAAGTAAATTGGATGGATAGCGTTTTTCAGATGGTTCAATAAGGTTTGTTAGCAATCCTTTACTTAAGTTGAATGAAAAGATAACTATTTCAATTAGGATGCTCAAGGATTCACCTGTAGAGAAGGCTTACATAAGGTATACTTTAAATGGAGAGGAAAGAGTTGTTGAATTAGAAGAAAAAGATATAAAGGGTAATTTTATTTATTATTGGACAAGAATAAAAATAGAGGAGCCGGTTTTAAAATACCATTTTATCTTATGCACGAGGGATAATGTTTACTATTATAATCAAATGGGGTTATTTGAACATTTTATAACGGAAGATTATGATTTTAAATTAATTGCTGATTTTGAGAAGCCAAGCTGGGTTGATGATGCTATATTTTATCAAATATTTGTTGATAGATTTTATAATGGAAACACTGAAAACGATGTAAAGGATGGAGAATATACATATAGAGGTTTTAGTTCAAAAAGATGAATTGGCAAGACAAGCCAGGTAAATATGAAATATATGGTAACTTAGACTTTTTGGTGGGGATCTTGAAGGTATTGCACAAAAATAGATTATTTGAAGGAGCTTGGTGTAAATGCTCTTTATTTAAACCCCATATTTGAAGCACCATCAAATCATAAATACGATTGTGCCGATTATTTTAGCGTAGATAAACACTTTGGGGGTAATAGGGCTCTAGAGCAATTAAATAAAAACTTCATGAGGAAGACATGAAGATAATATTAGATATATCTATAAATCATACCGGTGATACCCATCATTGGTTTAAAGAAAAAAGGGATTTTTATTATTTTTATGATGATGAAAACTATGAATCATGGTGTGGAGTAAAAAGCTTACCGGTTTTAAAATATGAAAATCCTGAAGTCAGGAATGCGATATATAAAGATGAAAAAAGCGTCTTGAAGTATTGGCTAACGGAGCCCTATTGTATCGATGGATGGAGATTTGATGTTGGACACTATACTGCAAAAGTCAAAGGAAGCACGATTTATAGGGAAATCTGGAGGGAAATAAGAAGGGAATTAAAAACCTTAAACAAAGATGCATATTTGATTGCTGAACATTGGACGGATGCAGAGGAGTATTTACAGGGGGATATGTGGGACTCTATCATGAATTATTTTGGATTCTTTAGACCGGTTAGAAAATATTTAGGGGAAAATGATCTTTTTACAGGCTGGAAAATAAAAAATCCTATGAAGACTAAAAATGGAATCAATTTTTCAAAGGAGGTTATGCAGCATTTTGCAAGGCTTCCTTATATAATACAAGGCATGCAATTTAATCTTTTATCCAGCCATGATGTTCACAGGTTCCACAATTCTCCTACTATAAGTAGAAAAAATATATTAACGGGTATAGTTATGCTTCTTACCTTTATAGGAATACCTTGTATATATTATGGTGATGAAATTGGACTTGAAGGGGATTTAGGGGATCTTAGCAATTGCAGATATCCATTTAATTGGGATGAGAAAAAATGGGATAAGGAAATTTATGAAACATATAAAAGGCTAATCGCATTAAGAAGAAAAGAAAAAGTTTTAATTGATGGATCCTTTAAAATTTTAACAGCCGATGACTCTTCAATATCCTATGCAAGATTTAACGAAGATGAAGCTATAATTTTTATAAATTCCCAAGACAAAGAGGAAAGAACCATTTATATTCCATTATTAACAATTGGAGATTTTAATAATTTTGAGGTTATTTTTAATAATGGAGAAGAAAGTGAAATTGCTTATGAAAATGGTTTAATAGTTGTAAATTTAAAACCAGAACAGACTTATTTAATTAAATTTTATAGATAACAAGGTAAATTATTCTTTTGCCAACCACCTTCCAGTTATATTAAAATATGATTGGAGGGTGGTTTTATGTTGGAAAGAGTTATTCAAGCGGTGAAAAATGGTAAAAGGGCAATTTATCTTGCACCATCAAGGGAAGTTATTTCTTCTGTTAGAGAAAGTATAATTGAAATATTAGGTGGTTTATTTTACATAGATGTTATAACCTTTGATGACCTTGCAAGAAATATAGCAAAGGATAAATTAACATCCAAGGAGCTGATTTCAACAGATTCATCTATTGTTATTTTAGAGGAGATATTAAAAAGCAATTCAGATATTGTTCAGTATTATAAAAAGGTATCAGACAAAAAGGGTTTGTTGTCAGCATTTATAATACTATAAGGCAAATAAAGAAGGCAAATCTAACATCTGAAGAATTTCTAGAAAAGGTTAATAAAATCGATGATGAGATAATAAAGCTAAAATCGAAGGATGTATATGAGGTTTATAAAACTTATAATTCAAAACTTAAAGAGCTGAATCTTTATGACATGGATGATGTAATAAAGGAGGCTATAGACAATATACCCTATTCAAATTATTTAAGGGATATTGACGTTATATTTTTAGACGGATATTTAGATATTTTTAAAAATGAAGAAATGCTATTAAAAGCAATAAAGAAGAATTATCCGTCCATTGAGTTCTATGGGAAAATTCCCTGAAAACTAATACTATAGAAACATTTATTAATGATGAAATCTTGAGGGTTTATAGAGAAATAGGAGCAAATGTTTATTATAACGATGCGCAGAATAAATTTACTAAGTTGGCAAAATCTTTATTTACCTTTGAAAAAACCAACATAGAAATAGATTCATTTAAATTAATAAATGCACCCTGTATAGAAGATGAGATAAGACAGGTTGCAAAAATGATAAAAGATATTTTATTAAATGAAAGGGTGGATTTGGATAAAATAGCTTTAATAACTAATGATATGGAAGACTATGAAGATTATATTATAGAAATATTTGATGAATATGAAATTCCTGTAATGTTATCTGTTCATGAAAAGCTATCTAATGTTCCTCTTATTAGAAATATTTTAAATTTAATAAGTTTAAAAATTGAATTTTATGATGCAAATAAGTTAGAGGATATTCTTTTATCTCCTTATATCTTTGATATAGATGATAAACAAGTTTTAAGGCAAATCCTAAAGGAGGTTTTTAAGGGAGAAAACATAGCTGAATACATTGATAAGCTTATTGAAAATGATGCCGAAAATAAAGAAAAGCTTATACAATTAAGGGCTCTGTTAGATGACATTGCAAATTTAATTAATTTTAATGATGAGGGATATTTTAAGGAATTTAAAGATAATATAGTTGATTTAATTGACAAGCTTAAAATAAAACACAGAATAATAAATGCATATAATAGCGGATTAATCGATCTTGATATTATGACAAGGGATCTAAAAGCCCTGCTAGGCTTTTTAGAATTATTAGAGGACCTTCAAAATGTTTATAAATTCGTAGAAAATAAAATAAATTTTGAGGATTTTTAGAAATAATTAAAGAGAATATAATAAATTCAACAGTAACGATCAAAACGAAACCAAGCTATGGTGTAAAGGTATTATCTCCAGACCTTATTAGAGGAACAAATTATGATTATGTATTTATATTAGGGCTTAATGAAGGAATTTTTCCAAAGGCTATTAATCCTATAGGTATTTATACAACAAAGGAAAAGGAAATGCTAAGTAGCATTGGAGTTAATTTGGGGACAAAGTCCTTTGAACAGGAGAAGGAGAAAATAAGATTTATTTTATCTATCGCTTCAGCTAAAAGGGACTTGTTTTGAGTTATAGAACATCAAAAGAGGATGGCTCCTATACTATAAAATCTCAATATTTAGATGAAATAATATTTGTATTAGACTTAAACAAGAAATTAAATGGAATAAGAGCAAGATGCATGAGGGACAGATTTAGATTTAAAGCAACTGATATTTATACAAAAAAGAACTTATCAGCAGTTATTCTATTGGTTTAAATATAAAAGAAATTGAAGATGTTTTAGCAGGACCTTTCGATTTACATCATATTAAAGCTCATATCGATAAAGGAAGATATATTGAAAGATTAAGATGGATAGAAAAAGTTTTTCTAATTTTGATGGTTTGATTGGAAGGGAAAAGGCTAGTATTTTTAATGAAGAATATCCCTTTAATGCATCAAAAATAAATTATTATTCTAACTGTCCATTCAAATTTTATGTTGAAAATTTACTTCAAATAGAGAACGAAGAGGAGGATGATTTATTTTCAAGCATATCGGAAGGTAATATTTTTCATGAGGTTTTAAAGGAATATTATAAATATTTTATTGATAGAAACTATGAGATTGAATATGATGAAGATTTCATTGAGGATATAATTGAAATATTGATGAACAAAAAGGATTTTTGAAGAAAACATTTTATATAAAAGAAAAAAGCAAGAAATATTAGATGTAATTAAAAACTTTTTAAAAACTGATATAGAATTTATAAATTCTGCTAATTTAAGGCCTATTTTATTAGAACATTCCTTTATTTCAAACGATATTATAAATGGAGTAAAGATAAAGGGGAGAATAGACAGAATTGATATGGAAATAATTAACAGTGAACCTACAGGATATTTCGTTATATATGATTATAAAACAGGGGATGTTTCAAAGAAGAATTTACCTGGGCTTTTAAAGGGAACTGATGTTCAAATTGCAATTTATTCCTATGTCGTTGAAAAAATATTAAGAGAAAAAGGATTTAATCCAAAATTTATAGCTCTTTTATATTACAGCATAAGCAAAACGGCTAAGGACGGTAAACCAAGATTCAGCGGGATCATTATTGAAGAGACTAAGAAGAAAATAAATGTTGCTGGTTCTACTGCCACTTTAATACATGAAAATCTCGATGTAGTCCTTGAACATATAATGAAAAATTTTATTGAAGCAAGAATTGAAAAAATAAGAGATGGGGACTTTATTCTTCCACTTGATTGCCCTAACAATAGAGAATATAGTAAATTCAACTGCCCCTTTGAAGGTGTGTGTAGATTTGATTTTGATAGAATAGCACAAAAGGTTAGGTGATGTTATGGATATTAATTTTATAAAAGAAGTTTATGAGGTAAATGATGAACAGGCAAGGGCTCTTGATATAAACAAAAACATAGCCCTCCATGCCGGGGCAGGATCTGGAAAAACAAGAGTTTTAACAAGGAGATTTTTAAGGATTTTATTAGAAGAAAACTGTGGAGTAGACGATATAGTTGCTATTACCTTTACGAAAAAGGCAGCCCTTGAGATGAAGGAGAGGATATTAGATTTAGTTAATCAGTTTCTAATGAAGGGTGAGGATAGTTTAAAAAATAAATTAAAAAGAATCAAAGAAAATTTGGATGGAGCAAATATTTCAACCTTTCACAGCTTTTGTGACAAGATTATAAGGGAATATTATTATAAAATTGGTCTTGAACCGATGTATCAGATAATCGAAGAGGTTGATTCAGAAACAATTTTATCGAAATTAACGGGTGAAATTCTAGAGGAGTTTTTAAGGGATAAAAGATATTTTGAAAACTTTGATTTTTTATTTGATGAATTTGGAGTAGATTATGTTTCGAGTGGGGCTTTGGGTTTTGAAGTTAGAAAAATATATAAAAAATTAGAGAAAAGGCAGATGATATTGAAACAAAGGTAAGGAAAATAACCTGTGATAATTTAATTAGGTTTTATGGAATTAATAATGAAACTTTGGATAAATATCAAAAGATTCAAGGCCTATTTTTGGAACTAATTAATGAGCTTGATAAAAGATATACGGCTTTTAAGCTTCAGGAGGGACTTGTGGATTTTAATGATTTGGAAATATTTACTTTAAAACTTTTGACGGATTATAAAGAAGTTAGGGAAGCTTTAAGAAAAAGATATAAATATTTCTTAGTAGATGAATTTCAAGATACAAATGATATTCAGTTAAATATTCTTTATAATCTTGTGGCTGATGATGAAGGAAAAATTGAAAATGGAAAGCTATTTGTCGTTGGGGATATAAAACAGTCCATATATGGTTTTAGAGGAACTAACTATAAAGTATTTGATAAAATAACTAAGAAAATTCAGGAGAATGGGGATAAGCTCCTTTTATCGACTAATTATAGATCCCATGATAGTTTAGTTAAAATAATCAATGAACTTTTTAATGATTTGCTACCTAATTATGATTCATTGATTGCTTCTGGAAATATTGATGGGGAGGCCTTGTTTGATTTTTGCTTTTTGAAAAGGAGGAAACGACTTCTAATCAAAAGAGCAATGAGGCTGATATTATAAAGAAAAAATTAAAATCAGAAAAGGTTACATTAGATGAACTTAAGGTTTTTGTGAAAACGACAATATATGTGCAAGAGGTAGAAATGAAGAACTAAGTTATATTATCCAAAAGATAAGGGAACTTATTGAGAAAGGGTTTGAATATAAGGAAATTGCTATCCTTTTAAGGGATAGGAGCAATATAGATGAGTTTGAAAGGGAACTTAAAAAGAACAATATCCCATATACTTTAGTTGGTGGGATTGGATATTTTGAAAGGCAAGAAATAATGGATATTATAAATATCATAAAATACTTTTATAATCCTAATGATGAAGTTGCCCTTTTAGGTTTTCTAAGGAGTCCATATGTAGGAATATCAGATGATCTTGTTGTTGAGGTAATAGATGAAATTAGAAAAGGTAATGATTTAGCTAAGATATCAACAAGGGAAATTTTTGATGATGTAACGAAAACAATTTTAAAACAAATAGATTACATTAAAAAGTTGGTTCCTTTTTATACTACAACCAGATTAGTAAAAACTGTCATAGAAGAGTTTAAAATTAAAGAGATACTTTTAGCACAAGAGGGAGGAATTCAAAAATACAGAAATATTGAAAAGTTCGTTGAGATAGTAAGAGATTTTGACAGCAAGGGCATTTTTACTCCCTTTGATTTTATAGACTATATAAACAATCTAAAAACCATATCTACAAAGGAGGGGAAGCCTTTTTAGATACTGAAGAAAGCGATGCGGTAAAGATTATGACTATCCATGCATCAAAGGGTCTGGAGTTTGAAGTAGTTTTTGTTCCTGGACTTGATAGAAAGTTAAAAAGGAGTATAAAGGAAATTTTGTTTACGATGATGAGTATGGAATAATAGTTAATCATGAATTAAAGGATGTAGAAGATAATTTATTTAAAAAATAAAGCAAAGGATTGATGAAGATGAAACGTATGAAGAGTTAAGGATTCTTTATGTTTCAGCAACAAGGGCAGTAAGGGTTTTAGCTCTTTCAGGATATAAAAAGGATGAAAAAACAGTAACTTACATAAGTAAATTAGCAGAAAAAATTTAGATGAATTTAAAAATCTAACAAGCCAATTTGAAAATTTTAAAAAAGTAAAAGAAAAAATGCCAGTCGAAGAAACAGAAGAAAAGATAGATTTATGTAAAAAGTTAAGTTTTAAAATAGATTTTTCATCTAAGGCTACGATTAGTATTTCGAGATATATGACATATAAAGAGTGCCCAAGAAAGTATTACTTTAAATATATAGCCAAGATAGACCAAGATGATTTATTAGATTATTATGAGGATCTAAGTGAAAAGAGGGGATAAAACTGATTAATTCCATGAAAAAGGGGACTTTAATTCACGGTATTTTAGAAGATTTAAATAAAAATGCAGAATATAATATTCATAAAAAAATTAAAGAGGTATTAGGGGCTGAAAGCCAAGAAGTAAAAGAAGAAGTTGAAAGATATATTGATAATTTTCTAAAAATAGAGGAAGAATACAAGTCTTTATGTCGTGGTAATAAAGTGAAAAGCGATGCAGAATTGAGCTTTAAAGTTCCCCTACCAAACAGTAGCTTATCCGTTTTTGGGATAATAGATAGGGTAGATATTTTTGAGGAGGACGGTAGCTTAAATATTAATATAATTGATTATAAGACTAACAAGATAAAGAGGGATGAGGACATAAATAAAATAATTGAACATTACAGGCCACAATTTATGATTTATTCCTATGCTTATAATGCTTTTTTAAATAACTTATCGATAGGATTAAAGAAAATAAATAATTATTTATACTTACTTGATATAGGTAAAATAGTTAAGATTGATTATAGTCAAGAAGATTTAGAGTTTATTTTAAATGACATTAAGAATATATTTTCAAACATAGAAAAATCAAATTTTAATGATTTAAAATCTTTAGGATGCATTGGAAATTGCAAATATAATGTTTTTGTGGTCTAAAATAAAAATTGAATATGAATAAAAAATAAAGTATAATTTTGAATAGGTTTGTTTTTTTAATCTATATTGAAAGGAGAATAATATGGAAAAACGAATGTTAACTCCACCTGAAATAGTGGATGAGGCAATCAATGTAGGCGTGAAAAAATCTAAAGGAAGCTTTTATACTACTCTTTTAGGTGCAATTTTGGCAGGGGCATATGTAGCCCTTGGAGCAGTTTCGGCTGCAGCAGCATCCCATAGTATAGAAAATTATGGACTTGCAAAATTTGTTGCAGGAGCGATATTCCCTGTTGGCCTTATGATGATTATTTTTAACGGTGCAGAATTGTTTACCGGAAACACGTTATTGCTTGTTGGACATAAGGATGGGAAGATACCCTTTACTAAAGTTTTAAGAAACTGGGGAATCGTTTATTTAGGTAATATCATAGGCTCTATCTTAATTGCATATTTAGCCTATGCAGGTGGGGTATTTGATGCTAACGGAGGGAAGCTTGGAGGCTATTTTATTAAGATTGCTGCATATAAAGGAGGACTTAAATTTTCCACTGCCTTCTTCAGCGGTATTTTGTGTAATATAGTTGTTTGTCTTGCTGTTTGGGCTCAATATGCAGCAAAGGATATAATATCCAAGGTATTTGCAATATGGTTCCCTATTATGGCCTTTGTAGTTGCTGGATTCGAACACAGCGTTGCCAACATGTTCTATTTTACTGCAGGTATTTTGGCAAAATTAAACCCTGTTTATGCAGAAGCATTACAACTTCATTCGGACAAGCTTGCTAAGGTAGATATAGCTCATGCAATTTCAAATATCATTCCAGTAACATTAGGGAATATTGTTGGTGGAGGAGTAATAGTTGGTTTATCATATTATTATTTATATAAAAAGTCATCAGTAAAAGTTGAAAATGTCCAAAAGGCGGTGTAGTTTGTAAAAAATATTTTAAGCAGAGGGTAAAATCCCTCTGCTTACATTTTGTAGAGTTTTGGGCAGACTATAAAAACAGGGAGGTGACAAAATGGATAAAGATAGAACTAATGAAGTTTTTATAAGCAACACCTATCCGCCAATAGCCTTTCATGTAAACGACATAAATAACAGCAAAATTCAGCATGATTCCTATGAGGTTTATGTAGATGGTGAGTATATAGGAGAGAAAATTTTATTTGCCCAAAACGAAAAACCTGAAGATATACCTGCATATTTAACAAAAGAAGGATATAAAGATTTTCAATTCCAGATAGAAGGTAATAAAATATTTATAAATACTATTAATAGAAAAATCTCAGAAGAAATGAGAAATCACTTGGAGGTATATTTGAATATTAAATAATAAGAATGAGGAAAATTATGTTGAATAGTGTCGCATTTTATAATATTTTTTAGTTTTTTCATCCTAAATTACAACAAATTTTTAAGGGGATAAATGATAAAATTTATTCAAAAGAAAATTATGTGGGGTGGGGAGAATGCAAATTAAAACAGAGCTTTATCACTGTTATGTGGTTGATGATAATTTTAGAAACATATTGTTTAGATATTACTTAGTTGAAACCAGCAAGCTAATAAATTTTAAGGAATATTATGTTAATGTTGTTGGATATGGTGTAAGTATAACATCAGAAGAAGTAGTAGAGGAGACTGGAGAAATTTTATATGAGGAAACAATAGAATTTGTTACTCCATACAAGGAAAAAATGGTAAAGCTTATTGATGAACTTGCAAGAAATCAAGTATCGCCGATTCATTTGATTGATGTAATTGGAGAAATATGCGATAATTGGTCCTCTGACTTTGAGGAGGATTTGAAACAAAAATATATTAAATATGCAATAGCTTAAATATGGAGAATTTTCTCCATATTTTTGCTTTTGCAACAATTTATTTTATAATTTAAGTAAGGAGAAGGTGAGTATGATAATTGGGGTTGGAGTAGATATAATTGAAATAAAAAGAATCGAAAGGGCTATAGAAAGGAATAAAAGATTTTTACTAAAGATATATTCTGAAAGAGAATTAGAAGAGTTAAAGGGAAAAAATATTGAAAGCTATGCAGGTTACTTTTCAGCAAAGGAAGCCGTGTCCAAGGCTTTAGGAACAGGTATTTTAAATTTTAAGTGGACTGACATAGAAATAGTAAAGGAAAATTCAGTTCCAAAGGTTGTTTTGAATAATAATGCAAAAAAGATTTCAGAACAAAAAGGGATAAAAAGGATCCATATATCGATATCACATTCTAGAGAATATGCTACTGCTTTTGCAGTTGCGGAGGGATAAGATGAAGGTTGTTAATGCAAATGAGATGAGGGAAATAGATAAAAGGGCAATAGAAAAATATAAAATACCTGGGATTATATTAATGGAAAATGCAGCTTATGGTCTTTTGGAGGAAATAGAAAGATTAAATGGAAAAAGAATAACAATTGTTTGTGGAACGGGTAATAATGGTGGAGATGGTTTTGCCCTTGCAAGACTTTTACTTATAAGAGGTTATGATGTAGAAGTTTTTGTTTTCCAGACCTTGAAAAGGTAAAAGGGGATGCTAGGATAAATTTAGATATTTTATTAAATATGGGGATAAAAATTTATAATGATTTAAACAAACTGGAAAATAGCATACGATATTCTGACGTTATTGTAGATGCTCTTTTAGGAACAGGACTATCAGGAGATGTTAAAGAGGAATTAAAAAAGTTATTGATGCCATTAATAAAGGTAGGTTGAAACTTTCAGTGGATATCCCATCAGGAATAAATAGCGATACAGGAAGTATTATGGGAACTTGTGTATTTGCAGATATTACAGTAACTTTTGAATGCTTAAAATTAGGCCATATCCTATTAGAAGGTAAAGAAGCCTCTGGAAAGGTTATAGTTAAAAAAATTGGTATTCCTGTTAGTTGTATTGAAGAGCAAAGTATTAAAATATTTACAAGTGATAAAGAATATCCAATATCTCTAATTAAAAAAGAAGGTTGGATACTAATAAAGGTGATTATGGAAAGGTTGCAATTATTGGTGGTAATTATAAAATGTCAGGAGCCATAATACTTGCTTTAAAGTCTGCCTTGAGAAGTGGTGCAGGACTTGTTTACGGGGTTTTTCCAAAAACTATTTTGGATAGAGTAGGGGCATTAGTTACAGAGGCAGTATATTTTCCATGTGAAGAGAAACATGAACATATATTTTTAGACGATTACAGTTTAAATATTTTATTTCAAAAGTCAAGTGCTATTGGATTTGGAGTTGGCATAGGGAACTTTGATGAACTTTTACATCCACTTCAATATATTTTAGAACATTATGAAGGCCCTTTAGTGATTGATGCGGATGGACTTAACGTCCTATCAAGAAATAAAACTATATTAAAATCGGCAAAATCTAAAGTTATATTAACTCCACACCCAGGTGAAATGGCAAGATTAACTGGTTATGATATCGATTATATAAACAAAAATAGGATAAATGTAGCAAAAAGTTTTGCAAAGGAGTATAATTCAATTGTTCTTTTAAAAGGCTCTAGCACTAGTTGTTACTGATGGAGAGCTTATATATATAAATAGAACTGGTAATCCTGGTATGGCAACGGCAGGAAGTGGAGATGTGTTAACTGGAGTTTTAGTTTCACTTTTAGGGCAGGGATATAGTCCCTTTGAAGCTGCAATATTAGGTAGTTTTATTCATGGAATATCTGGAGACAGGGCATATCAGAAGCATGGCTATGGATTAACGGCTATGGATTTGGTTGATAATTTGGGATTTTTATTTAAAAAGACATAGGCAGTATAAAATTAGAATAATATTTTATTGAAATAAGATTTATGGTGATTTTGTGTTCTATAAAAAAGTTATCTTTTTGGTTATAATTATTTTTGTTTTTTACATCTTGTTCGAGAAAAATTGCCTATGAAGACGTAAAAAGAGATTACAAGATATGAAAAGCTATGCAACACAAGCAGATATAGATATATATGGTAACAAAGGTGTATCACATTATAAAGTGGTTCAGTATTTTAAAGAACCCAATCTTATTAGAATTGAAACAATTGTTCCATCCTTTTTGAAGGGGAAAATATTGGTATATGATGGAAAAAGATATACAATCTACCACCCGATAATTGAACAAAGGTATTTTCTTGAAAATTTAAAAGATGATGATGTTTTTATATTTTTAGGGGTTATCGACAAAAGGATTTTTTAAAGGAAAATTCGATCTTTAGCAGTAAAAGGGTTGATGGAAAAGAATATATTACGATAAAAAGTGAGCTTGATGAATCGAGTGCTTATCGTAAATATGTAGAGATATATTTTAATTCTGTAAATTTAATACCTGAGATAATGACCTTTTATGATGAAAAGGAAAACATAAGGGTAAATATCGTTTACAAAGAGTTTAAATATAATCCTACAATTCAAGAGGGGTTATTTAAAATACAATAGACAAAGCAGGGGGAAGGGTATGTTTGACAACGTAAGACCATATTATGCAGAAATAAACCTTGATAATTTTAGGCATAACTTCAGGGAGGTTAAAAGGTTAGTTAAGGACAGAAAAATATTTGGAGTTATTAAAGCAGATGGATATGGACATGGTGCTGTGGAACTTGCAAGGGTTTTAGAAGAGGAAGGTGCTGACTTTTTGCAGTTGCAGTAATAACAGAGGCCATTGAACTTAGAAAAAATGGCTTTAAAAGGCCTATTTTAGTTATGGGATTTACACCTCCAACCTTTGCAAAAGAAATTGTAGAGTATGATATTACACAGGCAGTATTCAGTTTTGAGTTAGCAAAGGCATTATCAGATGAGGCTGTAAAGCAAAATAAAGTGGCAAAGATTCATATTAAGATTGACACAGGAATGGGAAGAGTAGGGTTTATTCCTAACGAAAAGGCTTTAGATGAGATAGAAAAAATTAATAATCTGCCCAACTTAAAATTAGAAGGAATTTTTAGTCATTTTTCATCCGCAGATGAAAAGGATAAGTCCTTTACTAATTTGCAACTAGATCGTTTCATAAAGACCATAAAAGCTTTAGAGGAAAGAGGTATTACATTTGAATTAAAGCATCTAGCTAATAGTGCCGGGATTATAGATGTAGAGGAGGCTTATTTTGATGCCGTAAGGCCGGGAATTATGCTTTATGGTTATTATCCTTCAAATGAAGTTGATGTTAATAGGGTTGATCTAAAGCCTGTAATGACGTTAAAGGCTAAAATTGTTCATGTCAAAGAAGTTGATAAAGGAACTCCAATAAGCTATGGTAGAAGGTTTATTACAGAAAGAAGAAGTAAGATTGCTACACTACCCTTTGGATATGCTGATGGGTTTACAAGGCTATTTTTTCAAAAGGCACAAGTTATAGTAAACGGTGTTCTTGTTCCTGTCGTAGGTAGAATATGTATGGACCAATGCATGATAGATGTAACTGATTGTGGAAATGTTAATGTAGGTGATGAAGTGATCATTATGGGGAATTTTAATGAAATTAAAAACGATGCAGATGTATTAGCTCAAAGGCTTGGAACAATAAGTTATGAAATTTTATGCATGGTTTCAAAGCGTGTTCCAAGGGTTTATGTTGAGAAGGGGAAAATAGTAAAAATAAAAAATTATGTGTGACATAATTTTATAATAACATGGAAACAATGTTAAAGAGGTATAAATATTTCTACTTGTGGCAATTATAAAGTAGTGTTATAATAAAGTGAGTATTTATAAGATACATAGGTTAATTGTTTTTAGGAGGTAATACGATGGCAAATAATAAAAAGATCCTAATTAGCCTCCCTGAATATTTGCTAGATGAATTAGATGAATTTGTAAATATAAATACCTTCAAAAATAGAAGCCAATTAATAAGAGAAGCAATCATATCATATATAAAGGAGCGCAAGAGAATAGAAATGATTGAAGCTATGAAAAATGGTTATGTTGAAATGGGAAAAATAAATATAGAGCTTGCAGAATGTGGTATTACTTTAGAATGTGAAGAATTAGCCGAATATGAAGCAAGTTTGGCGGAGAGTGATAATTCAAATGGCTCAACCGGTGAAAAGAGGAGATATATTTTATGCTGATTTGAGCCCAGTTGTTGGCTCGGAACAAGGCGGGGTAAGGCCTGTTCTTGTTATACAAAACGATATTGGAAATAAATATAGTCCGGCGGTCATCGTTGCTGCTATAACATCTCAAATTAATAAGGCTAAATTGCCGACACATGTAGAGATTAGTAGCGATGAGTATGGTTTAAATAAGGATTCTGTTATTTTGCTTGAACAGATACGAACGATAGATAAAAGGCGCTTAAGGGACAAACTTGGTCATATTAGTGATGAAATGATGAAACAGGTGGATTATGCCCTTAAGATAAGTTTAGGGCTTGTTGATATATAGGGCACTTAAGATTATTCTTAAGTGCCTATCAATATGTAAAATTATACCAGGGAGGGAAGATGATGAGAGATATCCAAAAGCTTAAGGAAATAGCAGTAACCTTAAGAAAAGACATCATTAAAATGCTTACAGAATCAGCATCCGGTCATCCAGGAGGTTCATTATCAGCAGTAGAAATATTGACTGCTCTTTATTTTAGTGAAATGAGGGTGGATCCTAATAACCCAAGATGGGAGGATAGGGATAGATTTGTATTATGCAAAGGACATGCGGCACCTGTTCTTTATGCTACCCTCGCAGAAAAGGGATTTTTGATAAGTCCCATCTAATGACATTAAGGAAATTAGGATCAATACTACAAGGACATCCTAATATGAATGATACACCAGGTGTAGATATGTCAACAGGGTCATTAGGTCAGGGGCTATCGGTTGCTAATGGTATGGCTCTTGCAGCAAAGCTCGATAATAAGGATTATAGAGTTTATGCACTATTAGGTGATGGAGAAATAGAAGAAGGACAGGTTTGGGAAGCTGCAATGACAGCTGCTCACTATAAACTTGATAATTTAACAGCCTTTTTAGATCACAATGGCTTACAAATAGATGGTCAAGTTACTGAAGTAATGAACGTAGAGCCGGTTGATGAAAAGTTTAAAGCCTTTGGATGGCATGTTATTGTAATTGATGGACATAATTTTGAAGAGATATTTAAGGCTATTGATGAAGCAAAGTCAGTAAAAGGAAAACCTACAATGATTATAGCAAACACTATAAAGGGAAAAGGCGTATCATTTATGGAAAACGCTGTAGGTTGGCATGGAACAGCACCAAGCAAAGAACAATGCGAAAAGGCTTTAGCTGAACTTGGAGGTGAAAACAATGCCTAATTTAGCAACTAGAGAGGCTTACGGTAAAGCTCTTGTAGAACTTGGAAAGGAAAATAGAAATGTAGTTGTTCTTGATGCAGACCTTTCTAAATCTACAAAAACTGCTGATTTTGCAAAGGTTTTTCCAGAAAGATTTTTTAATATAGGTATAGCAGAGGCAGACCTTATGGGAACTGCGGCAGGACTTGCAACATGCGGTAAAATTCCATTTGCCAGCACCTTTGCAGTATTTGCAACAGGAAGAGCCTTTGAACAGATAAGAAATTCAATATGTTATCCTAATTTAAACGTTAAGATTGCAGCAACACATGCCGGTATAACAGTAGGAGAGGATGGAGCATCCCATCAATCTATAGAGGATATATCTCTTATGAGAACAATTCCAAATATGACTGTTATTGTTCCATGCGATGATGTTGAAACAATGGCAGCAATAAAGGCTGCAGCAGAATACGTTGGACCTGTTTACATTAGACTTGGACGTTCATCAGTTCCAACAATCAATGATGAACATACATATAAATTCGAAATAGGAAAGGTAGTTAAATTAAGAGAAGGTAAAGATGTAACGATTTTTGCAACAGGAATTATGGTGAGTGAGGCTCTGAAGGCTTATGAAATGCTAAAGGAAAAAGGCTTTGAAGCTGAAGTTATAAATATCCATACGATAAAACCAATCGATGCTAAGGCAATAGTTGAATCGGTAGCTAAAACAGGCTGCGCTGTAACATGCGAAGAACACAATATTATAGGTGGTCTTGGAAGTGCTGTTTGTGAAGTTCTTGCTGAAAACAAACCTGCACCAGTTGTTAGGGTTGGAGTTAAGGATACATTTGGCGAATCAGGAAAGCCAGCAGAACTTATGAAACATTATGGTCTTACTGCAGAAAATATAGTAGAGGCCGCTTTAAAGGCGATGAGCAAAAGTAGTATTCCGGGGTTTTCCCGGATTTTTTGTCGATAAGCTAGTTGTTTAACTTATAAAAATATGGTATATCTATAATAACGGGGGATGAATAAATGAAAAAAATAAGATTATTCATTAACGACGCTTTAAAAGCTATGGGAATAGGGTTTGCTATATCATTAATAATTTTGTCTATTTCCTGGGCAATATGTTTTATTGTGTATAAAGGCAATACATTTTTAGTGTTTAATGGTGTCAAAAATTCTCTTTATTATATAGGTATTTTAATACTCTTTTTAAGTGCAGCTTTTTTATTCAGAGGGATGCTACAAGGCCGTTAAATTATGAAGATGAATGGAAAAAGCATTTTAAGGTTTTAAATCTTGGATTTGTTATATTGTTTATTGGAATTGCTATTAACGTTGCTGGAATGGTAATTCAAAATATAATAGAAAAGTGAAGGAGGGACAGCTTTGAAGAAAATTAAGGAATATATTTTAATAACAATAGGATTAGTTTTTGTAGCAGCAGGTATTGAATATTTTTGGTGCCTAATGATTTGGCTGCAGGTGGAGTTAGCGGTCTTGCTATTGTTATAAATTATTATTTTCCATCTATATCCGTTGGAACCTTTATGCTTGCTGCAAATATAATATTATTTATTGTAGCATTTATATTGATTGGACCAAGCTTTGGAGCGAAGACCATTTATGCAAGCTTGGGATTGTCTGGAATTATATGGGTTATGGAAAAATTTTTCCCTATAGCAAAGCCTCTTACAAATAATCTCCTTTTAGAACTTATATATGGCATTTTAATTTCCGGAGTTGGTATGGGAATTGTTTTTAACCAGAATGCTTCAACAGGTGGAACTGATATCATAGCTAAAATTTTAAATAAGTTTTTCCATTTTAACATTGGAAAAGCACTTTTAATTTCAGATTTAGTTGTAACTTTAGGTGCTTTAATAACCTTTGGTGCTGAAAAGGGTATGTATGCTCTTTTAGGTGTTATACTAAGCGGTGCAGTAATAGATGAGGTGATACAGGGTATTAATACTGTAAAGGAAGTTAAAATAATAAGCAGCAAGAATGAAGAAATCAAAAATTCATATTAGATGAATTAGGAAGAGGAGTTACAATATATTATGCCCGTGGAGGTTTTACAAATGAAGAAAAGGATATGCTGGTTGTCCTACTAAGTAGAAGAGAATTTATTCGGCTTAGGGAGTTTATAAAAGATATCGATGAAAGAGCCTTTATAACTGTAAGCAATGTCCATGAGGTCTTTGGAGAGGGATTTAAAAGCTTTGATTAATGCTCCGACACAAAATTTTGGTGTCGGAATTTTTTGTTGCAAATTGTTAAATAACAAAATATTTTGTGTTATAATACATGTAGGACAAAAGTCGAAGCAAGGAGATGTGTGTATGATAGAGTTTAAGAATGTTTCAAAGGTATATGGAAATAATCATATAGCACTTTCAAATATAAACTTAAATATTAAAAAGGGAGAATTCGTATTTTTAGTTGGGCCAAGTGGAGCAGGCAAAACAACATTTATTAAGCTTTTGTTAAAAGAAATTGAACCGACAAACGGTGAAATTATTGTAAATGGAACTGATATTACACAGCTTAAAAGAAAAAAGATACCTTATTATAGAAGAAGCATTGGGGTGGTTTTCCAAGATTTTAGACTTTTATCGGACAAGACTATTTATGAAAATATAGCCTTTGCTATGGAGATTGCTGATGCAAGCTCAAAGGATATAAAAAGAAGGGTTCCGCAGCTTTTAGCTCTGGTAGGTTTAATTAATAAAGAAAAACTCTATCCTCATCAATTATCCGGCGGTGAGCAACAAAGGGTTGCTATTGCAAGGGCCCTTGCGAATAACCCAAGTTTAATTATTTGTGATGAGCCAACGGGAAATCTTGATCCGGATAATTCATGGGCGATAATGGAGCTTTTGAATGAGATAAACAAAAGTGGGACAACCATTGTTATGGTAACCCATGCCAAGGATATAGTTGATAAAATGAAAAAAGGGTAATTGCACTTGAAAAGGGAGTTATAATCAGAGACGAACAAAGGGGCGTTTATGGATATGAAGATTAAAAGGATTAAATATTATTTTATAGAAAGCATTAAAAATTTAGCAAGAAACAGGGTAATGGTTGTTGCATCAATAGGAACCGTTGCAGCATCACTATTTATATTAGGTATATTTCTTATATTAGCTTTAAATGTCAATAATGCAGCTGAAAGCATAGGAAAGACTTTAGAAATAAAGGTGTATTTAAAGGATGAAGTAACTACCCTAAAAGGATGGAAATTGAAAGAGATATTAAAAATATAAAAGGTGTAACTGAAGTGGTTTATATCTCAAAGGAACAGGCATTAGAGGATTTAAAGAAAAAGCTTGGTGAAAACAAAGCTATTGCAGAGGGATTTGAAATGGATAATCCTCTGCCACAATCTTTGTAATCAAAGTTGAAAAACCCGAACTTATATCAAAGGTATCATATGAAATATCAAAATTAGATGGTATTGAAAAGATATATGATGGGAAAGGCATAGTTGAAAAATTAATTAAATTTACCAACATAGTAAGAGTTGCAAGCTATTTTCTTATGGGAATCCTTGCAATAATTTCGGCCTTTTAATATCAAATACAATAAAACTTGCTGTTTATGCAAGAAGACGTGAAATAAGTATAATGAAATATTTAGGGGCAACCGATTGGTTTATAAAGTGGCCTTTTGTAATCGAAGGAATTTTATTAGGACTTTTAGGGTCTGTATTGTCAATTTTAGTTTTGTTTTTCTCATACCAATACTTAACAAACAATGTATCTTTGAATTTACTTTTATTTAATTTTGTTTCAGCTCAAAGCCTTTTATCTTTTGTATTACAAAAATTTATCCTAATGGGAGCATTGATTGGAGGTTTTGGAAGTTATTTAGCAGTTAAAAGATACCTTGTTTTATAAAATTCCGATGGGGGTTCGAAAGTGCACAAAAGAATAGCCAGCTTTTTATTGTTAACAATACTTTTAGGCACATTGGCTGTTAGAGCAGATGAGCTTACAAACAAAAAGAAACAATTGAATGAAGTAAAATCAAATATTAAGGAATTGAAGAGTAAAATTGAAGAAATAAAGGACGAAAAAGAAGATGTAATCCAAAAATTAAAGAATATGAAAATAAAGTAACAAGAATTCAAAATGAAATAGAGGATTTGAATGATAAAATTAAATCAAAGAAGGATGAAATAGAAACAACCAATAAAGAACTTGAAAAGGCAATTGAGGATTTTGAAACAGAAAAGGACCTTTATGCAAAAAGGCTTAGGGCTTTGTATATAGAAGGTAATGTAGGCTATATTGATGTTCTTTTAGCATCTGAAAGTTTTTCCGATTTTATTTCGCAGTATGAGATTTTTAACAGGATTATTGAATACGATAAAAATCTTTTAAAGGAAATGAAGGAAAAGCAGGAGGATATAAAGGCTAAAAGGAAAGACTTGAAAGTCAAAAGAAGCAGCTTTTAGTCCTTCAGCAGAACCAGATGAATAAAAAATATGAACTTGCCCAGGCAACAGAAGAGCAAAAGAGCTACTATAAAAAACTAGAAGCAAATCAAAATGAACTTGAAAGATTGCTTGATGAAGAACTTAGAGAGTCTAAAAGACTTGAAGCACAAATTAGAGAGCTTCAGGCAAAACTTGCCCAAAGAAATGGGGATCCAAATCATATTCTGGGTCTAAAACAGGAATAATAAAGGTGAGCGACATAGGTTATATGCCTAAGGTTACATCATATTTTGGCAATAGATTTCATCCGATCTTAAAAAATGGAAAATGCATACAGGGATAGACATTGGTATTCCAAGTGGGACTCCCATTTATGCTATGTCTGATGGGGAAGTAATTATTGCCCAATATCTTAATGGCTATGGATATACAGTTGTTATTGACCATGGTGGAGGAGTTACATCCCTCTATGCCCATCTATCGAAAATTCTTGTAAAGGAAGGTCAGGAAGTAGAAAAAGGACAAATGATTGCAAAATCCGGAAGCACAGGTTATTCAACAGGACCGCATCTTCATTTTGAAGTGAGAATAAATGGGGATCCTGTAAATCCTGAACCTTATTATATCGTTGGACAATAATTTGCCGTTATAAAAACATATAATAAATAATATAATAACAAAAGAAGACTTGACTTTCGAGGTGTTAATTATGAATAAAAATATAAAGTTAAAAAATGCTATAATTGCCATCATAATAACTAATTTAATAACTGTATCCCTTGTTGTGCTTTTACCCATACCATTTTTGGTGGAAAAAGACTTATTTCAAAGGATCTATATGATTTTATAAAAAGGTATGATAAACTTTTAAAAGTTGAGAATCTTATAAAAAACAATTATGTGGATAAAAAGACGATAGATGAGAATAAGTTGATTGAAGGTGCTATAAATGGGATGGTTGATTCAATTGGAGATCCGTATACAGTTTATTTAGATAAACAGCAATTTGAGGATCTTTTAACACAAACCAGAGGAAGCTATGGTGGCGTTGGAATAGTTGTAGGGGAAAAAGAGGGGAAATTGACAGTTATAGCTCCTATTGAAGATAGTCCTGCTGAAAAGGCAGGTATTAAGGCAGGAGATATAATATTAAAGGTTGATGGAAAAGAAATTTCAGCAAAGGAACTTGAAAAGGCCGTTTCAATGATGAGGGGCAAGGAAGGAACAAAAGTTATTCTAACTATTTTTAGAGAAGGAAAAGGAGTAAAGGACTACGAGCTTACAAGATCTATAATTGTTTTAAAAACAGTAAAAAGCCAAGTTTTAAAGGGAGATATAGGATATATAAGGATAACTTCCTTTGATGAAAATACTGCTGATGAGTTTGAAAAGGCCTTTGAAAAATTACAAAAACAAAACATAAAGGGACTTGTGCTTGATTTAAGGGATAATCCCGGTGGACTTTTAGATACATCAGTTGCCATTGCAGATATGATATTACCACAAGGAACAATAGTTTATACGATAGATACCAATGGCAAAAAGGATGTTTGGAAATCAGATCCTCAAAATATAAATATGCCTTTAGTCGTATTAGTAAATGAGGGAAGTGCAAGTGCATCTGAAATTTTATCAGGAGCAATTAGAGATTTTAAAGCAGGAACATTAATTGGGACTAAAACCTTTGGTAAGGGCCTTGTTCAAAATATTATCGACCTTAAGGATGGAACAGGGCTTAAGGTTACAATTGCTAGATATTATACTCCATCAGGAGAGTGTATTCAAGGAAAGGGCATTATGCCTGATATAGTTTATGATTTACCTAAGGAATTGAAGGATAAACAGTTGCCAATTGATGAGGATCCACAAATAAAAAGGCAATTGAAGTGTTGATGTCTAAAATATGATGGGTGTCATTAAGGCACCCGCTTATTAATATTCATGGGAGGTTATATATGGGTTTATTAACATTGATTAACTTTGCCATTAAGGCCTATGCACAGGGGGTTGTTGGCTTCTTATTTCAACCGATTGCATGGATATTTTTATTTATTTTGTATATTCAGTATAAAAGAATGTATGCACTACAAAGGGAAGTTTATTATGGAGACTTTAAATATAGCGTTAAGGATATGATGACGACTGCAATATTAGCCGGGCTTTTAGCCGGATTAGTTGCAAATATATTGATAACGTTAGTAGGAATTACATTTTCAAATAGTGTAGGACTGCAGATAGTTGTTTTAATTTCACTGCTTCTTTTGGCTATAAATCCAAGGTATGTATGTTTGTCATATTCAGGAGGATTATATAGTTTATTTTTATTAATAAGTCTAGGCTTAATTCAAAAGGGCATAATAAAATCTAATATATTTATAGAAATAATAAACTTAATAAAAATAGATATTCCATCGTTATTAGCTATCGTGGGGATAATGCATTTTATAGAAGCTATTTTAATGTGGTTTGATGGACATAGGGCAGCTATTCCTGCATTTATAAAAGGGATGGGGAAATTACAGGAATATATGTCCTTCAAAGGTTTTGGCCGATTCCGCTTATTTTTTCTTTTTAACTGCTGGTCCTATTCCTCAAGGGGATTTAATTACAACGCCCGATTGGTGGCCTTTAATAAAGCCCACATTAACAAACATTGACGTAAGAAATGCTATATTTATGGCTGTTCCTGTATTTGCTATGCTTGGATATGGAGATTTTGCAATTTCCACTGATGTTAAAACAAAGGTTAAAAGAACATCTTCTCTATTGGCTTTATTTAGCGGCATTTTGATTGGCTTATCACTTGTTGCTACTAAAGTATATATATTTAATTATATTGCAGCTATTTTTTCACCACTTGCCCATGAAGCTTTAATATTATATGAAAGATATATAGAAAAAACGGACGTCCTTTGTGGAGAAGAAGGGAAGAAGGGGTAGTTGTTTTGGATTCCATGCCTAATTCTCCTGCCGAAAAGATGGGCATTACTGCTGGTGACATTATAATATCAATTAACAATCAACCTATAAGGGGATTAGAAGATATTATTAATTTTTTCCAAAACTACAATAATTATATTTGGGTAGAAACTATTGATATTTTTGGAAAAAGAAAGGTATATGAATATAGGGATTATCAAAATGGCATTGATGAACTTGGAATATTGACTATTCCTAAATATAGTTTTAATGTTCCAATAATAGAAGATAGAGGTGGATTATTTAACATAATTAAATCCAAGTTTAGAAAACAATAAATGGCTGCCTATTAAGGCAGCCTATATTTGTGGGTATATATTCAAGTTATTGAAAAAATTACAAATAAGTTTTAAAATATAATTAGAATATTATAAAGGATGGCAAATATGAAAAATTTTATTAAAGAAGTCTTTATATTTCTGGCAAAATCCATATTAATTCTATTAGTTGTTATAGCATTGACTTATTTTGCTTCGTGGAAATATGATTATAATTTCTCAACTTTGTTATTTTACATTGGATTAATGTTTATTCTTATAGGCTGTTTCTCATGGTTGGGGAGACTTAGGATGGAAACTAGTCAAGCTTACGTATTAACAAAGACAATCACCAATGCAGGCACATCTAAGAATTCACATTTAGACTATTTATCAAGGGATACAAGTCTTCATTTTTTACTAATTATGGCTTGGATAGGAATATGGTTGATTGTTTTGAGTTATTTTTTAACTTGATTTTGATTGGAGTGGTAAATAAATGTTTATTAAACGCATATCAGTCTATATTTCCCTTTTACTTTGCATCTTTATTTTTTCCTCCTGCCAAAGCCCAAACGTTCTAAAACCTGATACCCCTGAAAATACAGTTTGGCTTTTAAAAGAGCTGTTGACGATGGTAAATATGATAATTTGAATAAACTTTTTATGGATGAGAGAAAGAATGCTGTTTCAATAGATACCTTTAAAAAACTAAAGGAAATTTCAACGCCCGGCGCAAGTTTTAAGCATTATCAACTTTTGACTTTTACAAGCGGTGAAATGGTGCTCATAAGATTGAG
Organism: Caloramator sp. Dgby_cultured_2; assembly: GCF_028872215.1. Classification (NCBI taxonomy): domain Bacteria; kingdom Bacillati; phylum Bacillota; class Clostridia; order Eubacteriales; family Clostridiaceae; genus Caloramator; species Caloramator sp. Dgby_cultured_2. The sequence goes on from NZ_CP118396.1 coordinate 373,836, forward strand.
CCCTAACAAAATCGAAGGAGAATACAGAATAGAGGATGTAATAATAGTTCCAGAAGAAGCAAAGAAATTGTTTATGGAAGGAAAATGAAAATTTTTGAATTGACAAAGATTTGCTAAATGAATGGATTAAAGATGCAAATGGAAGAAGTTATTGATAGATATAATTTAACTTTTATTTTAAGAGCTTATATAGGCTCTTTTTTATTTTGTATTATGCTTTTCTACATAATATTTTTTACAGTAAAAATGTCGAATAAAGTAAATTAATATAATATTGTGCAATGATGTGTAATATTATATAATGAAATTTGTGTGATTTTAAATAATAATAAAATATAACTTAAAATCACGTTTAAATTTCACAAAAGGTGTAAGTTGGATGGGAGGGAAAACTATGAAGCAAACTAAAGAAAGTAAAAAAACTAGGCAAGGGTCTATAAAAACGATGATATTTGTTATTCCTTTAATTATTGTGTTGGTTGGGGAAATATTAATAGGAGCTATATCAACATATATAATGAGAGAAAGTATACTTAATGAAATGAGAAGAAATGGCTTTATTATTTTGCAGCAAGTAATAGATAGGATCAAAGATAGCCACAAATCTTTAGCTAGCTTAAATGATTCAATGGAAGAAAAATTATATATTAATAAGTATCAAGAGATTGTTGATGACTTGGGGAAAGAAGATAATATAGTATATGCTTTGTTTATTGACAAGAATTTAAGAGCAGTAGCCCACAGTAATAAAGAAAGAATAGGAATTGAGCTTAGCGATGAAGGTAGCAAAACAGCAGCAGTAGATGGAAAGCCTTATAGTTCTATATATTTTTATGAGGCTAAAAAAGTAAAGGTTTATGATGTCTTGTTACCTGTTTTTATTGATGGTAAACATATTGGAGCAGTAAATATTGGTTTTTCTATGGAAAAGGTTCAAGCAGCGATAAATAAAAATATAATGATTTTTATTGTAGTAGGGCTTATAGTTTTTGGATTGATGGCTATAGCTTTATATATTTCGTCAAATACTTTAATTAAAGCAATTTATAGATTAAAAGAAAAAATGCAGGTTATAGCATCAGGCGATTTAACGATTAGCACAATCAATGAAAATTATAAAAGAAATGACGAAATTGCTCAAATGGGAATTGCGATGGACAATATGATAAACAATATGAGGGAAATTATTGCAAGTGTTAAGGATAAATCAAGGGATTTAAGTATCAGTTCAAATTCTCTTTCAGCAACTTCAGAAGAAATGGCGTCATCATCGCAGGAACTTGCAAGGACGATGCAACAAGTTGCCGCAGGAGCATCAACACAGGCTAATGATTTACAGGATATTGTAAATCTAATGGGTAGATTGACTAACAATATAGAAAATGTGTATAAGGAACTTCAGAATGTAAAAAATGAAACGAACACAACAACAGATAGAGCAAACCACGGCAAAAAGGAAATGGATAAGCTTGTTAAATCTATAGAAGAAATAAGAAATGCCTTTGAAGTTGTTGTTACAAAAGTTAGCAACCTAACAAACTCAGTAAAACAGATAAGCAATATAACTGATGTAATAACTTCAATATCAGAACAAACAAATCTTTTAGCATTAAATGCAGCGATTGAAGCAGCAAGGGCAGGAGAAGCAGGAAGAGGATTTGCAGTTGTTGCTGATGAGGTAAGAAAGCTGGCAGAAGAGTCTAAAAAGTCGACAAGTGAGATAGTTGAGCTTGTTGAGTCAATACAATTAGATACTGAGGAAGTTATAAATACATCTAATGAAGTTGAAAGCTTTATAAAATCCCAAACAAGCTCTGTAGAAAATACCGTTGGAGCATTTGCTGAGATTCTAGAATCTATTGAAAATATTGCACCACTAATGAATAAGACATATGAAGCTATGGATGAGATAGTAAAATCAAAGGATGAAGTATTATCAAAACTTGAAACAGTAAGTGCTATTACTCAGGAAAATAGTGCAGCTTCAGAAGAAGTCGCAGCATCTTCAGAAGAACTTTCAGCATCCTCTGAAGAAGTTGCGGCAACTGCTCAAAATTTAAATACAATGGCAAAGGACTTGGATGAAATTGTAAGCAAATTTAAAGTATAAAGCTGTGCAGTAAGGTGTTACCTTACTGCCTTAAATTTATAAACATAATGGGGGATTCTGTTGGATTCATTAGCTTCCAGGACATATCAGAACGTTTTTATAGAAAGTAAAGAAGAATTAAAAAATATACTTCAAAATATTAATGGAAAATCAATTATTGTTGCATATATTGATATTGATAATTTTAAATATATTAATGATATTTATGGTTATGAGATAGGAGATCGGATAATCATTAATTTAGGACTTAAACTAATAGATATTGGAAAAGGCTCATTTGAGGTCTTCAAGCTTAATGCTGATGAGTTTATTTTGGTTTTTAAAAATTACTCAATGAATAGAGTAACAAAAATTATTGATAAAGTAATTAAAATTTGTAAGGAATTATATATATTTGAAATGAAAGAGATAATTACAAACATAAGCGTAGGAATATATGAAGTTCAAACTAAAGAAGAATTAAATGAAATCTTAAGAAAAGCAGAACTTGCAATGCATTTTTCAAAAATTAATGGAAAGTCAAGATTTACGATATATACTAAAGAGATAGAAGAATATATGAAAAGAAAAACAAGGTTGATTATAGAGTTAAAAAAGGCAATAAATAATGATGAATTTTATGTATTATATCAACCAATCTATAATTTGAAAGAAAAAAAGATAAAAAAGGTTGAAGCACTTGCAAGATGGAAAAATGATACTTTAGGAGAAGTATCGCCAGCAGAATTTATCCCTGTTTTAGAAGAATTGGGTATGATTAATGAATTTGGTATTTTGATAGTAGAAAAGATATTTAAACAAATAAAAAAATGGAAGGAAGACAATCTAGATATAAATGTTAATATTAATATATCACCTTTGCAGTTAAAATATTTTCATAAGAATGGCGAACTTAACATTCTGAAAGATAGATATCAAATAGATTTTAAAAGAATAACCTTTGAGCTGACAGAAGGACAACTTAAGGATTTAGATGAAGAAGATAAAAATACTTTAATGGGTTTAAAAGAAATGGGAGCTAAGATATCATTAGATGATTTTGGAAGAGGGTATTCTCAGCTATTTAATTTGTTTACCTTACCCATAAATGAAATAAAGGTAGATAGGGATATTATAAAATCTATAGAAGATGATTATAGAACGAGAAAGATGCTTGAATGCTTTATCAGATTAACAAAGGAATTTGGCTATGATATAGTAGGCGAAGGAGTAGAAACAAAAAGTCAATTGATTTTATTAAATGAGATGGGATGTAACTGTATTCAGGGCTATTATATTAGTAAACCTATAAGTGGAGCAGAAGTTTTAGATTTGGTTAATAAAAATACGTTAATAGAAGTATAATAGTTTTCGGGTGATACTATGAATAACTTAAGCATAAATATAAAGCCTGAATTTTTGTTGTTTTTACCTAAAGATAAAAAGTTTTTAGAAGATGAAGTTAACTTAGCTTTATCGATTTTACTATTTATAAGAAATAAAGTTACATTAGCAAAGGCGGCAGAATTAGCGGGTAGAAGTTTAGAAGAATTTATAGAAATTTTAAAAGAGCATGAGATTCCATGGGGTGAATATACCGAAGAACAATATGAAAAAGATCTTGAGACTATAAAGTATTTAACTAAAGAGTAACAGAAGTCGCCCACTTCTATAAGTGGGTGATGAATGTTGATTGATAAATTCTTTTTATGATATAATCAGTATTACAGGAAGGAGGTGTAATTTTGCTAAAGGCTTATAAATACAGGATATATCCAACAAAAGAACAAGAAGAATATTTTGCTAAAGTATTTGGTTGTGTAAGATTTATATACAATAAAATGCTCCATGACAAAATAGAATACTATAAAAAACAGGAGAAATGCTAAACAATACACCTGCACAATATAAAAAGAATATTCTTTTCTAAAAGAAGTAGATAGTCTTGCACTTTCCAACGCACAACTTAATTTAGAAAAAGCATATAAAAATTTCTTTAGAGATAAAAAACAGCCTTTCCAAAGTTCAAGAAAAAGAAAGGTTACCAGTCTTATACTACAAATAATCAAAATGGGACAGTAACACTTGAAGGTAGTTATCTAAAAGTTCCAAAGTTAAAGACAAAAATAAAAATAAAACAACACAGACAATTTGAAGGAAGAATTAAATCCGTAACTATATCAAAAACGCCAACAGGCAAATATTATGCTTCTATACTTGTAGAAGAAGAAATTAAAGAATTACCTAAAATAGATAAAAAAGTAGGTATAGATTTAGGAATTAAAGAATTTGCTATTTTATCTGATGGAACAAAGGTAGAAAATCCAAAATGGTTAAGAAAAACAGAAAAAGAATTAAAATTATACAAAAATCATTATCAAGAAAGCAAAAGCAAAGTAAAAACTATGAAAGAACAAGGCAAAAACTTGCTAAATTATACGAAAAAATATCAAATCAAAGAAAAGATTTTCTTCACAAATTATCTTCTAAAATTATACACGAAAACCAAGTGATAGTTTTAGAAGATTTACAGGTAAAAAATATGCAACAAAATCATAAATTAGCCAAAGCAATAACAGAAGTATCATGGGCAGAATTTAGAAGGATGTTAGAATATAAAGCAAGATGGTATGGCAGAGAAATAATAATAGCACCACAAAATTATGCATCAAGTCAAACATGTAGTGAATGTGGATATAAAAATCCTGATGTAAAGAATTTAGCATTGAGAGAATGGAAATGTCCAAAGTGTGGTGCAGTTCATGATAGAGATATAAATGCAAGCAAGAATTTGCTAAAATTAGCCATGTGATTGGTATATATGGGGAAGGAACAGCCCTTTGAGCGTGGGTAATCTGGTAACAGAAGTTACCTTGACCACGAAGCCACCACTTCTATAAGTGGAGGTAGTTCACTTGGAGATAATGCTTTAGGAAAAGAAAATATTTGAATAGTAATTTATAAAATGATTAACATAACAGCCCTCAATTGCATATTATAAATCAGAATTCTATTTTTGGGGGATAATATGGTAAAATCAAGACACTATCTTGCAAGTGCAAACACTTCCGCAGGTTTTGTTAATTATTTTGACTATGTTTTAAGGGATGCCCAAAGGGTTTACATTATAAAAGGAGGCCCTGGAACAGGCAAATCAACCTTTATGAGACTTATCGGAGAAGAACTTTTAAAGGAAGGAATGAACGTTGATTTTGTTCACTGCTCAGCTGATAAGGATTCACTTGATGCAATTGTAATTAACGATATCAATGTTGTAATTGTCGATGGAACTGCACCCCATGTTATTGATCCTAAATATCCTGGGGCAGTTGAGAGATTGCTTGATTTTGGCGAGTATTGGGATATAGATTACTTAAGAAGTAGAAGGGATATTATAAAATTTTATATTGATGAGATAGAAAATCAATACAAAGCATTTTTTAAACATCTTAGAGTTGCTAAATCAATTCACGATAAATGGGAAAAGGAATATTTAAAGGGAATGGATTTTAATAAGGCAAATGAAATCACTGATAGGTTAATTGATGAAGTTATTAAAGGTTGCACCCATAAAAAACCTAAAGAATGGCATAGGTTTGCTGGGGCTATGACACCACAAGGACAAGTATGCTATTATGACAATTTAACGCAGGATATTAAAAATAGATATATAGTAAAGGGAAGACCGGGGACAGGAAAATCAACAATGACAAAAAAGATTGCTCAGGCTGCACTTAATAAAGGTTACGATGTTGAATTTTATCATTGTGCCTTTGATCCATCAAGCATTGATATGATAATAATTAGAGAACTAGATTTTGCTCTACTTGATGGAACTGCACCCCATGTTTTTGAACCTGAACTTGATGATAAGGTTGTTGACATGTTTACTTGTATTGATACGAATATCGTCCATGAGAATGAAGACCCAATAAAGGCAATCGAAAGGGAATATGCTGAGGAGATAAATAAAGCTAAGAAGATTTATACTAACATTAAACAGCTCCACGATGAACTGGAAAAATATTATATCAATGCAATGGATTTTAATAACGTCAATGCATTAAGGATACGAATAACTAAGACATTGATAGAAATGTATAATACAATGAGCTCTAAAGGCGTTTAATCCTTTAGAGCTCATTTTCTTAAAATCCAGCAGCTTTTTTAATCATTTCTTGATGATCTTTGTCTACTGCACCATCCTTATGTCTTCTACTATTTAAAAAGTGTATATCAATGTGGCCGTCCATTCCGTTTCCTTTTATTTTATCTAAATTCATTCCACGGCCGTAACCACCTGAACGACCATTTACTATTTTTCCTTCTGGTGCTGAGTCAACGCCTGCATGGGGCATAGATGTCATAGATGCTGCAATTCTTCTTCCATTAACTTCAACGATAACAGGGCGCCTTTCCCAAGAAAATCCATTCCATATGTCCTTTATTATTTCCGTATCTTCCTTTGAAGCTGCCTCAACGTCGGCATGTAAATGTCCATATGTTCTTATAACATAAAAGGATTTTCCTGTTAAAGGTCTATAACCCTGGCTTTAGAACCTATAGAAAATACTTCCTTTGCTACTGACCAATCTAAAAGTTCACCGTATCCAGCTGCACTTCTTGAAGCTACGATTCTTCTGGTTGTCGACTTAGTTGATAATCTTTTTTAGCAGTGGACTTAGTTGTAACTTTTTTGGAGCCTTCTTTTTATTAGAAGTGGCTATTTTTGTTTTGCTAGTTTTTGATGTTTTACTTTTTGTAGTAGTATTCTTTTTCTTTGAAGTTGTTTTTGAAGAAGATTTATTAACTTTTTCGTTGTTGTGTCTGCTGAAGATTTCTTTACGGCCCTTGAAGTCTTTTTAGAAGGTGCAGCCTGGACGCTTGTCCATGTCTCTCCGTTAAAAATTAGCAAAATAATTAGTAAGATTGATATGAGCTTTTTCATTTGTATCACCTCTCTATGCCTACGAGGTTAGTTGACGGGTTCGGGAAGAGAGTGTCCCTACCAAATAATTGGATTCACCCCAAAGGATAATCCCCCGTTGTCCAAAAGGACATTCGGCAAAATTTCTCTTATATTATCCCTTATTTATTGAGGCTTGTCAATAGAAATTAATGGAACATATTTACATTATTTTCTTCAAGTGGAACTTTAACTTAAAGTGAATATGTTAAAGTAAAAAATTTAACAAAAACTTACATTTGTAAATTCCTGTATAAAAATGATGGCTTGATCGACAAGAAATTATTGTTACTTGCTAATAATTATATTTAGTGTAAAATTATATTTGACTATAAAAAGATAAAGGAATATAATCAAATTGCGAACATTTGTTCTTGAGGTGAAAATATGGGTGAATTTAAAATAGTTTCAAAATTTAAACCAACAGGCGACCAGCCTGAGGCTATAGAAAAGCTGGTTGATGGAATATTAAGGGGAGATAGATGTCAGACTCTTTTAGGGGTAACAGGTTCTGGTAAGACTTTTACTATGGCAAATATAATAGAAAGGGTTCAAAAGCCTACTTTAGTTATTGCCCATAATAAAACCCTTGCTGCACAGCTTTGTAACGAGTTTAGAGAGTTTTTCCCTAATAATGCTGTTGAATATTTTGTTAGTTACTACGATTATTATCAACCTGAAGCTTATGTTCCTCAAAGCGATACCTACATTGAAAAGGATGCATCTATTAACGATGAGATAGATAAATTAAGACACTCGGCAACATCGGCTTTGTTTGAAAGGCGGGATGTTATTATAGTTGCATCCGTTTCATGTATTTATGGCCTTGGAGATCCCTTTGAGTATAAAAACTTAGTTTTATCATTAAGGGTTGGAATGGAAAAGGATAGGGACGATGTTCTTAGAAAACTTATAGATATTCAATATCAAAGAAATGATATAGATTTTCATAGAGGAACCTTTAGAGTTAGGGGAGATGTTGTTGAGATTTTCCCAGCATCCTCCAATGAGAAGGCAATAAGGGTTGAGTTTTTGGAGATGAGATAGATAGAATTTGTGAGATAGATTTCTTAACTGGAGAAATATTAGCAGAGAGAAATCACGTTTCCATCTATCCGGCATCCCACTATGCCACATCAAAGGAAAAAATTGAAAGGGCAATTGAATCGATAGAAAGGGAGCTTGAGGAAAGATATAAAGAACTTATGGACAATGGGAAACTTCTTGAAGCCCAAAGATTAATACAAAGGACTAAATATGATATTGAGATGCTAAGGGAAGTTGGATACTGCACAGGCATAGAAAATTATTCAAGGCACTTTGATGGAAGACAACCTGGACAGCCGCCATATACTCTATTAGACTATTTCCCAGATGATTATCTTTTGTTTATAGATGAAAGCCATGTTACTATCCCACAGCTTAGAGCAATGTATGGTGGAGACAAATCAAGAAAAGATAACCTTGTTGAATATGGTTTTAGACTTCCTTCTGCCTATGATAACAGGCCTTTAAAGTTTAACGAATTTGAGAGAAAGATAAATCAAGTAATCTTTGTAAGTGCAACACCGGCTGAATATGAAATAAAAAATTCAACTCAAGTTGTAGAACAAATAATAAGGCCGACAGGTCTTGTGGATCCTGAAATAATAGTAAGACCAGTAAAAGGGCAAATAGATGACCTTATTGGTGAGATATCTAAAACTATTGAAAGAGGATTTAGAGTCCTTGTTACTACTCTTACTAAAAGAATGGCGGAGGATTTAACTTCTTATCTTAAAGAGGCAGGAATAAAGGTTAGATATTTGCATTCTGATATAGATACTATTGAAAGGATGAAAATAATTAGGGATTTAAGGCTTGGAGAATTTGATGTATTAGTTGGGATAAATCTTTTGAGGGAAGGATTAGATATTCCTGAGGTTGCCCTTGTTGCAATTTTAGATGCTGATAAGGAGGGCTTTTTAAGGTCACAAACGTCGCTAATACAGACAATTGGAAGAGCTGCAAGAAATGCTGAAAGCAAAGTTATCATGTATGCAGATACTATTACTGATTCAATGAAACGGGCAATAGATGAAACAAATAGAAGGCGCAAAATACAGATGGAATATAACAAAAACATGGTATAACTCCAAAAACTATTATAAAGCCTGTATTTGAAGTTATTGAGGCGACAAAGCCGGTTGAAATTAAGGATATAGATTTAAATGAGGAAAACAAGGAACTTCTTATAAAAAATATCGAAGAACAAATGCACAAGGCAGCAAAAGAACTTGACTTTGAAAGGGCTGCTAAGTTAAGAGACCTTTTATTCAAGCTTAAAAAGGAAAAGGAGAGATAGGATGTCTCAAGATAAGATAATAATTAAAGGTGCAAGAGAACATAACTTAAAGAATATAGATGTAGAAATTCCAAGAAATAAATTGGTTGTATTAACAGGACTTTCGGGTTCAGGAAAATCTTCCCTTGCCTTTGATACTATCTATGCAGAAGGGCAAAGAAGATATGTAGAATCCCTTTCAGCCTATGCAAGACAGTTTTTAGGTCAGATGGATAAACCGGATGTTGATTATATAGAAGGTTTATCCCCTGCAATTTCAATCGACCAAAAACCACCAGCAGAAATCCAAGATCAACTGTTGGAACAGTTACAGAAATATACGATTACCTTAGATTATTATATGCAAGAATTGGTGTTCCCCATTGTCCTAATTGTGGAAAAGAAATTAAACAGCAAGCTGTTGACCAAATGGTGGATAAAATATTAGAGTTCCCTGAAAGAACAAAGCTTCAAATTTTAGCACCTATAGTTAGGGGAAGAAAGGGAGAACATGTTAAGGTATTGGAAAATATAAAAAGAATGGTTTTGTCAGGGTAAGGATAGGCGGTGAAATTTATGAACTTAACGAAGATATTAAATTAGAAAAAAACATAAAGCACAATATAGAAGTTGTTGTAGATAGAATAGTAATAAAAGAAGGAATAAGGTCAAGGCTTACCGATTCAATTGAAACTGCCCTAAAACTTGCTGAGGGTTTAGTTATAGTGCAAATAATAGACGGCGAAGAATTTTTGTTCAGTGAAAAATTTGCCTGCCCAGACTGTGGCATAAGCATAGGGGATCTTGAGCCTAGGATGTTTTCCTTTAACAGCCCATTTGGTAAGTGTCCAGAGTGTGATGGATTAGGCATCATGATGGAAATTTCCCCTGAGCTCGTAATGGACAGAAGCTTATCGATAAAGGAAGGGGCCATCAAACCCTGGGGGACGTTAGATGAATCAGGATGGACCTATGCAGTTGTTAGGGGATTATCGAAACATTATGGGTTTAGCTTAAATGAGCCTCTTGAAAACATAGATGAAAGGGCAGTAGATCTGCTTTTATACGGCAGCGATGGAGAAAAGTTTAAAGTAGAATTTACAAGGGATAATGCGAAGGGAGAAATGCTTTATTCCTTTGAAGGTATTATTCCAAATCTTCAAAGAAGGTATAGGGAAACAAATTCTCAGTATATTAGAGAAGAAATTGAAGGCTATATGTCGGTTAAAAAATGTCCACTTTGTAAAGGCGCAAGGCTTAAAAAGGAAAGTCTTGCTGTAACCGTTGGCGGGCTTTCCATAGCCCAGTTAAGCGACCTTACTATAAGGGAGCATCTTGAATTTCTTGAGAAATTGAACTTAACGGAAAAGGAAACAATAATAGCAAATCAAATACTAAAGGAGATAAAGGCAAGGCTTAAATTTTTAGTGGATGTAGGGCTAGATTATTTAACTTTATCAAGGGCAGCATCTACATTGTCAGGTGGTGAATCCCAAAGAATAAGGCTTGCTACCCAGATAGGCTCTGGACTTGTTGGAGTTTTATATATACTTGATGAACCAAGCATAGGGCTTCATCAAAGGGACAACGATAAACTTCTTGCAACTTTAAAGCACTTAAGAGACTTAGGGAACACATTGATAGTCGTTGAACACGATGAGGATACTATAAGGGCTGCAGATTATGTTATAGATATAGGACCTGGTGCAGGGCAGCATGGAGGATATGTTGTGGCAGCAGGAACTCCTGATGAGATTGCCCAATGTGAAAACTCTATAACAGGTCAATATTTAAGCGGAAAAAGGAAAATTGAAGTTCCAAAGGAAAGAAAAAAGCCAAACGGAAAATGGATTGAAGTTAAAGGTGCAAGGGAAAACAATTTAAAGAATATAAATGTTAAATTTCCCTTGGAGTCTTTACATGTGTTACAGGTGTTTCAGGATCTGGTAAAAGCACCCTTGTAAATGAAATACTTTTCAAGGGTATTGCAAAAAACTTTATGGTTCAAAATATGAAGTTGGCGCCCATGACGATATACTTGGAATAGAATACATCGACAAAGTTATAGATATAGACCAATCGCCCATAGGAAGAACTCCAAGGTCAAATCCTGCGACATACACAGGAGTGTTTGATCTTATAAGGGAAGTATTTGCTCAAACACCGGAGGCAAAAATGAGGGGATATAAGCCTGGACGGTTCAGCTTTAATGTAAAGGGCGGAAGGTGTGAAGCCTGTGGTGGAGATGGAATAATTAAAATAGAAATGCAGTTTTTATCGGATGTTTATGTCCCATGTGAAGTATGCAAGGGTAAAAGATATAACAGAGAAACGTTGGAGGTGAAATATAAGGGCAAGAATATTGCTGATGTATTGGATATGACAGTAGAAGAAGCCCTTGAATTTTTCGAAAACATTCCAAGGATTAAATCAAAGCTTCAAACCCTTTATGATGTTGGTTTATCCTATATTAAACTTGGCCAACCTTCTACCCAATTATCCGGAGGAGAGGCTCAAAGGATAAAGCTTGCCTATGAGCTTTCAAAAAGAAGCACAGGAAAAACCCTTTATATTTTGGATGAGCCTACAACAGGACTTCATATGGAGGATGTTAGAAAGTTAATTGAGATTATTTATAGATTAGTAGAAACAGGCAACACAGTAGTTGTTATTGAGCATAACCTTGATGTAATAAAGTGTGCTGATTATATTATAGACTTAGGTCCTGAAGGTGGCGACAGAGGTGGACAGGTTATTGCAGAAGGAACTCCAGAAGATATAATAAAAAATGAAAAGTCTTATACAGGGCAGTATTTAAGAAAATATTTGGGATAAAGAGCAGCTGAGGCTGCTCTTTATTTTTAGAAAAATATGGTAAAATATATATAGGAGTTTAGTTTTGGAGGTATTGCTGTGAAAACTTTATTAAAAATTATATTGATTCCAATATTTCTTATTTTATTTTTTATTCCCTTACTTTAACCTATTATAAAATAAATCCACCAATAAAACTTACGGATAGGGTGTGGCTGGACAAAAGTATCCTTCTTGAAAATCCTAATAATGACTGGCATTTTTACTATGGAATATACAATCCAAGTATGTTTGATTTAAAGATAAAGGATGTGAAAGTTAATTTGAAAAATGTTAAAGTTGAAAAATTGGGTCTTCGAGATGTAACCAATAACCCAGAAGAAACATTTAAGGAAATAGATGAAACAAACCCTTTTGTTTTAAAAAGGAAGTCCAAAGCACAGATTTTAGTGGTATTTAGAATATATGGATTAAACTCAGAACTTGAAAATATTGTATTTGATTATACTTTATTAGGTATTCCTTTTAGACAGAGGATAAAAATTGAATTGTTTGCTGATAAAGAACAAAATACGAATGACGGTTTTCAGGTTGTTATCGATGAAATAAAGAATAATGAAAATATTACTTTGATTGCTAAAGATGTTTCAGAGGAAAAGCTGTTGAGTCAAAATGATAGGAAAAGACTTATAGAAGCTTTAGAAAAATCTAATATAATAAATGACGATGACTTTTTACAGGTCAAGCCATATCACCTGCCTTTCCACTTTATATGCTTAGATTTGGAAATAAAGAAATTTTGTTTATAGATAAAACAAAAATTTTAGTTAGGGATCCGAAGTATTTTAGTTTTTATCTTGTTCCAAAGGATATCTGGAATGAGATGGAAAGAATACTTCCTGTAAATAAGCTTAATGATGTTAATGATTTAGTATTTTTATTTAAAGCTGAAAAATTAAAGATAGAGGATATTGAGAATGAAGTTATCAATGGAGATTACACATATATAAAAGAAAAGATAATAAGAACCTTAAGAACTGCAGAGGCGGTTGGTGAATTACAGAACAAAGAAGGTGAAAAATTGATTCTAAAATTCCAAATAAATGGTAAGGAATATGCTATTTACGTCTATAATGATGGTTTTATATATAACAATAATTTTTATGAGAAGAAGGGAATTAAAGAGGATATAGAACTTGCATTACAAGCAGTATAATATCTTATTACAAGACTTGCACTTGCAGGTCTTGTTTTTTGTGGATATAATATACTTAAATAATCAGGGGGATTAATTTGAAAAAATTTTTATTTTATGGTTTTATGCTTTTGATTTTGCTGATTTTTTCTTGGCAGGACAAATTATTTACTTTGGCTATAACAGTAAACCCAAAAAGGCAGATTGCATTATAGTTTTAGGGTGTAAAGTTCGGGGAAATGAACCTAGCCACTTTTTAAAGGCGAGGTTAAATTTAGCCATAGAATTATTTGAAAATGGATATGCAAAATATATAATAGTTTCTGGAGGTCAAGGTAAGAACGAAAATATTTCTGAAGCTGAAGCTATGCAAATATATCTTAAAAGGAAGGGTGTAAAAGAAAAATATATAATAAAAGAGGATAAATCATATTCGACCTATGAAAATTTACTTAATTCAATGGAAATAATGAAATATATGGGTTTTAAAGATGCAATAATAGTATCCAATAAATATCATTTAAAAAGGGCATCTTTAATAGCAAACAAACTTGGAATTAGGGCAAGCTATGCAGGATGCTTTGTTACAGACTGGCTCTACTTTGAAATAACTGGATTTATTAGGGAGATACTTGCTCTTTTAAAGTTTTATATTTTTAACATGTAGGTGATTTTATGAAGGAAATTGCTATGATTTTAAAATTTATTGTTATCGGACTTATATATTTAGTTATTTTTAGAATTATTAAGATAATGTATTTGGATTTAAAGGGTATAAACAGGATAAAAGCTCATAAAAAGAATTTGCATTGGAAATTAATGATGCTCCTGAGGATATTGGTATAACTAAAGGCTCACTATATATTATTCATAAAGTTATGAGCATAGGAAGAAACTTTGATAACGATTTAGTTATTAAGGATCCATATGTTTCAGGTAACCATGCAAAGATATTCGTAAAAGATGATAGACTATTTATTGAAGATTTAGGCAGCACTAATGGAACATATGTAAATGGGAGGAGAATAGATAAGATTGAACAGATCGAAGAAGGCGATATAATCGATATAGGAAGGATATCCTTAAAAGTTCTTGAATAGGAGATGGCTCTATGGTTAATTTAGAAAAGTCCATACTAAAAAATATATATTTAATTATAATTTTATTATTTCTTATTCTTTCTCTACATCGAGGAACTTTTGAAATAGCTCCATTCATTTATGGTGCTTTTTCTATTATTTTAATTTTCTATGGCCATTTTATAATCAAAAGATTTTATCCCAATGTCGATAAATATCTTTTTATAATTTCGGCTTTTATTGTTCAGTTTGGACTTGTTATGCTTTATAGGTTGGATCTTCAAAGGGCGGTAAGGCAAATGGCTTGGTTTGCAGTTGGTGTTACAGTATTTATATTTGTTCTTTTATTGTTTCCCAACATCAAACGATTAGAAAAATATTCCTTGACATTTGCCCTTTTAACTATAATTATACTAACTTTACCATTATTTTTGGGAAGGGAAATTAAAGGTTCTAAAAACTGGATTCAGATTGGTTCTTTTAGCTTTCAGCCGTCGGAACTTGGGAAATTGTTTATAATATTTTATTTATCCGGCGTAATCAAAAAATAAACGACTATAAAGATGTTTTGAGATACTCTATTCCAGTAGTTTTATCTATAATCATTTTTGTCCTTGAAAAGGATTTAGGATCAGCCCTTATGTTTTTGGTATTTTCATGACTATGCTTTATATTGGCACATCAAGAATTAGCTATATATTATCCGGTTTAGGATTGTTCGGCATTGGTGGATTTTTAAGCTATTTTATGTTTGATCATGTTAAAAGAAGGGTAAATATATGGCTAGATCCATGGAAGGATAAATATGGTGCAGGGTATCAGATATGCCAGTCTTTAATTGCAATTGCAAGCGGTGGTTTGTTTGGAACGGGACTTGCAGGAGGACATCCAGAGGTAATTCCTGAAGTTCATACGGATTTTATTTTCTCTGCCATATCAGAGGAGTTTGGACTTTTAGGGGCTATTGCCTTACTTATATTATATCTTCTTTTAATTTATAGGATGTTAAGGACGGCCCTTTATGCTAAAGATGATTTTTCAAGACTTGTTGCTGTTGGTATAGCAAGCATGTTTGCGTTTCAGGTATTTGTTATAGTTGGCGGAGTTACTAAAATGATTCCTCTTACAGGTATTACTTTGCCATTTGTTAGTTATGGAGGAAGTTCTATGACTATTAGTTTTCTTTCTATAGGGATACTTCAAAAGATTTCAGAAGTGGGGAATAGCGATGAATGAAGAAAAACTTCTTAGAAATATAAAGGCTCTTATAGTATTTTTTTCTTTAATTTTTTGGTTATAATAGGTTATTTAACTTATTTTAATCTATATTTATCAGAAAATATTGTTAGGGACAGTTCAAATCCAAGGATAAAATTATCCGAAGAGGACGTTTTGAGGGGAGCGATATTTGACAGGAATGGGAAGCAGATAGTATATAGTAAGAGAACCAGAGATGGCCAAAAAGATACTACAAAGATGGCGAAATATTTGCTCACGTTGTAGGTTATAATAGCTATATTTATGGCAAAACAGGAATAGAGCTTTTATATAATGATGCTCTTTCAGGCAAAACATTTTATTACGATTTATTAGGGAGCATTTTTAGAAAGTTTGCCCAAACATTTGAAGGTGAAAAGCGGGGAAGCAACGTTGCACTGACGATAGACTATGCTCTTCAATATAGGGCCTATAAATTGCTCGGTAGCGATAAAGGGGCAATTGTTGTATTAAATCCAAAGACGGGTGAGATTTTAGCTTTAGTATCTAAGCCATCCTTTGACCCTGAAAGTATAGATAAAAATTTTAAAAAATATAAAAAGGATGTTGAGGGGAATCCATTTTTAAATAGAGCAACTCAAGGGTTTTATCCACCAGGCTCAACCTTTAAAATAATTACAGCAGCTGCCGCGCTGGAGAACATCAAAAACATAGAAAATGAGAAATGGCTATGCACCGGGAAGCTAAAAATAGGGGACTATGTTCTAAAGGATTTTAACTCAGAAGCCCATGGGAAAATAGATTTGAAGAAAGCTTTTACTAAGTCATGCAATTTTACCTTTGGCAGTTTAGGAATGGAGCTGGGATTTAATAATCTTAATCGTGAAGCTGAAAAATTTTTATTTAATAAGGATATAGTCCTTGAGGATTTAGCTATAAGAAAGTCTACATATAATTTAGAAGATAAAAACAGTAGAGCACTTTTAGCTCAATCTGCAATAGGACAGCATGGAGTTGCAACAAATCCACTGCAAATGGCACTTGTTGCAGCAACAATTGCTAATAAAGGAATAATGATGAAACCATATTTAGTAAAAGAAATTAAAGATGAGTATGGTGTAGTATTAGAAAGAAAGAAACCTCAAGTCTTAACAAGGGCCATCGACAAGGAAACAGCTGAGAAGATAAAGGAATATATGATTGATGTAGTTAACAAAGGAACTGGCGTTAGAGCAAAATTGTCTAATATAGTTATAGCAGGTAAAACTGGAACGGCAGAGATTCCAAATAGCAGCGAAACTCATTCATGGTTTGTTGGATTTGCACCCGTTAATAATCCACAGATTGCCTTTGCAATAATCGTTGAAAAAGGAGGAACAGGCGGTAAAAGAGCGGCTGAAATAGCAAGGGAGCTTGTAAGTGAATATTTTAAATAAGGGGGAGAGGTTGTCTCTTCCCTTTTTCTTTGATAAGACAATTTAGCTACAAA
Source organism: Caloramator sp. Dgby_cultured_2 (assembly GCF_028872215.1). Taxonomy (NCBI): domain Bacteria; kingdom Bacillati; phylum Bacillota; class Clostridia; order Eubacteriales; family Clostridiaceae; genus Caloramator; species Caloramator sp. Dgby_cultured_2. The sequence goes on from NZ_CP118396.1 coordinate 391,009, forward strand.
CACTTGTTCGATAGATAGTTTTGGTATATACTATAGGTAAAGTTTACATAAAGGGGAGTTAACATGACGGGAAAAACCCATGTTGGGATTGGAGTAATATCTGCAGTAGCATTATCGCAGTATAAGATGGTAGAATTATCATTAGGAGGACTTTTAGTTTGTGCTATAGCCTCCCTTTTGCCTGATATAGATCATCCTAAAGCTCTCTTGAATAAATATATACTTCCTATTAAAAATAAAGCAGTAAAGACGACGATATATTTTACATTAGGGGTATTTTTCTTGCTTTTAAACTTTTTTTATTTAAACTTAAAATACGTAGAAACTATAGGGATATTTTTTGTTTTAACAGGTTTTTCTTCCCATAGAAATGGAATAACCCATAGTTTAACCGGTCTTTTATGTTTTGGTGGCACCTTTGGTTATGCTGCAAGGATATATGGTTTTAAGGAATATATAGTGCCTTTTTTATAGGATATGGGCTACATTTAATAGCTGATATGTTTACTAATAGAGGTGTTCCTCTTTTTATCCCTTTAAAAGAAAAAATACAAAATGCCAATAACCTTTGCAGTAGGGTCCTTTTGGGGCAATCTATTTGAAGGCCTTATAATCTCCATTGGCCTTATTTATCTTACCTTTAAACTTCCTGAAATATTATTAAAATAAATAATTTTAGGAGAGTGGAAGTATGTTTGATATAAATGAGGCGCTAAAAAATCTTCCGGATAGCCCAGGAGTTTATATAATGAAGGATGAAAATGGAGAAATAATTTATATAGGAAAGGCTGTATCTTTAAAGAATAGGGTAAGACAGTATTTCCAAAACTCTAAAAACCAACATCCTAAAGTTAGGGCTATGGTAAGCCAAATCAAGGAATTCGAATATATATTAACAGATAATGAACTTGAAGCATTAATTCTCGAATGCAACCTTATAAAAAACATAAACCCAAGTATAATATTTTGCTTAAGGATGATAAGCACTATCCATATATAAAAGTGACACTAAATGAAGAATATCCAAGGGTATTGATGGTAAGAAAGCTTGAAAAGGATGGGGCAAAGTATTTTGGTCCCTTTACCGATGTTTCTGCTGTAAAGGAAACATTGATGTTAATAAAAAACTATTTAAGATTAGGACATGTAATAGAAATGTTAGTTTTGGGATTGAGGTTGGGCGCCCCTGTTTAAATTATCATATTGGGCTTTGCCTTGCACCTTGTAAAGGCGATGTTAAAAGGGAAACTTACATGCAGATGATAGAAGGTATAATTAAGCTATTAAATGGAAAACATGAAGAAATAATTAAGGAATTGGAAGATAAAATGTTAAAGGCATCAGAGAACCTAGAATTTGAAAGAGCAGCAGAGTATAGAGATCAAATAAATGCCATAAGGAAAATTCAGCAAAAACAAAAGATTATATCATCGGCCCTTGAAGATGAGGATGTTGTAGCTCTTGCAAGGGATGAAAATGGTGCCTGCCTTCAGATGTTCTATATAAGGGGTGGAAAGCTTTTAGGTAGTAAAAACTTTTACTTTAAAGATGCTGATGATATAGATGAGCTCTTATCACAATTTATAGTTCAATATTATACAAGTGAAGAATACATTCCAAGGGATATTGTTCTGCAGAGGGATATTCCAGAAATAAGTATAATAGAGTCTTATTTATCAAGGCAAAGAGGAAGTAAAGTAAAGATAAGGGTTCCTAAAAGGGGGATAAATTAGACCTTGTTGAAATGGCTAAAAAAATGCAGAGGCAGCCCTTAATCAGGTTAAGGCAAAAATAATAAAAGAAAGGCAAAAACCTTTGGTGCTCTTGAGGAGCTTAAAGCAATCCTTGGATTGGAAAAGTTGCCAATTAGGATAGAGGCCTATGATATTTCAAATATTAGTGGCGTAGATATGGTAGGTTCTATGGTTGTATTTGAAAACGGAAGGGAAGCTAAAAAGAGTATAGAAGATTTAAAATAAAAAACGTCAAAGGGCAAAATGACTATGATGCCCTAGAGGAGGTTCTAAGAAGAAGGTTTAATAGGTATTTTGAAGAAATAAAAAATAAGGATAACCCTAAAAATAAGTTTAATAAACTACCTGATCTTATCCTAATGGATGGAGGGATAGGTCAAGTTAATGTGGCGTTGAAGGTTTTAGAAGAATTCGGACTTAACATAGAAGTTGCAGGGATGGTTAAGGATGAAAAACATAAGACAAGGGCATTAGTTTTTAATGGTGATGAAATTTCTATTTTAAAGGATTCCAATGCCTTCAGACTTATATATAAAATCCAAGAGGAAGTTCATAGGTTTGCTATTGAATATCATAGAAGCTTAAGATCAAAAAGCGTTATTAAGTCTGAACTTGATGAAATTGAAGGAATTGGACCGAAAAGAAAAATGGAACTTATTAAACATTTTAAAAGCATAGAAAACATAAAAAATGCTACAATTGAAGAGCTAATGATGGTAAAGGGTATGAATAAAAATATAGCACAAAAGGTTTATGAATATTTTCACAGTTAATTTATTAACATTGAAGATAGCTCTTTTAGATGTTAAAATATAAAAGGTTTATTTTTGATTATAATGGGGTGATTGAATTGATTAAACCTTTAATAGATACACATACTCATACAATAGCGAGTGGTCATGCCTACAGCACTTTGATTGAAAATTGTTTGGAGGCAAGTAAAAGGGAATTAAATTAATAGCTATGACAGATCACGGCCCCGCCATGCCAGGAGGACCTCATAAATTTCATTTTGGCAATTTGAAGGTTATACCTCAATTTATCCATGGGGTTGAAGTTTTAAAGGGTGTTGAGCTAAATATAATAGATTATGAAGGAAATATAGATCTTGATGAAGGACGATTAAGCAAATTAGATTTTGTAATAGCAAGTTTGCATGATGTATGCATAAGTCCAGGTAGTGTAAAGGATAATACAAGGGCATTAATTGGTGCAATTAAAAATAAATATGTTCATGCGATAGCCCATCCTGGAAACCCAATTTTTGAAATTGATATAGATGAGGTTCTAAAGGCTGCAAAGGAATATAATGTTCTAATTGAGATTAATAACAGTTCCTTTACAACATCAAGACCGGGAAGTTATGAAAACTGCAAAAGAATAGCATATAAGGCCCTTGAAAATGGCAACCTTTTAACGACAGGAAGCGATGCTCATATCTGCTATGAAGTAGGATTGCTTGACAAGTCGGTTTCTTTATTGGAGGAACTTGGGGCAGATGAAAAATATGTAATTACTACTGATGTAGAAAGATTTAAAAAATTTTTGGAAGAAAAAAGAGCTTTTTAACGTTGGAGGAGAATTAGATGAAACTGCCAGACAGGTTTTTAGATAGGATGAAATTTCTTTTGAAGGATGAATTTGAAGCTTTTTAGGAAGCTACAAAGAAGATAGATACCAAGGGATTAGAGTAAATACTTTAAAGATAGACTATGAAGAATTTTTTAAGATATGTCCCTTTGAGATAAAGGGAGAAGTTCCATGGGCAAAAATGGACTTTATATAAGTGAAGAAAAACCAGGAAGGCATCCATATCATGCTGCAGGACTTTACTATATTCAAGAGCCCAGCGCAATGTCTGTAACACCTCAGCTTAACATTAAGCCTGGAGAAAGGGTTTTAGACCTTTGTGCATCGCCTGGGGAAAATCCACTCAGGCTGCCTGTTACTTAAATGGAGAGGGTCTCTTGGTTTCAAACGAAATAAAGCTTAAAAGGGCACAGATACTTGTTCAAAATATAGAAAGAATGGGCATAAAAATGCAATAGTTACAAATAATTCACCAGAAGAGCTAGAAAAGGTATTTGTAGGGTATTTCGATAAGGTAATAGTTGATGCACCTTGTTCAGGAGAGGGCATGTTTAAAAAGGACAAAGATGCTCTGAACCAATGGAGTGAGGAAAATGTTTTAGGATATCAATCAATGCAAAGGGAAATATTAAAAAGTGCAGCAAAAATGGTAAAGCCTGGTGGATTAATAATATACTCAACATGCACCTTTTCTGTTGAGGAGAACGAATTCATAGTAGATGAATTTTTAAAGAAACATAAGGAATTTGAACTTATTAACATAGAAAAAAACTATGGTTTTAGAGAAGGGTTTTTGAAATTTTAGGCAACGAAGAACTTAAAAAGACAGCAAGGCTCTTTCCACACAGACTAAAGGGTGAAGGACACTTCTTGGCATTATTTTATAAAAAGATGGGGAGGTAAAATCTCCTCAAAGGATAAAATCCAATATAAAAAAGCAGAACATATCGGACTTTAAGGAATTTGAAAACAATTATCTTAACAAAAAATTTGATGATGATAGACTTTTTTGAGGGGAGACAGACTATATTATCTTCCGGAAAATTCCTTTGATTTTACACCCCTTAATGTGTTAAGGCCAGGGATTTTGCTTGGTGAATTTAAAAGAATAGGTTTGAGCCGGACTATTCCTTAGCAGCATCTTTAAAGCCGCATGAAGCTAAATTAAATATTAGTTTATCCAGTAAAACAAATGAAGTGGATAAATATATCGAAGGTTATACCTTGAATTTTGATTTAGAGGATGGCTGGTATCTTGTTGATGTTGATGGGTATTCTTTATCCTGGGGAAGATGTCAAAGGGTATTTTAAAAAATTATTTTCCAAAGGCTTTACGTTGGTAATTACATTAAATTCGTTTAAATATATTATATAGTAAAGGACTAAAGGAGTTGAGAAAAAAGATGGATATAAAAAACGAACTTGAAAGGATATTAGGTTCTGGACAAGTTTTAATAGATGAGCCGATGAAAAATCATACATCCTTTAAAATTGGAGGTCCTGCTGATTTTTTAGTTATTCCAAATAGCAAAGAAGAACTTGTAGATTTAATAAAATTTTTAAGGAAGAAAAATATAAAATATTATTTAATAGGCAACGGATCTAATCTTTTAGTTTCGGACAAGGGAATAAGAGGGGTTGTAATAAAAACAACAAGTTTAAATAAAGTTGAGGTAATCGGTGAAAGGGTAATCTCAGAAGCAGGAGCATCCCTTGCAAAGGTTTCAGCAGAGGCATTAAGAAACTCTCTAAAGGGGATGGAATTTGCATCCGGAATACCCGGGAGCATAGGTGGAGCTGTTTTTATGAATGCTGAGTGCCTACGGCGGTGAAATGAAGGATATAGTAGAAAGAGTAATGGTTTTAGATAGGGAAGGGAATGTTAGGAATTTAAAAAATGAAGAGTTGGAATTTGCATATAGGTTTAGCAATGTTCAAAAAATGAATATATAGTTTTAGAAGTAGAATTAAAATTAGAAAAGGGAAATTTTGATGAAATAAAGGCACTTATGGAGGACTTAAATAGGAGAAGAGCAGAAAAACAGCCTTTGAATTATCCAAGTGCAGGAAGTGTATTTAAAAGACCAGAAGGATATTTTGCTGGAAAACTTATAGAAGATGCAGGATTAAAGGGAGCTAAAGTTGGCGGTGCGATGGTTTCAGAAAAGCATGCAGGATTTATAATAAACTTTGACAATGCTACATGTGAAGATGTTCTAAACCTTATTAAACTAATCCAAACAAAGGTATATGAAAAGTTTGGGGTCATGCTTGAAACAGAAGTAAAATATCTAGGTGAATAGGAGCATAGCTCCTATTTTTTTGTTTGCAAAATATTAAGAAAAATGAGATAATTAAAATTGTCAAGAAAATTTAAAAAATAGGGGGATGGCAATGAAACTAAGAGAATCTGTTTTAAGGCTAAAACCTTATACGGCAGGTAAACCAATTAATGAAGTAAAAGAGAATTGGGGCTTAATGATATTATTAAATTGGCATCAAATGAAAATCCTTTAGGTTGTTCACCTATGGTTACGAAGGTAATAAACGAATTAGCATACCAAGTTAATTTATATCCTGATGCTGCAAATTTTGATTTAAAAGGGAATTAGCTGAAGAATTAGGAGTAAAACCTGATAATATATTTTTAGGAACAGGTTCTGATTCGATTATAAGGGCGATATGCTCTATTTTTATCGATCCGGGCGATGAAAGCATAATGGGTGAAGTTTCCTTCCAAAGATATGAGGATAATACAAAGATAATGGGTGGGAATGTTGTAAAAATTCCTATGAAAAATCATAAACTTGATGTAGAAAAAATGGTAGATGCTATTACAGAAAGAACTAAAATATTGTGGTTTTGCACACCAAATAATCCCACCGGACCAGTTATAAAAAAGGATGAACTTTTTAGCATCATAGATAAAATTCCAAAGGATGTTATTTTTGTAATGGATGAGGCGTATTATGAATATGTGGATGATCCAGATTATCCTCAAACCATTCCTTTGCTTGGAAAATATCCCAATATGATTATTTTAAGAACCTTTTCAAAGGCCTATGGACTTGCAGGATTAAGGGTTGGTTATGGAATTGCAAATGAAAATATAGCAAAATATATAAATGCAGTTGTAGGTCCCTTTGATGTTAACTTGATTGCCCAAAATGCAGCACTTGCAGCATTAAAAGATAAAGAATTTTTAAGGAAGGTCGTGGAACTTAATAAAAAATCAAGGGAGTATTTTTATAAAGAATTTAAAAGTATAGGACTTGAATATATAGAAAGCCAAGCAAACTTTGTAATGGTTGATTTAAAGGCTGACGATAAGATGGTATTCAATGAACTCCTAAAAGAGGCGTGATAGTAAGGCCAGGACATTTATTCGATATGCCAGGGTGGATAAGAGTTTCAACTGGAAGGATGGAGCAAAATGAAAGATTTATATCAGCATTAAAAGAAGTTTTAAAAGGGATGCACTAAGCATCCTTTTTATATGGTTTTGACATATATTGCTATGTTATGTATAATTAGCATATGATTTAAAATAAAAGAAGGAGTGATTGTATGAAGAGGCTTTTTACAGTCATTATTTTATCAATGATGATTTTATTTTCTGCTTGTTCAAAGGTTACTAAGCAGAATAACAAAATATACACAACTATTTATCCTGTATACTCAATAACGAAATTTATTGCAGGAGACAAATTAGAAGTTGAAAGAATAGTTAAAGGAACTGCGGAACCTCATTCCTTTGAACCTCAAACTCAGGATATTGCTGAAATGATGGAATCAAGAGCAGTGTTTTATATAGGGCATATCGATGAATGGGCAAAAAGGCTTCAGAGGGCAGCAATGTTAAAGTTGTTGAGGTATCCGAAGGTATAAATAAAATAGAAGAGGATCCTCATGTATGGACGTCACCTAAAAATGCAATAATTATAGCTGAAAACATAAAAAATACATTGATAGAGATAGATTTTGTTAACAAAGATTATTATGAAGAAAACTTTAATAAGTTTAAATTTGAAATGGAAAGAATCAATGAAAAGTTTGAAAAGGAAAAAGCTAATTTAAAAAGGGATGTTTTTGTAATTGCTCATCCTGCCTTTGGCTATTTAGCGAGGGATTTTGGATTAACGCAGGTAGCTTTAACAGGGCAGGAGGAGGTTGAGGAGCCTTCACCAAATGAGGTTGCAAAGGTTATTGATTTTATTAAAGAAAAGAATATAAAATATATATTATTCGATAGGACAGAAAATGAAAACATAATAAGACCGGTTGTTGAAGCGACTGGGGTAGAAAAACTTGAAATATTTGGCATGGGTGCTGTCTCTCAGGATGTTGAAGAAAAGGAAAATTATGTTACACTTATGGAAAAGAATATAGATAATATTATAAAAGCATTAAAGGAATGAAGGTGTCGTATATGATTGAGCTTATAGATGTTTCTTTTGGCTTTGAGGAAAAAATTGTTCTTAAGGATATAAACTTGAAAATAGAAAAGGGAGAACTTTGCACTATAGTAGGTCCAAATGGTTCAGGAAAGAGCACATTGGTTCATGTTATTACAGGTGTATATAAACCTTATAAAGGAATAGTAAAATTGTTTGGACGGGAAGATTATAAGGAACAAAGGAGAAAAATCTCCTTTGTTCCTCAAAAGGTTTCAAGCTTTAATCAGCTTTTTCCTATCAGTGTTAAGGAAACTGTCCTTTTAGGATTAGTCCCACAAAAGGGATTTTTTAAGAGGTTTAACAAAGAGGACTTTAAAAAGGCAGATGATATTTTAAAAAATTAGATTTATATGAAATGAAGGATAAACAGCTTGGTAAACTTTCTGGTGGACAGCAGCAAAGAGTTTTTATAGCAAGGGCTCTTATATCAGAGCCAGAAATATTGATATTGGATGAGCCTACGGTGGGAATAGATTCAAAATCAGAGGAAATCCTATATAATCTTTTACTTGAACAAAAGAACAATAATACAACGATAGTTATGGTTACCCATGATATTTTTGCAATAAAGGATTATGCAGATAAGGTTGTTTGCATGAAGGATGGGGAGATTTTAACTATATGTGGTGCAAAGGAATTTTCAGCAAAAAATACAAACAAATATATCTTACGGATTAAAGGAAGTGTTGGCATGTTAAGATATGCTTTTATGCAAAGGGCTTTTATAGCTGGAATTATAATTTCCATTATAGCGCCACTTATTGGAAATTATATTATGTTAAAACGCTTTTCACAAATTGGTGATACATTATCCCATAGTGCCATTTTAGGGGTTGCTTTAGGCTTATTAATCGGTATAAACCCACTTATTGGAGCTCTTGTTATAACAATATTTTTGCGATAGCACTAGAAAGATTACGAAAAGAATTTAAGGGATTTGCAGAAATTTCATTATCAATGATTACAATGGCCTCTTTAGGCTTTTCAGCCATTATATTTAGTAGGATAAAAAGCTCCGCAAATGTAATGAATTATTTGTTTGGAAGTATTGTTGCTATATCACAGGCAGATTTAATTTTGATTTTATTAATTGCAATTCCTTCCGTGTTGTTAATCCTGATTTTTCAAAAGGAGCTTTTATATATTTGCTTTGATGAGGATGGAGCTTATGTTTCTGGAATTAATGTAAAGCTTTTAAATCTTGTTTTAAATATTTTAGTTGCTCTTGTTATTGGGATTTCCTTAAGAATCGTAGGAGGATTTTTAATTTCAGCCCTATTAGTTATCCCTGGAGCAATATCCATGAAACTTGTATCAAACTTTAGAAAACTTCAACTATATTCAGTGCTGATTTCGCTATTTTCTGTTGTCTTTGGAATTATTTTATCTTTTTACCTAAATATATCTCCTGGTGGAAGTATTGTGGTTATTTTCACATGTTTATATGTAATAACAGAGTTTAAAAAAGGCATGTAAGTCTTAACCTTACATGCCTTAATTTATATAATTTTTGTAATAAAAATGTGATATAATAATTAATGTAATTTTCTTATACGGAGGATGAATATGAGGGTTATAGCGGATTATCATACTCATACGAAATATAGTCATGGAAAAGGAAGTATTAGGGATAATATTGTTGAGGCAATAAATAAGGGATTAAAAAGATAGTTATAGCCGATCATGGACCTGGACATTGGCTTTATGGGGTTAGTAAAAGGGATTTGTATAAAATGAGGGATGAAATTGAGAGGCTAAAAACAGAATTTAAAGAAATTGAAATACTTCTTGGAATTGAGGCTAATATAATTAGTGTCGATGGAGAGCTGGATGTCGATGATGAGGTCATATCGCTTTTAGATGTTCTTCTTGCAGGCTTTCATAATGGAGCCTTTTTAAAGGAGTAAGGGATTGGAGGGAGCTTTATTTTAAAAATAAGCTGTCTAGGATAGTTCCCACTCTTCAAAGAGATGCTAGAATAACCAATACAATTGCTATGGTAAAGGCCATAAAAAATTATAATATTGATATAATTACACATCCAGGTGCCAAGGTTGATATAGACACTCGTGAGATTGCAAAGGCTGCTGCAGAAAGGGGAACGCTTTTAGAAATTAATAGCAGTCATGGATTTTTAAATGTTGATTATGTTAAAATAGCTATGAAGGAAAACGTTAATTTTGTTATAAACAGTGATGCCCATAAACCTAAGGATGTTGGCAAAGTTGATGATGGGATAGCAATAGCATTAAGAGCCGGGTTGCCATTTGATAGAATAATAAATATTGAATCTTGAGGGGGATTTTAAATGAATTTTGTTATAGTAACAGGTCTATCAGGTGCTGGAAAATCTCAGACTATAAGATTTTTAGAGGATTTTGGATATTTTTGTATAGATAATCTTCCGCCTGCCCTTATACCCAAATTTGCTGAAATATGTTATCAAACAGGTGGCAAGATTGAAAAAATAGCAATAGTTGTTGATATTAGAGGAAGAGAATTCTTTAACGATCTTTTCATGGCGTTAAAGTCGTTGCAAAGTATGGGTTATAATTATGAAATATTATTCCTAGAGGCAAAGGATGAGATACTGGTAAAAAGATATAAAGAAACAAGAAGAAATCATCCTTTAGCTCACGACGGAAACATATTTGAAGCCATAAGAAAAGAAAGGTTAAAGCTCAATGAGGTAAAAAACAAGCAAAGCATATTATAGACACATCGGATCTTTTGCCAAGACAGCTAAGGGAAGAACTTGAAAGGATCTTTGTAAGTGGAGAAAACTTTGAAAGTCTTGTGATTTCTGTTCAATCCTTTGGATTTAAATATGGTATACCTATTGATGCAGATATAGTATTTGATGTTAGATTTTTACCAAATCCATATTATATAGAAGAATTAAAAAGATTTTCAGGATTAGAAGAAAATATAAGGGAATATGTCTTAAGTAGCACCGAAGCCAAAGAATTTTTAGAAAAAGTAACTGATTTATTTGAGTTTTTAATACCTAACTATATAAAAGAAGGAAAGTCAAGGTTAGTCATAGCAATCGGATGCACAGGGGAAGACATAGATCTGTAGTTCTTGCAAGTGAAGTTTATAAAAGACTCAAGGACAATGGGCATACTGTTTTAATAAATCATAGAGATATTTCTAAGGATGTATCAGGAGAGGTAGGAAAATGAGTTTTTGGGATTGGTTTAGACCTGGACTTAAATTAAAAAGATGGGTATTTCTTGGGGACTTGGGTTATTTATTTTAGCTTATGGACTTTCAAATATTTTAATTATGAGAAATAATTTTAATATATATTTGTTTTATAACGTTTTAATAATTATTCTTGGGATTATCTTACTTTATATTTCGTTAAAATTACTAATTAAAAATATGCTTATTTTAGTTGGATGTAATACATCAAATGGCCTTAAGAAAAACTTTCAGGAAAAGCTCTATGAACAAAGACTTCTTATAAGAGGGCCAAGGATAGTCGCGATTGGTGGGGGAACAGGACTATCTACAATGCTAAGGGGACTTAAGGAATATACATCAAATATAACGGCAATTGTTACTGTAGCTGATGATGGTGGGGGAAGCGGAATTTTAAGGGAGTCTTTAGGAATGCTACCACCAGGGGATATTAGAAATTGTCTTGTTGCATTAGCAAATACGGAGCCTCTTATGGAGGAGCTAATGCAGTATAGGTTTAAGGATGGAGATTTAAAGGGTCAAAGTTTTGGAAATTTATTTATAGCTGCCATGAATGGTATTTCAAGTAACTTCCTTGAAGCAATTAAAAAGATGAGCGATGTTCTTGCTGTTCAAGGAAAGGTTTATCCTGTTACATTGGAGAATGTTACTCTGTGTGCTAAGCTTGATGACGGAACTATAATAAAGGGAGAATCTAAGATTCCTTATGAGGTTTTAGAAAGAAGTTCAAAAATCGATAAGGTTTTTCTAGAACCAATAAATCCCAAGCCCCTTGAAGAGGCACTAGTTGCTATTGAAAATGCTGATTGTATTGTAATTGGGCCTGGAAGTCTTTATACAAGCGTTTTGCCTAATTTGGTTATAAAAGAAATAGCGGAGAGGATAAAAAAGTCAAAGGCTATAAAAATATATGTATCTAATATTATGACCCAACCTGGTGAAACGGATGATTATACTCTATCTGAGCATGTTAAAGCCATTGAAAAACATTGTGGTAAAGGCCTTGTAGAATTTGTTATTGCAAATAACGGTAAAGTCCCGGAATTTTATTATGAAAAGTATAAAAAAGATGGACAATATATGGTGGTTAATGATATTAAAAACTTACCGGAAAATATTAAGGTTATCGAAGAGGATCTTGTTGATATTAACAAATATGGGTATTTAAGACATAACACAAAAAAGCTTGCAGAAACAATAATGAAAATTATCTTAAAGCAGGTTTTCCCAAAGGATAAAAAGAGAATAGTAGATTATTTTTATTTATCAGAAAGAATAAGGATGAGAAAGCAGGAGGTGTAACGGTGTCTTTTTCTGCCGAAGTAAAAAATGAACTGAGTAGAATTATTGATGAAAAGAAGTGCTGCCAAATGGCTGAGCTTGCAGCAATTATTAAATTAAGCGGCAGTATTAATATAAATGCAAAACAGGGGCTAAGCTTTAAGGTTACAACTGAAAACCCTGCTATTGCAAGAAGGATTTTTCTCTATTAAAATCTCTTTTTGATGTCCATGCAGATGTAATGGTAAAGAAAAATAATATATTAAAGAAAAATAATATTTACTATGTGGTTGTTTCTGCAGATATGAATTCCAATGAGATCTTAAAAAGTTTAGGTGTTTTAAAGGAATATCATGATGGTACCATAGGGTTTAATAATAAAATTAACGTGGATTTAATTAAAAAAGCTGCTGCAAGAAGGCATTTTTGCGAGGTGCATTTTTGGCATCAGGTTCAATAAGTAACCCTGAAAAAACTTACCATTTAGAATTTGTATCAAACAATCAAGAGCTAGCTGAAGATGTAATGAAGCTTCTAAACTCCTTTGATTTAGGTGCAAAAATAATTTTAAGAAAAACAGCTATGTGGTTTATATCAAAGAAGGGGATAAAATAATAGATCTTTTAAATATCATTGGAGCTCATAATGCTCTGTTAGAACTTGAAAATGTAAGAATATATAAAGAGATGAGAAATAATGTTAATAGACTAGTTAACTGTGAAACTGCTAATCTAAATAAAACTGTCGATGCTGCTGTAAGGCAAATAGAATCCATAAAACTAATACAGGAAAAGATAGGACTTAAAAAGCTTCCACCAAATTTAAGGGAGGTTGCAGAACTTAGATTAAATTATCCAGATATATCATTAAAGGAATTAGGGCAAATGTTAAATCCACCAATAGGAAAATCGGGAATCAACCATAGATTGAGAAAAATAGAAAAGATAGCAGAGGAGTTAAGGGATGAATAGGAGTTGATGGCATGACAAAACATGAAGAGATTATTAAGTATATTACAAATTTAAAGATTGGGACAAAGATTTCAGTAAGAACCATAGCAAATGAACTTAATGTTAGCGAAGGGACAGCCTACAGGGCAATAAAAGATGCAGAAAATATGGGGCTTGTTAGTGCTGTTCCAAGAATTGGAACAGTTAGAATAGAAAAAATGACTAAAAGAAATATAGAGAAACTAACCTATGCTGAAGTTGTGAACATCGTCGATGGACAGGTATTAGGTGGAAGAGAGGGACTCCATAAAACATTAAACAAATTTATGATTGGTGCTATGACTATTGATGCTATGGAAAAATATATGTCCCCGGGTAATTTGTTAATAGTAGGTAATAGAGAAGAAGCTCAGAAATTAGCTCTTGACAAAGAATGCGCTGTCCTTATAACAGGAGGCTTTGGATGTAGCGATGAGATAAAGCAATACGCCAATCAAAAGCAGCTGCCTATAATATCATGTTCCTACGATACCTTTACAACGGCTGCCCTTATAAATAAGGCATTAGCGGAAAATCTAATCAAAAGGATATCATCCTTGTTGAAGACATAATGAAAACAGATGTTGCATTTGTTACAACACAAGATGATGTAGGAAAAACTAGAAGAATTATAAAGGAAGCTAATTATGACTTACTTCCTGTTGTTGATGAACACCAAAAATTAGTTGGGGTTATTTCAGTAAACGATTTACCTCATGATGGTTTTGACTATGAAAAGGTTTATAAATTTATGAATAAAAATGTAATATTTGTAACCAACAAGACATCAGTAGCATATGCTGCTCATCTTACCATTTGGGATGGGGTAAAGTATTTGCCGGTTGTCGAAGGAAAGCGCCTTGTAGGTATGGTCAGTAGACAAGATATAGTTGCAGCGCTGCAGCAAATTAGCGGACAACCACAGATAGGGGAAACTATTGATGACATGATTTTAAAAAATTTCAATTTTGAAGAAATAGATAATGGTTTTAAATATGTTGGTAAAATATTGCCTGAAATGTTAAGCCCACTTGGAACAGCAAGCTGGAATACATTGTCATTAATTATGTCAACATTAGGTTTAATGGCTCTTAAATGCAATAATAATATTAATATCTCGGTAGATTCATTTACTGTTTATTATATGAAACCAGTTCAACTGGATACTAATATAGCTGTTTATGCACGTTGCATCGATAGTAGCAAAAACTATTCTAAGGTTGAAGTTGAAATGATTTCAGAGGATGATAAAGAGATAATTGGCAAGGCTCTTTTGAGCACAAGAATTTTTAGAAAGTAGGTGAATGAAGATGAGTTTTGTTCATCTTCATGTTCATACAGAATATAGTTTGTTGGATGGCTCATCGAGGATAAAGGATATAGTAAAAAGGCAAAGGAATATGGAATGCCATCACTTGCCATCACAGACCACGGAGCAATGTTCGGTGTTATTGATTTTTATAAGGCCTGCAGAGAAGTTGGAATTAAGCCTATATTAGGATGCGAAGTTTATGTTGCTCCAAGGAAAATGACGGATAAAGTGGCAGGCATAGATAATGAATATTATCATTTGGTTTTAATAGCTGAGAATAATGAAGGCTATAAAAATTTAATGAAGATAGTTTCAAAGGCTGCCCTAGAAGGATTTTACTATAAACCAAGGGTTGATAAAGAGCTTCTTAAAAAATATTCAAAGGGCATTATAGCCTTATCGGCTTGCCTTGCTGGTGAAGTTCAGGATTTACTATTAAAAGGACGCTATGAAGACGCAAAGAGAATAGCTCTAGAGCTTGAAGATATTTTTGGAAGGGGCAACTTTTATTTAGAACTTCAAGATCATGGTATAGAGGAGCAAAGGACTGTAAATGAAAAATTAATTGATCTTTCAAAAGAAACAGGAATTCCACTTGTAGCAACTAACGACGTTCATTATGTCAATAAAGAGGATGCAGTTGCCCATGAAATCCTTTTATGTATTCAAACGGGGAAGACAATTGATGATGAGGATAGAATGAAATTTCCAACAGATGAATTTTACTTAAAATCTCCTGAGGAGATGAAAAGGCTTTTGACTTTGTCCCTGAAGCTATAGAAAATACTATAAAAATTTCAGAAAGGTGCAATGTTGAACTTGAATTTAACAAGCCAAAGCTTCCTAAATTTGATGTTCCTGATGGAAAGGAAGCAAATGTGTATTTACGAGAATTATGCTTTAATGGCCTTTATGAAAGATATAAAGAACCGCCAAAGGAAGTTATCAACAGATTAAATTATGAGCTTGAAGTAATTGAAAAAATGGGATATGTTGATTACTTTTTGATAGTTTGGGACTTTATAAGATTTGCAAGGGAAAACAATATAATGGTGGGACCGGGTAGAGGTTCTGCAGCAGGTTCTATTGTTGCATACACATTAGGTATTACAAAGATTGACCCAATTAAATATAATCTTCTTTTGAAAGATTTTTGAATCCCGAAAGGATTAGCATGCCGGATATAGATTCTGACTTTTGCTACGAAAGAAGACAGGAAGTTATAGATTATGTTTTTAAAAAGTATGGAGAGGATAGGGTTTCACAAATTATTACCTTTGGAACCATGGCTGCAAGGGCTGTAATTAGAGATGTAGGACGAGCTCTTAACTATTCTTATGCTGAAGTAGATACTATAGCTAAAATGATTCCTATGGAGCTTGGAATGACCATAGATAGGGCTTTGGAATTAAATCCCGAGCTAAAGGGAGAATATGAAAACAACGAAAGAATAAGGCATCTTATTGACATTGCCCGCTCTTTAGAAGGACTACCAAGGCATTCCTCAACCCATGCTGCAGGCGTTGTAATATCCTCTGCGCCATTAGTAGAATATGTTCCACTTACGAAAAATGAAGATACGATAACAACACAGTTTCCAATGACTATTTTAGAGGAACTTGGACTTTTAAAGATGGACTTTTGGGTCTTAGAACCTTAACTGTATTAAGGGATGCTGTAGACTTGGTTTATAAAAATAAAGGAATAAAGGTAGACCTTGACAGTATCGATTTTGAAGACCAAAGCGTTTATGAAATGATATCACAAGGAAAGACAGAAGGAGTATTCCAGCTTGAATCTTCAGGAATGACAAATTTTATGAAGGAATTAAAACCATCAAGCCTTGAGGATATTATTGCCGGGATTTCCCTATATAGACCAGGACCTATGGATCAAATTCCTGAGTATATAAAAAATAAAAACAATCCTGAAGACATTAAATATATTGATGAAAAATTAAGACCTATTCTTGATGTTACCTATGGATGTATAGTATATCAAGAGCAGGTTATGCAAATAGTAAGGGATATAGCAGGATACTCACTAGGACGATCGGACCTTGTAAGAAGGGCTATGGCAAAGAAAAAGCATGACGTTATGGAGAAGGAAAGGGAAAATTTTATTTATGGTTTAAAAGATGATAAAGGAAATATTATCGTCCCTGGGGCCTTAAGGAATGGGGTAAGCCTTGAGGTTGCCAATAAGATATTTGATATTATGATGGATTTTGCAAGTTACGCCTTTAACAAGTCCCATGCAGCAGCCTATGCAGTTGTTGCATATCAGACTGCCTTTATGAAAAGATACTATCCTGTTGAGTTTATGACGGCCCTTTTAACAAGCGTAATGGGAAATTCAGATAAAATAGCCTTTTATATAAATGCATGCAGGAGGATGAATATAACTGTTCTGCCACCGGATATAAACAAAAGCTTTGAGAATTTTTCGGTAGAAGGAGATAAGATAAGATTTGGATTGGTTGCGATTAAAAACGTAGGTGAAGGAGCAATAAAATCAATTATTGAAGCCAGGGAAAGGGATGGAGATTTTAAAAGCTTTAGAGATTTTTGCGAAAGGGTTAATTTATCTGAAGTTAATAAAAAAACTATAGAAAGTTTGATAAAGGCAGGAGCCTTTGACAGCCTAGGACTAAAACGTTCAGTCTTAATGAATAATTATGAAAAGGTTATTGATTCAATATTAAGTGAAAAAAGCAAGTTATAGATGGGCAAATTGGTTTTTCCAAAAGGAACTTGTAAACCTTAAAAAGGATGATTTTGAGGATATCAAAGAATTTGATAAAAAATATCTTCTTGCGATGGAAAAGGAAATGCTTGGCCTTTATATAAGTGGGCATCCGCTTCAAGACTTAGAAAAACAATTAGAGCTTTTAACTAACACTAAAATTTCTGAAATATATTCAATCAGTGCGGAGGATCATGACCATATAGATGTTAAGGTTGAAGATGGTCAGAGGGTTGTCATAGGTGGAATAATAACAAATATAAGCATTAAATCTACAAGAAACAATGAAATAATGGCATTTATAAAAATTGAGGATATGAATGGAACTATCGAAGTATTGGTTTTCCCAAAGACGTATCAAAAATGTAGCAAGATTATCATGGAGGACAATATAGTTATAGTTAAAGGACGAGTATCGATAAAGGAAGAGGAACAGCCTAAGATAATTGCAGAGGAGATAGAACAGTTAAGGGGATATGAAAAGACGATCAATAAATTATATATTAGACTTGATGATAAGGAATGGAAAAAACAAATAGAAAGAATAAAGCCTGAGATAATTAAATTTAAAGGCCTTACACCAATCTATATAGTTTTAAAGGATTCAAAGAAGATCCTAATGGCTTCGAGGGAACTTTGGGTAGAGGTCAATGATGAGCTTATAGGGATTTTAAAAAGTGAATTTGGAGAAGATAATATTAAAGTAGTATAACTGCCTTTAGGCAGTTATACAGATTGTAGACAAACTCTCATTGGTGTTTAGACTTTGCAAGAGCCCCGTGAATGGATTTCAAAAAGGCATCTTTCATGAGCTCTAGCAATTTTTGCTTTTCGACTTTTGAAAACAAAGAAAAGCTTAGAATTGCTTAGCGAAATGAGCGAATGCCAGGGAAATCCTTCACGGGGCTTATCAAAAATAACTTTTTCAACAGTCTGATACCAAAATTATTGTTGTTATATAACAAAAAGAGTGTTAAAATTATTTAAAAGTATTGATTTTAAATTTAAAGTAAAATAAAATACTTTTTGTCTAAAGAAGGAACATGTAATATACAGCTAGATTATTCAAAAAGTGGGACAATGCTTGTCCCGTATGGACAAAGGAGGTTAAATATATGAAAACCATCGGAGTATTGACAAGCGGTGGAGATGCACCAGGAATGAACGCAGCTATAAGGGCAGTTGTAAGAACAGGACTTGCTAATGGTTTAAGAGTAATGGGAATACAAAGAGGTTATAATGGAATAATAAATGGTGAAATATTTGAAATGACATCCTCAAGTGTTTCTGACATAATTCAAAGAGGAGGAACTATATTAAGAACTGCAAGAAGCGAAGAGTTTAGAACAGAAGAAGGAAGAAAAAAGGCTTACAACGTATTAAAGGTTTTTGGAATAGAAGGACTAGTTGTAATTGGTGGGGATGGTTCCTTTACAGGAGCTATGAAACTATCAAACGAGCATGGCGTTAAAGTTGTTGGCATTCCTGGAACTATAGATAATGACCTTGCCTATACTGATTATACAATCGGATTTGATACAGCAGTTAACACAGTTTTGGATGCTATAAATAAACTAAGGGATACATCAACTTCCCATGAAAGGGTCTCAATTGTTGAAGTTATGGGAAGACGCTGTGGTGATATTGCTCTTTATGCTGGGCTTGCCGGTGGAGCTGAAAGTATAATCATACCTGAACAGCCATATGATTTTAATGAGTTATGTAGAACTATTATTGAAAGTAAGGCAAAAGGTAAGATGCACAGCTTAATACTTTTAGCAGAAGGTGTTGGAGGAGCAGAGGATTTGGCAAAGAAAATTGAAGAGATTACAGGAATAGAAACAAGGGCTACTAAATTAGGACATATTCAAAGGGGTGGAAGTCCAACTGCCTTTGATAGAATACTTGCATCAAAGATGGGTGCAAGGGCTGTTGAACTTTTAATGGAAGGAAAGAGCCAGAGAGTTATTGGAATAAGGGACGGCAAGATTATAGACATGGATATCGTAGAGGCGCTTTCAATGAAAAAGAAAAGCGATGATTATATGTATGAACTTGCAAAAATATTATCTTTTAAGGGGTTGAAGGTATGAGAAAAACAAAGATTGTGTGCACGATAGGTCCTGCAAGTGAAAGTGAAGAAATGCTAAGAAAACTTATAGACGCAGGAATGAATGCTGCAAGACTTAACTTTTCCCATGGGGACCATGAAGAACATGGGAGAAGAATTGTGCTTATTAAAAACTAAGAGAAGAGCTTGGAAAACCCATAGCGATAATATTGGATACAAAGGGGCCTGAGATTAGAACAGGCAATTTCAAAGGCGGAAAGGTTGAGCTTGTTGAAGGCCAGGAATTTATAGTTACTACAAGACAGATTGAGGGAGACAATACTATATGTTCTGTAACCTATGAAAAATTGCATGAAGATGTTAAGCCAGGAGATACCATCCTTATAGATGATGGACTTATAGGACTTTTAGTGGAAAGAATTGAGGGACAAGATATTCACTGCAGAGTTTTAAACAGCGGTCCTGTTGGAAATCACAAGGGAGTTAATCTACCCAATGTTAAGATTAACCTTCCAGCTTTAACTGAAAAAGATATTGCTGATATTAAGTTTGGTATTGAAATGGGAATAGACTATATTGCTGCATCCTTTGTAAGAAAACCCTCAGATGTGCTTGAAATAAGAAAGGTTCTAGAAAAATTCGGCGGACAAAATATACAAATCATAGCCAAAATTGAAAATCAAGAGGGACTTGATAATATTGATGACATATTAAAGCTTGCAGATGGAATAATGGTTGCCCGTGGTGATTTAGGAGTAGAAATTCCTGCGGAAGATGTTCCTTTAGTGCAAAAGATGTTAATTGAAAAGGCAAATAAAGCAGGAAAACCTGTTATAACAGCAACCCAGATGCTAGATTCTATGATTAGAAATCCAAGACCAACAAGGGCAGAAGTTACTGACGTTGCAAATGCAATATTTGATGGAACAGACGCTATAATGCTAAGCGGTGAAACTGCAAATGGTAAATACCCATTAGAGGCTGTAAAGACGATGGCAAGAATTGCAGAAAAGGCTGAAACTGCTTTAAACTTTGATATGCTTCTTGAAAAGAAGGCAAAACAAAGGTTAAACACAGTCCCAGATGCTATAAGCCTTGCAACAGTAACTGCAGCAGCAGAACTTAATGCCTCCGCTATAATCACAGCAACTCAATCCGGCCACACTGCAAGAATGGTTTCAAAATATAGACCAAAATGCCAAATAATTGCTGCAACTCCTTATGACGATGTTGCAAGAAAGTTATCTATAGTGTGGGGAGTATATCCGATAATTGCATCAAAAATGGAATCAGCCGATGCAGTTATAGATTTATCAGTTAAGGAAGCTCTAAACAAAGGACTTGTTTCAAAGGGGGACCTTGTTGTTATTGCAGCTGGTGTTCCGGTAGGATTTACTGGAACTACAAATATGATGAAGGTTTCAATTGTTGGGGATACCCTAGTTCAGGGTAAGGGTGTAGGCAATCCGGTATATGGAACAGCATGCGTAGTTATGTATAACAAAGATATTGATGATATGCTTGAAACAGGAAACATACTAGTTACAAAGGAATTACAAAAGGAATACATTCAGCCGGTTCTTGAAAGGGCAGCGGGAGTTATTATAGAAGAAGGAAGTTTGACTACAGATGCTGCAGTAGAATGTATAAACAATGGTATACCAATCATTGTTGCAGCAGAAGGTGCAACTAAGATAATAAAACACGGAACGCTCATTACTATGCTTCCAAGAAACGGAATGGTGTTTAGCGGAAAGGCTAATATTACGGCATAGTTGAATAAAACTTTTTAAACTTGGCAATAATTAAAAATGAATTAGTGGCAACTGATTCTATCTTTGCACACCTTAAGGTGTGCTATTTTTTGTTAAATGAAAAATTTATCTTTTGTGTTTTATCTTGCTTTACAGCATATTATTGTTTATTTTATATTTCTATTCTGATAAAATATTAAAGATAAAAATATTAAAAAGGGTGATGAAGTTGGCTAAATATATCCCAGTTGAAGAAGGAAAGATTTATGAACTTGATATAACAGGTATGGGTTTTCAAGGCGAAGGAGTTGGAAGGATTGAAAACTTTGCAATCTTTGTTAAGGGTGCATTAAAGGGAGAAAAGGTTAAAGTTGAAATCCAAAAAGTTCAAAAAACTTTGCCTTTGGTAAGTTAATAGAGATAGTAAAATCATCACAATATAGGACAAATCCCATATGTCCAATTTATGAATCATGTGGTGGGTGTCAAATTCAGCACATGACCTATGAAGGCCAATTAGAGTTTAAAAGGGAAAGAGTAGAAGACGTTATAAACAGAATAGGTAAAATAACTAATGTTAAAATACATAACACTATAGGAATGGAAAAACCTCTAAGATACAGAAACAAGGTGCAGCTTCCTGTAAGAAGAGAAAATGGAGAAGTAAAAATAGGATTCTTTAAGCAGGGGACGCATGATGTAATAGATGTAAGAGAGTGTTTTATACAAGATGAAATTGCTGATAAAGTTGTGAATTTGACAAGAGAGTGGATTAATAAATATAACATCGAGCCCTATGATGAAACAAATGGAAGTGGAATAGTAAGGCACATAATGATAAGAAAGGCTTTTGCAACTGGAGAGGTTATGGTTGTAATAGTAACAAACGGAGAAAAGCTGCCCTTTAAAGAAGAATTTATTGATTTAATGGTCAAAAACATTGATGGGCTAAAAAGTATAGTCCAAAATATTAACAGCAAAATCACGAATGTAATTTTAGGTGAGAAAAACATTTTGCTCTGGGGGCAGGATTATATAACTGATTACATAGGAAAGTTTAAATTTAGAATTTCCCCATTGTCATTTTTTCAAGTAAATCCTGTTCAAACAAATGTTTTATACAATAAAGCCCTTGAATATGCAAATCTTTCTGGAGATGAAATAGTTTTTGATGCCTATTGCGGAACTGGAACCATATCGTTATTTTTAGCTCAAAGAGCTAAAAAGGTTTATGGTGTTGAAATTGTAGAAGAAGCAATAAAAAACGCAAGAGAAAATGCAAGGGAAAACGATGTTCAAAATGTTGAATTCATTGTTGGTAAGAGCGAAGAAGTAATTCCAAAACTAATCGATAAAGGCATTATTCCTGACGTTGTGGTTGTTGACCCTCCAAGAAAGGGCTGTGATGAAAAGCTTCTGTATTCCATTGCAAAGGCTAACCCCAAAAGAATTGTCTATGTTTCCTGCGATCCATCTACATTGGCTAGAGATTTGAATTTGTTAGATAAATTGGGCTATAAAACAATTGAAGTGCAGCCTGTTGATATGTTCCCATTTACAGCACATGTTGAGTGCGTCACATTGATGTCAAGGGTTTAGAAATAAAGAACAGAAAAGCTTGTAAATAAAGGGTTTCCAGACATTTAGTTTTTCCCGAGGCCGATCTGCCGGATGTGGCAATGTCAGGAAACCCTTATTTTGGTTGCTTGAGGGAACATATCAACCGTCCAGAAAATTAATAGTTGAGTTACCAGATTAGATAACCCCCTTTTTACAGGGGGTTGAGGGTGCAGGATGGATGTATAATTTAATCTTCTCGCTCAGCATCCGTATCAAAAATTCTATCAAGTTCCTCGTTTGATGTAATGCCACGAACTTTATTTCTAACAGCTACTTTTGCCATATCAAGTCTATAGAAATGTTCACGACCGTCTAATCCTTTCTTTTGCCGGATAAGTTGAATTCTTCCAAATTTATCCCAATGTTTCTCTGCGAATTTTGCTAGGCCAACTGCCTTGGGATAATTGTCCTTACGGCTGGGGTCGTGTGGTTCTAGAATATCAAAAATGTAACCTTGTACATCAGCTCTCACTACCACTAAATCAGGAAACATAGAAGTGATAACACCGCCGACCTCATATGGGATTTCAAGTGACCACTTTTTACGATCAAGATTACGTAACCAGCAAACGGCACCGTTTTTTAGTTCTTCTTCAATAACTCCCTTTTCCCATGGGTTTAGTGATGCTTGGAATGTTCCATCCTCAGAACAATAGAGGTGTCGATCAATTTTTATACTGTTATCTGAAACTGAAAAATCGATTGAATCTGGCAATACCCAAGGAATAGCTATTGGTTGAGCGGAAGCATTTATTAATCTTTCATAGATGTTTTTTCGAGCCTCATTTAATCTTGCAATAGAGCGTTTATTATTCTCATATAGACTAATAAATTTCTCTTCTGCAAAGGCGTTTATTCGCTCCATAGCAGCAGTATCACTTGTAAGCACAATGACTTCAATCTTTACTTCAATATGGTCTCGGTATGTGGCGAATCCAATACTCCTTATGTAAGCCTTCTCCCAATATCCTTCCAGCTTGTTCAAAATGTCGAGAAATGTCAAATTCGGTAACAGCCATGGTTTGTGTAGCTTCATCAAATGAATAAGCATTTTCTCCATAGTCAAATGTTAGCGTATTAAGAGCAAATCCAGTGATTGAAGCAACTCGACCATCAAAGTCACCACTTTCTTTTATGCGAGCAATTTCTTCGTCCATTTTTGATAAAACTGCATTTTTAACGGCTTTTTGTGCTTCCAAATCAATACCATCCATTGTTAATGCTCTAGAAAGCTGTATTAATAACTTAAGCGGTGCTTGCTTGCGGGATGAATCCAGGCGGTATGTAATGAGCTTATCCATTGAATCAAACACATCAGAATAAGCGAGGTTGCGCCCGAGTGTTATAAGCTCTTTATTTGTACCAGTTTCAGTGGGCATAACCGATTCACTATCATGTAGAGCATTAACAACATTTTTTACTGTATCTTTATCAAAGTATGGAAGAAACAGACTTACATTATTAAGTTCAGCATCGGAGGCAATTCTTCTTGCCAAAGGAGTGCGAATCATACGCCCCAAAAGCTGTGCTATGTAGGTATAGTCCTGCGCGCTACGAAATGACATCATTGTTTCAGCACGAGGACAGTCCCAACCTGTGGAAAGGTTCATTTTGAAGAACACAACCTTCACATTTTCTTCGTCTTCGATTCTAGAAGCTTCAATTTGATGAATTTCAACGTCACGCACTTTGATCGTACCATAATCATTAAAGGTATGTACCACTTCACCGGGCAATAACTTGCGTACCATTGCCTCTTCCAGCAAATCGATACAAATCCCTAAATCGGTATGGGTTATTTCTCGTTCATTACCATCTTCGACTTGGACGACAAGGATAGGGTTTACCATTTTCTCATTTTCACGTTCACAGTAAGCTTTCCAGTGAGCACATTTATTAAGCCAATTTTCGACTGCACCTTTGAACATTGTCATATCGGCACCAAGTTGGATATCTGGGTAATGAATAATGATTCTGTCCTTTAAAAGCCCCGATTCACGTACTTGTTCAGGTGGAACAATAACTTTTTATATTGTCGAAGTAGTCCCAGCAATTAAGTTATCAAATCTCTGGGGTGTTGCGGTCACGCCGATAACTAAAGGCATAATACAAAGTCCGTCTTCTTCGCTACCTTTGATGAATTTTTGCATGATGGATTGTGCTTTATTTTCTGCTTGAGCAGATGTATAAGTCCCTCTATGTGCTTCATCAATGACCACATAGAACTGTTTGGGAATGCGTTTAGCTGTATTTGTGAGTGTTTCCCAAATTGTATATTGCCTTGTATCGGACTTAGTTGTTAATAACTTGTCAGAACCGAGTTTTTGTGTGTTAATAAAATAAATACGTCCACCCTCCAAATACTCGGCATCAAAGTTTGAATCTACAGTTACTAAGTCCCATACACGAATTTTGTCTGATTTGCTTTCAATTTTTAATCGCGTTTGCTCGTTAAGTTCCGGCGAATCGGAAAGCCAAACAAACACTGAATTCGGATCGCCGATATTATCTGAACCTCCATATAGGATTTCTTCAAAAAGTGCAGTCATAATTATAGTTTTTCCAGAACCCGTAGGTGCGGAAAACGATATTACCTGAGGGTCTTTTTCGCTCCACATTAAATGAGCTTTATTAATTTTCTCATGCAATTCTGCAAGAGCCGTTTCCTGAAATGGAAATAAAGTAACTCTCATTTATGAATCCCTCCTACTTCCCAACACAAAGTTATCAATGTAATCTCGGTATAGTTGGTATGTATTTTTTATTTTTATGCCATCAGTCATTTCGCGGAAAGCTTCCTCCGAGTTTGTTACAAAATATACCACTTTAATATTATTTACTTCTGAAATCTTTTTGCAAACTCGGCATATTTTGCTTCATCAACCAGAACTGCAAAGCCGTTTTGAGGAAGAATTAACATATCTGGTTCTTCATCGCTGTTTATTTCTGGCCTCCGGCCGATAGCACCGGATTTTAGCCAAAGCAATGGTAATATTTCGCGGAATTGTTGACCTAGTGATACGCTGTTTTTATCTAAAAACCTAGTTTAAAATACTCAACATTTGCAGGAAAACCATCGCTCATGGGACGTTTAACTTGCAATGTTACATTCATTGGACCGAGCAAGTTTGATACCTGTGCTTTAATTTCCTTGAAAGTGGCAGCAGATTTTACCACTATATAAAAGTCTGTGATGTGGTCTTGATCTTCTAAAGCTTCCAGCCATTCATTAACAGCATTTACATCAAACAAGATAGTCGCCGAATGTTTATCCGAAACAATAAATTTACTATCTGCTTTGACTAATGATTGTGGTAATTGCGACTTTCCATCCTTACCGCGTAGCAAAGAAACAAGCTGCTTTTTTGCATTAGTTGTTAGTTCCGTAGGATTATCAATAAAGCCAAGCTGATAGAATGAACGCTCTACCTCTTTTGATACTGTTTGGTTTGTGTAATACTCTCCTGATAGGATAGTGCCATCATCACGTTTTCCAAGGATACTATATTTTATCCTAGGCCAAGTAACCGAGCGACATATACCATGTTTTTCCCATTCTGGGTCGCCAGGTTGATATCCTTGTTCGCGTAAAGCTTTTGATTCTGCGTCTGATACTTCGTTATTTGTTACTAAAATACAACGACGGTTACCATTATCCTCTACGTTTAGTAAATTTACCGCATGGAGCGTTGTTCCACTACCAGCAAAAAAGTCGACAATTAAAGCATTTTTCTTTCCTGATACAGCGAATAACAATGCATCATGGACAGCATAGAGTGATTTTGGGTAAGAAAAACCGCCACCAATTATGGTTTTAAGCATATCTGTACCATGGGCTTCTGCATTATATAAAGGATCAGTCCAAACCGCTTTTGGAGGTTCGCTTTCTCTACGTAAAATAATTTCTATTCGATTTCCTCTTTTTCAATAAACATTCTATCTTTTACTGATTCTACGGTATCACGTCCATATCGCCATTTCTTTTCAATGCCATTCTTATCAATTGGCCAAACATAAATTGTACCATCTGCATTATATTCTACTTGAGCTGTAGGGTGTAACTCTTCATCGAGTAAATCACCAAAACCGATGATGTTATAGTTAGAGTCTAGAATTACTGGATAAAAACATGTTGCACCTTCGTAGCGACCTGAAGTGCTTCCCCAACGTCTTAAATTATATACATCTCCACCAGTATGTTGCTTGCGAAAAATAATACTTTCTGATGAATATGAAAATATTGCATATTCATGAGTCACAGAAAATTTTTGCCCTGAGTTCCGCCGGGATTATGCTGAATGGTTATGCAGGTATGAGTTAGGTTTGGAAAAATTTCGTGAAGGAGAATCCATAGATGAGCATATTCATTGTCATCTATTGTAGTAATCAAAACACCATCATCAGCAAGTATTCTTTTTGCTATCTTTAAACGTTTCTGCATCATGGATAGCCATTTACTATGACGCCAATTATCAGTGGAATCAACATAATCATTATTATATTTCCAATCCCGAGCACCGGTATTGTATGGTGGATCTATATAAATGCAGTCTACTTTCTTTGGATATAAATATTCTAATAACTGGAGAGCGTGGTAATTATCTGCTTCAATAATAGTGTGCCATAAATTACTGTCAGGTGCATTCTCTACAGCAGCAATTGGCTGAAGCATGGGGAAAATAGGTTCTCCAAATTGAGCAACTGAAACCAACTCCGAAACTGGGATATTTCTAGTATCACCTGTTGTTTTGTTGCGGCAAAGGGCAATATCCTCTTCTATTTTTAACACCGTATACAAATCGTTAATATGACCTGTTTTGAGTGCAACCGTCGAGCCACGTTTTACAGGAACATCATAAAGAGGAGTACATTCAGGAATGTGCTCTTCAAATACAAGACCAAATTTTTTATTTTTGATAAGCGGGCAAATTCCTGTTCTAATCGATCACGCAAAGAAGTGTCAGGAATTTGACGCAGTAAATCATTGATTGCAGCCATATTTTTCATCCTCCTAATATTTAATCATTCGATTCGTATTTACTCCACGAACGACCAAATAGTTCATTACCATCTGATAATCGCAAGATTGCTGTTTCTTCTAAAATCTTGTGCGCTTTCTCAGTTGTAGAATCAGCTTTATCAAACGCAATGAAAACCTGGCGATTACTGGATTGATAACGTTCCAATATATGTTCTAAGTGTATATCCTCAATACGTTTAAGGATATTGGAGTCGTGGATAAGTGCAGGGATTGGACGTAGTTCAAGTATAGTTAAATCGTATATAACTAGGCTCTTGAAAGCGGTTCCCTCACTTGTGTTTCCGGGTGTTTCAAATATAATTTCCTTTTGAGGAGTTATCTGCAAAAGTGGGGCGATTTCCTGCTGTTCAGTTACTACGTCGTTAATCATTTTCATTCGTAGGTTAATGTTATCTTGTATTTCATGTATTATTTCGGTTTGTTGCAGCAGCAAATCTTTTAATTTCCTCTCCGCTTCAATGCGAGCTTCTTGAAGCTCTTTCTGACGAATTAAATCCGCCGTTTCTTCTTCAAGTCTATCAATTGTTTTAGACACATTAACACACTGTGATAGTATTCTCTCTGACATTTCCTTAGCTAAGCCAGTTTCTTTAATTTTTCTATTAAGGCGATTTATTTCTTTATCATATTGATCAATTATTTGCTGCAAACGCTCAATTTCCTGATTCATCTCTTCGCCTAAAATTTCTCTAATTTTCTCATGAAAATATTCAATCTTTTCAAATGCTGCTATATTAGCATTTGGGAAAAAGTGTAACAATGAATCAAATTCACTTGCGATTTCGGCCTTACTATCAGCTATATTGCTCATAATAGCATTAAGCTGCGATTGCAAGCGATTACGTTTGCGAATAAAACTATTCAATTCTTTTTGAATTGCAGTTATTTGTTCGAATGTATGTGTATCAAACCCAAAAACTGCTAATTGCGCTTCTTCGTTGTTTTTCATTAATTTTTGAAGCCTTTTCTTTAAAGACTCGATCATTTTTTGATTGGTTTCGATTTTTTCTATATCCACTCTCTGATGTTGGCGGTATTTGAGCTGCGAAAATTTAATCCCAAGTTCTTCTTCCATGCTCTTAATCGCAGATAGAATTTCATAATGCCCAAAAAGTTTTAATAAAAAATCGACTGCCTTTTCATCTTGTTCACGAGGTTTTACAAGTAATGGATACTTTTCAAGCGTATTTTCGCGCCCATAAATGCGGAAAAAACGCTCAGTTATATCTGAAAATGTAAGAGAGGGGATACCAACTTTATATTCTTGAAATAGAAAGCTACGAAATTCATCAAGTGTCAATTTTGTAATAAAATGTCCGTCCTTATCACTTCGATATACATTTTTAGTATCTTCAGTATTTCTATAAAAATAGTATGGTTGTCCTTCAAACTCGTAAGTGAAATGGATGGTATGTGGGCCTATTTCCTTTTTTATATCATCCGACATGGAGTAGTATCTGTCACCGCCGAATGCATAATCTATAACCCACAGAAATGTTGATTTTCCTATTGCATTAATACCGCTGGAACTGCCCAAAACCGTGTTTAATCCTTCATTAAGTTTTATCACTTGATGATTTGGAGCAAATTTATCGCATCGTATCTCTTTTAACATAGCGCAATACCCTCTTTTCCTCAATTAGTTTAATTCTGCCTAATGCAAACAAGCAGTCTAAAGCACTTAGAAAATCAGCCATGTTTTTTGGCGTGGCATGGTTCGTTCAAATAATTCTTTTGGGGACATATCTTGCTGTGACAATGCTTCTAAAATACCTGGAAAAAGCGCAATAATACTGTTTGAATATGATGTTACTTTATTTGGTAATCTCATCGAACACCTCACACCTTTGCACGAAGTAGGAGATTATTATCTCACAAGCCTCTCTGTATTTACGACCGGTCTTTTCAAATAATGTCTCAACAAGGAGGTTGTAAATAGCACTTTGTGAAATCTGTGATTCACTAGCATCTTCATACATCCGTTTAATACTTTTAGCAAATCTATCCACATTTAATTTATTTTCTCCGGCTAACCGATCTAATGTATCATTTACTCCTTCATAAAACCGTCTAACATCAAAAAGCACTCTTTCTTTCAGGCGTTTTTCAGTAATTTTATTTTCAACCTTAATAGGTTCCATTTTGAGTTGTGTATCGGCTGTAACATCCATTAGATCAACTTCTCGAAGTATTTGTTCAATTTGCTTTTCTATTTCATGTCTTGATGTAGCATCTCTTGCCTTAACAAGTATTTCTAAGTCATGCTTGTCGGATAATAAAGCCAATTTATCTTCTTCAGATAAATTTCGAATTTCGCGTTCACAGTCAACACATAGAATAATATCGTCAGTTTCTGAAAGGCGAACGATCTTAGCGTAGTTAATATCGTTGCCTTCTTTTTTATACCAAGAATTCTACCGCACTTTTGGCATCTGCCGCCCGTTTCAGCTAGTAGCACCAAAGCTCGAGCATCGATCGCAACTTCATTAGCGGCTTCCATAGAAAAATTATTGTAAGTTGTAATAAATTTAATGCTTTTCTTTTGAGTTTCAAAGGATTGTATGTACTCATCGGTTATCTCTCTTACACTATTTTCACAATTCCTGTTTTCGACATTAAGTACTGTATAAAGAAATATTCCGGCAAGAAAGTCTTCCAGAACAAATGAATTACAGCTAACAATATCCTCCTTTGTCATGTTATTTACTTTCTCAACAATTGTTTCAGGTTCGATTGTGTCATCAGAAGCAATGATGTCCTTCAATGCAAGAACTATTAGGCTATTTTTATTACTATCCAACATGGGGAGGACTTTCTCCTTAAAGAAAACCGAAATATCACGAGCATCTACATCCGGAGCAGCATCGGTTACAACAGGTGAAAGATTTTTTTACCTAATATCAAATCTGAAACGGTGCCATCATCGCTGCGAATATCATAAGTAGGCGCAATAGAAAGCAGCATGGTACCGCACAATTGCTTTTGTGTTACTCTTTTTGCCATGCAAATCTTTAAAATTGTTGCAAAAGTGCCAAAACATAGCTTCTTCATGTATTGCGCCCTCCTGTTATTTTGTTTTATTGGTTGGAATATCGTCGTCAACATAGTCGACAATATCGCCTATGTTGACATCAAGAGCTTTACAGATTCTTCCTAACACATCCATGCTTACCGGCAAATCTTTACTCAACTTCGCTATTGTTGTCGATGTTAAATTCGTCATCGCCATCAGATCTTTTTTCATCATCTTTTTATCAATTAATAGTTTCCAAAGTTTATTATAACTAAATGCCATTTTAATCGCCTCCAAGCACTATTGGATGGTATTCCCAACAGGTTATTTATTATTATAGCAATTAACTATACAAATTACAATTAGTTATTTATATATACAAACTTCGGCTTTACAAACGCTTATGTTAGTTTTGTTCCAAAAATAAATGGAGATTTGCGGAGTTTCAGCGGAGTAACAGCGGAGTCATAGCCGAGGACTTCAGGTGCTCGAATTAATAAAATTTAGATAGACGGCGGAACAAAGCTGTAATTTAAGAAAAAGGAGGGTAACTCATGAAAGATATTCGCGATTTCAATGGTCGCTTAGTCTGTAAAGCTGACGCAGCCACAGGTCTTGTAGAAGTTGCATATAAACGATGTAAAACCAATACACAGATACCTATCGGAGGAAGATTGAAGATTGAACGTGATGGGGTTGTCACAATAATCAAACGAATAAATGATGCTGCTTTTCATGTAGAAAGCTATGTCTGCGCAGCATAAGACGTTAATCAACTAAATAGAAAATCCGCGGAGCTGCATGACGGCCAGGATTAATTCTCATACCAGAGAATTATCCCGGCCGTCATTTTGTTCTACGGATTTTCGGCTCCTGCGGATTTCAAAAATCTGAAATTCAAGGAGCTGAGAAAAATGAAAATCAAATATCACTTCAACACTGAAACCATTGAAATTGAAGTATCTGAAGAGTGGGGAGAAATTCTGGTCGAACTTGACCGTCAGGAATACAACATTAACCATAAAGAGACTCGCCGACATACATCACTTGATGCAATGAAATATGAGGGAGAGATTTTCGCAAGCAATACCGACATTGCCGCAGAGTATATAAGAACTCAAGAAAATGAGACATTGCTAAAAGCCATCGATAGTCTTCTCCCACAGCAAAAAGAACTGGTATGAAGGGTGTACTTCAATAATGAATCCCTTGCTTCAATAGCACGAGAAGAAGGGGTCAGTAAGATGGCTATTACAAACCGCATGAAAAAGATCCATGAAAAACTAAAAAAATTTTGAGTTAGGGGATTTACTTTTACTGTTTTCGTGGCCTAACAGTGAGGGCCAAAACATCAGTCCTAAGAAAGATGAGGTGAAAAGAGCATATGAAACACAAACTCAAAATCAATATCTCGGATAATGACAGAGATTTAGGTATTGTGAAATGTCGCAATGTCACTCTACGAGAAAGGTTTTTGCAATATCTGCTGGGGAGAAAACAGAGAGTAACGATTATTGTTCCTGGTAACAGTGTAAAGTCTGTCGATATCCGCGAAGTTTCGGAGGTAGATGATCTTGATGCATTCTAAACGCGAAGAAATTATTCCAATGCCCATAAAGGGCAGACCATATAAGCATCAGATTCGTGCTTTCAATTTCATCTGCAGTCTATTTGGGCTTTTGAAGGGTGGTGGTGTTTCTGCCATTTCCGGATGGGGTGCAGCGCTCCTGATGGAAATGGGCTGAAAAGCACCGGGAAAACTCTTGTCTCAATCGCCATTATAGGAGCATTGCTTGCTGCAGGAAGAATAAAACGTGTGCTGATTGTTGCGCCACTTTCCATTCTGGGAGTGTGGGAAGACGAATTTAAACGGTTCGCAGATTTTCCATATCAGCTTGTAGTCCTTAATGGCACGATTCAGAAGAAAATCCAACAGCTAAGATTTTTAACTGGCGAAGGTATCCATGTGGTGGTAGTCAACTATGAATCAGCGTGGCGAATGGAAAAGGAACTGGCAAACTGGCATCCTGACCTTATCATTGCCGATGAAGGACACAAAATTAAAACTCATAATACAGCGGTTTCAAAAGCAATGCACCGGTTGGGCTTGCTTGCCCGGTGTCGGCTCTTGCTGACAGGAACGGTTATAACCAACAAAGCCATAGATGTATTCAGCCAGTACAAGTTTCTTGATCCTCGTATCTTTGGAAATAGCTTCTATGCATTCCGAAACCGGTATTTCAACATGGTTGGCTATGGCAACCATACGCCAGTGCTGAAAAAATCAATGGAACAGGATTTGATGAAAAGGATCCACAGCATCGCCTTCCGGGCGACCAAAGCGGAGTGCCTGGATTTGCCGGAAACCACCGATATTATTCGCCATATTGAGCTTGAGCCTGTCACTTTAAAGAAATATAAAGAGCTTGTCAAACAAAGCTATACTGAGCTGTCAGCAGGAGAAGTAACAGCTACAAACATACTGACACGCTTGCTTCGTCTTTCGCAATTAACCGGCGGCTTCATCGGAAGCGATGACGGTGGGAAAATCGAGCAAGTCAGTGATGCCAAGTTGAAAGCTCTTGAAGATATCCTTGAAAGCAGTATTCAAGAAGGACATAAGCTGGTTGTCATAGCAAGGTTTATCCCTGAAATTCATGCTATATGCAGGTTGCTGGAGAAAAAGAACATCGGCTATGCGTGTATTTATGGTGCGACTAAGGATCGCCAAGAGCAAGTAAACCGGTTTCAATGTGATCCCGACTGCATGGTGTTTGTAGGCCAGATTGCAACCGCTGGACTCGGTATTACGCTGACTGCTGCAAGCACAATGGTATTTTACTCCCTTGATTATTCCATGTCGAATTTCGAGCAGACAAAGGCCCGCATCCATAGAGTTGGACAGAAGAATGGCTGCACATATATCTACCTTATTGCCAAGGGCATGTGGATTCAAAAATCCTGACTGCCCTACGCAATAAGGCAGATCTTGCAAAAATGCTTATAGACGACTACCGCAAAGGAGCAAATCCTTTTGCCCCAGAGGGAGGTGAAAGCTATGAGCGATAATGCGATGTTTGAACTTGCTGACCGTCTTAAGGAGCTTCGCGATGCAAAAAAGGCCGCGGAAGAGGAACTAAAAAGCATTAATGCAGAGATTGACGATGTTGAATACCGCCTGTCTGAGCTGATGATCAGCAGTGAGACGCAAAACTTCACAAGAGCAGGAACAATGTTCTGCCTTTCAACGACAACAAGAGCCAGTGCTGCCGCAGGCATGAAGGAAGAACTGCTTGACGCTCTGCGCAGTAAAGGCTTTGGAGAACTCATCTATGAAACAGCCAATGCAAATTCCCTGTCAGCATTTGTTAAAGAACAGATTGCGGAGAATGGGGACGAGCTTCCGGACTGGCTGAAAGGCCTTGTGAATGTCTTCGAAAAGACAACAGTAACTGTGCGGAAAGCAGCAAGATAAATAGCTTCAGAAAGCAATGCTCCAATATCAATGTTCAAGGAATAACTGCTCGAAGAACAATGCTTCAAAGAACAATGATATAGATTACATTTCAAATTCATATCAAATTCATATTTACGGAGGTATAAAAGCATGAAAAACAATGAACTCGTAACTATTAGCGAAAATACAGGTTTTCTTCAGCTCGCTGATTTCAATCTTGACGAGGCAATGGCATCAGAACTTGACGGTCTTGACATGACTTTTGAACGCATAAAAATCCCGTCCGCAGGCAGCACAGTATTTGAAGTGCCTGGTGAGAATCCCGGAGAACCTGATACTGTCAAGGAATTCTCAGCGGTAATTCTTTATCATCATCCACTTTATGCATACTACAAGGACAAGTATACCGGAGGCAGTAACCCACCGGATTGCGGAAGCTTTGATGGTATAACCGGCGAAGGAGACCCCGGAGGAAGCTGTTCTAAATGCCCATATAATCAGTTCGGTTCGGGGAAAACGGCAGCAAAGCTTGCAAGAACCGCCGCAGGATATATGTACTGCGTGAAGGGGAGATTTTTCCGTTGATACTCTCATTGCCAACAGGATCGTTGAAAGAGTTTTCCCGCTACATCAAAAGGCTGCTTTCTAAAGGTAAAAAATCGAACAGCGTAGTTACCCGCTTTTCATTGAAAAAGGCGACTAACTCAAGCGGTATCACCTATTCCCAAGCTCAGTTTGCTGTAGATCGGGATCTGACCGCTGACGAATATGCGTTGATATCCAAGCTTTCCGAGCAGGTCAAAGCATTCAGTACCCGAGTCGGCCATGACACTGAACCTGCCGGTGAAGAGGTAATAAATGTAGACCCTGAATCAGGTGAAATTACTGAGCCGCTTAAGTGATCAAAGGCCCTATCGGAGGAACTTTCTATCTCCGATAGGGCGGAAAGGAGAACCGCATGGGATACAAATGTGTTTATATGCTATCTGAAATACAAGAGTATCTGAAAAACACTGTCCTATTTGCTTTCGATTTTGAAACCTCGCCTTGCGATAAATGGAGGAACGATAAAAGTGCAGCTCTGGATGCTCATAAAGCAGATATTACAGGAATCAGTTTTTCAGTATCAGAAGGGACTGCTATATATGTCCCACTTAAACATCGTAGCGGGCGAAATGCAGAGAATCAGGCGGCAATATGGGATTATCTGAAATTACTATTCGAATCAAAAGATGTAATAAAAGTTGCTCATAATCTGGCTTTTGAGTCTATGTTCCTTTACGCAAGATGTATCGTCCTTCAAAAGCCTTGCTATGACACGATTGCAGCATCACAACTTACATTAAAAAGCAAGTGGGAGTTCAGAAGTCTTGCTGACAGCGGACTTAAAACGCTTGCACCTGCACTCTGCAAAGCAGAAATGACAGAATTCTCAACGGTTACTGAAGGTCGGTTTTTCGATGAATTGAACCCTCAGGATGAGAAGACTGTCCGCTACGCTTGTGCTGACAGCGACTACACTCTTCGCTTGTATCATGTTTTCAATCAGTGGTTTGATAGATTTTTACCCAAACACAGAACTATTGTGGAAGAGGTAGAATCGCCTACATCAGTATATGTCGGGATAATGAAGTATAACGGCATATTGGTGGATAAGTCAGCCATGCTGAAGAAACAAGCGGAAGCCGCAGAAAAGATTGTCAGTATCAGAAAAGAGATTGCCGGAATTATCGGCAATGTAGAGATTGGGGCAAATGCTTCAACTTCAGCATTTAAAAATATCTTTTGTGGATCTCGGTCTTCCGGTAATGAAAACGACCGCAAAACATCAGGAAGCTGCCGATGATGAAACCATGATCCTATTAAAAGGATGGTGTGAATCCAACAGGCCTGAACTTGCTCGCTTATTTGAACTGGTGCAGGAATACCGCAAGTGGGGAAAACTCAAATCCACCTATATAGACGGGTATCTTCGATTTATCGATGAAAATACCGGCAGGATTCATCCGGATCTTATGCCACTGGGTACAGAGACAGGGCGGTTTGCTTCAAGAAATCCGAATATGCAGAATTGTCCGCAGAAAGACAATGACCCAATAGGCGTATGAAAATTTATCATTGCACCGGAAGGAAAGGTTCTTTTATCCCTTGACTTTTCACAGATAGAACTGCGCGTCGGAGCGTTTTATTGCAGGGACAAACGTATGCTGGAAACCTATCGTACTGGCGGTGATATCCATGCTCAGACCACTTCTGTTATTTACCGCATTCCTTTTGAAGAGGCAGCAGACAAAAATGCTCCGCATTATAAAGAGCGCAGGACCATTGCAAAGAACTGCAATTTCGGTGTGTTCTATGGCCTGTTTCCTACTGGCTTACAGAGAACACTTAAATTTAAAGCTGGGCTGAACCCAACTTTGTCCGAATGTGAGACCATCATTCAAAACTTGAAATCCGGATACCCCGGTCTTGCCAAATGGCAGGATGAGGTAAAAAAGCGGGCTGCTGTAAGCTGCTATTCAGAAACATGGCTGGGCAGGCGAAGATACTTGCTGGGAATTCGGTCATCAGATTGGGGCAAGAAGTCGTTTGCCGAGCGGTGCGCATTAAATACACCTATTCAAGGTACAGCGGCAGATATTCTAAAGCTTGCCTGTGGGCGCATCATCAGTGGACTTCCCGAAAGGCTTTGGCTGAAACCTATGCTGCAGATACATGACGAGCTGGTTTTTGAATTACCGGAAGACAAGGTGGACGAAGCAGTTGTTTTTATAAAAGAGTGTATGGAAACACAACCCTTCCCTGAATTTGATGTACCTATTGTGGCAGAGGCTTCGGTAGGAAGAAATTTTGGAGAAATGAAAGAAATGGAGGATTGATATTATGACTAATTTACAGGTTTTTAAGAATACAGAATTTGGAGAACTTAAAGTATTCGTTATTGATGGAAAGGAATACTTTCCTGCAACGGATTGTGCAAGGATGCTAGGATATAGTAACCCTCGTGATGCGATACAACGCCATTGCAAACCAGACGGGGTCGTGAAACACGACGGGGTCACCTTAACTACAAATCAATATGGTGTCTCGACTGAACAGCATGTTGAACGGACTTATATTACAGAGGGAAATCTATATCGTCTCATTATACGTAGCAAACTTCCTGCTGCTGAACGCTTTGAAAGATGGGTCTTTGATGAAGTGCTGCCCACGATCAGAAAATATGGAGTTTATGCTACAGATAAAGTTATCGAAGAGATGATTTCTAATCCGGAGTATGGCATCAGGATTTTCTCTGAACTAAAGGCAGAACGCGACAGGCGGAAAGCTTTAGAAATAGAAAATGCAAAGAATAAACAGATTATCAGTGAGCTAAAGCCCAAGGCGAGCTATTATGATCTCATATTGCAAAATAAAAGCCTTGTGCCGATCAGCAAGATTGCCAAGGATTACGGAATGTCTGGCCGCGCTTTCAATAAGCTGCTTCATGAGCTTGGAGTATAATACAAAATGGGAAACTGCTGGCTTTTATATCAGGAGTATGCCGATCAAGGATACACGCAGTCCAAGACCCACGCTATTGATGCAGAAAGAAGCGTAATGCACACATATTGGACACAAAAAGGAAGGCTATTTATCTATGACCTTCTTAAAAACAAGAAAGGTATATTGCCTGTAATCGAACGTGAACAAAAAAGCGCATAGGCAGGGGGTAATACCATGAGTATCAGCAAGTTTAACGCGGAAGGATATTACGACCCCACACCCTATGAAGCACTGCTTAGGATTGAGCGAGAGGCCAGGAAAGCGCCTTACAGACCGATGGTATTTATCTGCAGCCCATATGCTGGTGATATAGAACGTAATATCCGTAAGGCTCAGGGATACTGCCGCTTTGCAGTGAGCAGGAATTGCATACCTATTGCTCCGCACCTCTTGTTTCCGCAGTTTATGGACGACGATGATGAACAAATGCGAAATCTGGGCTTGTACTTTGGCATGGTATTGATGTCAAAGTGCTCAGAAGTGTGGGTATTTGGCAGAAAAATTACTAAAGGGATGTCCATTGAGATTGAAAAGGCAAAGCAGCGCAGCATTCCGATCCGGTATTTTAATGAACGATGCGAGGAGGTGCAGTGTAAGTGAGCATCTCATTCCCTAAAGAATTGGCAAACCGGAAGCAATGGATCTGCTGGCGTCTGGAACCAAACACAAAGGACGGAAGAGACAGTAAAATCCCTTATAATCCCTTAACTGGTAGAAAAGCCTCAAGCACTAACCCAAACGACTGGTCGACGCTTGACGATGCGATTGCGGCAAAAGAACAATACCTCTATACCGGATTAGGTTTTGTATTCGCAAAAAGCGGAGGTTTAGTGGGGATAGACATAGATCACTGCCGCGACAAAAACACTGGGGAATTAAGCGATACCGCCAAGGATATCCTTGAGCGGTTTCCGTCCTATACGGAAATCAGCCCTTCAGGAACTGGGCTTCATATTTTCTATAAAGGGGAGATGCCTGCTAAGGGCAATAAAAACACTAAAACCGGCGTTGAAATGTATGCCCACAGCAGATACTTCACAATGACTGGCGAGCGACTGCCAGGGACTCCTGATTACATTGCTGAAGATAATGGAGCTCTAGCCTGGATACATGAGAATTATATCAAAAGTAAAAAGCGGAGAGGAAAAAGCAAGAAAGACAGTAAGGTGGTTAAGCTAGAGCCGCTTACAGATGAAGAAATTCTGGAGAAAGCCCGGACAGCCGAAAACCATAAGGAATTTAATCTGCTATGGGAAGGAAAATGGCAGGAAGCAGGGTATCCGAGCCATTCCGAAGCCGACCTTGCCCTTTGCTGTATGCTAGCTTTCTGGTCAGGCAAAAACAAAGAGCAGATGGACAGGCTGTTTAGAAATTCCGGGTTATTCCGGGAAAAGTGGGATACGTACATCATGCAAGTGGAGCAACATATGGGCAGGAGACACTGGATAAGGCCATTGAAGTCACAGAGAACGTATACAGCCGCGAAAGCGAGTCAGTTATCTTTGAACATGAGGGCAGGTATTACCGCACCAGAGGCGAAAGTGTGTATCCTATAACAAACTTTATCATTCAACCGGTGGAGATGATTGTATCAGAAGATGAAACGCAGATGACTGCTGACCTTATTACAATTCGTGATGAAATATACCGCCAGACATTTATGACTACCGACTTCAATAACATCCAAAAATTTAAAAATATCTTGAACCGCCGGACGATATCCTTAGGCTATTTTGGCTCAGAAGGAGATTTGGAACTGCTGAAAGGTTATATATCTGAAATGGAGTGGGTAAGGAAAACAGGGGTCAAGGCTCTTGGGATTTATGAGCATGGCGGGCGGATGGTATATGTTTCAACGGATGGTGCCATTGAAGCCGGAAGCAACATTGTTGAAGATATCGTGCAGCTTGATAAGTATAAAAGCATAACAACCGATATCCTAATCTTTGAGCCATTGACAAAGGAACAGCTTATTATACTTGGTGAATGGCTCCTCAGCTATAACGAACCCATAAAAACGGTATCAGTAATGGCCTGGGTGGCCGGATGCTTTATTAAACCGCATCTTAAAAAATCAGGCATCAAGTTTCCTCATTTATTGCTTGTCGGAGAACAAGGCAGCGGAAAAAGTAATACATTGGAGCGGGTTATTCTGCCGGTATTTTCGTGCAGTAAAATCCGCGCGGCTACACAGGTTACTGCATTTACACTGATGAAGGAATCTGCATCATCGAATCTGATACCGCAGTTGATGGATGAGTTCAAGCCTTCAAAGATAGATAAGTTAAGGCTAAATGCCTTATACAACCATCTTCGAGATGCATATGATGGCCATGAAGGTGTCCGCGGTAGGGCGGATCAAAGTGCTGTTACTTATGAACTGTTGGCACCTATTATTGTAGCTGGTGAGGAATCGCCGGATGAAGCGGCCATCAGAGAACGGAGCATAGAATTGCTATTCAGCAAGAAGGACTTAAAACCAGCCAGCCATAGACAAGCATTTTATAAGCTGTGTGCAAAAGCGGATCTGCTTGGCAGCTTCGGTCGGAGCCTGCTGGATATAGCACTCAGAGTATCGGTTGCTGAGGCAGAGAAGTGGTATGAGGAAGCAAAGTCAGAGATATCTGATGAGTTTCCATCTCGTATCGTCAATAATCTCGCCTGTTGCTATGCCGGACTGAGCCTAGTAAACAAACTGTGTGAATTCCTTAATGTAACGTGGGCTGAAGTATTTCCCATTAACAAAGGGGCATGTATTCGATATCTTCAAAACGGTGTGCAGGAATACTTGCTGGATGGCGGCAGCAATAACAAGACCATTGTAGAACAGACCCTGGAAATCATGGCCCGGATGAAACTGGCTCCGAATCAAGACTACACTTTTGATAAAGATGGCAAGGTTATCGGGATTCGTTTCTGTGATGTATATGACCGCTATACCAAGTACAGACGCGATTATGCAATCACTGGTGAATGTCTTCCATATAACCAGTTTTTGAAGCAATTGAGGCAAAGTGACTTTTTATAGAGAGCAATAAAACGATGCGTTTCGGGAATGAAACAAAAAAGCGTGGG
Source organism: Caloramator sp. Dgby_cultured_2 (assembly GCF_028872215.1). Taxonomy (NCBI): domain Bacteria; kingdom Bacillati; phylum Bacillota; class Clostridia; order Eubacteriales; family Clostridiaceae; genus Caloramator; species Caloramator sp. Dgby_cultured_2. Next base: position 431,921 of record NZ_CP118396.1, read on the forward strand.
CTCTTGATTTCTCGATACTGAAAGAGCGATGCGATGTGAGCGGCTTTGAAATCACAGATATTGAGCCTCTTTAGTATTGAAAAAGGTAACAAGGTAACAAAAAGGTAACGCCCGAAACGCTAATGAATAGCCACTTGTTACCGATGTTACCTTTGTTACCTCAACTTTATATATACGCGCGAAAATACCATTGCTTTTTTAAGACTAAAAAATATAAAAATAAAAATATTTGTGTATACACCTACCCCAAAAAGAGGTAACAAGGTAACAAAATCCTGAAAAGCGCTTGGGAAGCTGATTTATGAGATGCCTTATTTGGATGTTACGAGGTTATAAGAGGGAAAAAGGTAACATTTTTGGAGGATGAGCGGTTATGTCTGAAAGAAGTATTGTGACTAAAATACTGCGGTACTTAAAGACAGTACCGGGGTGTTTCTGTTGGAAGGAACATGGTGGTATGTACGGGACAGCGGGGATACCAGATATTATTGCCTGTGTAAATGGGCGGTTTATAGCTTTTGAAGTAAAAACCCCATCGGGAAAGACAACAAAACTGCAGGAAGCAACTATAAGGAAAATCCTCAGTGCCGGAGGTGTGGCAGCGATTGTTCATTCGGTAGATGAGGTGAAGGTTATTCTGGAAAAGCATGGCCTTCTGCAAAGAACGAAGACATAACGAACAAGGGAACAAGCACTGCAAAGCAACGAAAAAAGCATACTGCTTCAAAGATCAAGGTTTTTTATCTTGATTTTTGGAGGTGCGATATGCTGATTGCATGGCAGTATTTAGATAAAAAAGCGGCTGCTGTTGAAGCTTTGAAAGATTACAGCAGCATGCAGTACATTATCGAACACAGTGATGAGGATATATATGAAATTGAAACCCGTATGACAAGCCCTCATAGTGCAAAGATTACCGGAGTTCCGGGCAAACACAATCCCAAAAGCGGCGAAGAACGCCTTGCTGCTTGCCTTGACGAGATTGATGTGTTGAAAGAACGTTACAGACGGGCATTGGAATATATGGAATGGTTCAAGCCTGCTTGGGAAGCCCTGTCGGAGGAAGAACAGTTTATACTGACAGAATTTTTGTTAATGATGTGAGCAAGACAGAAGCTGTAGCAAACATCGGAGAGAAGCTGTTTCTTGAAAGAGCACAGGTGTACCGCAGGAAGGACAAGGCACTTAATCATCTGGCACTGCTTTTATACGGGAAGTAGTAATGAGATTTTTATGAGATGTAAAACACAGGTATCCAATATATAATGATATCGTGAAAAAATGACATTAAAACGCATAAGCCCTTCGGGGCTTTTTCTTATGACATAAAACGGGAGTGAAGAAAGATGTATGATAATTGTTTTGGCAGTAACGGAAGGAATGGCTGCAATATCCTGACTATACACAAGTGCTTGCAAGATAAATGTTCCTTCTATAAAAGCACCCAGGAGTTAGAGGAAGATAGAAAAAGGCTTATCTTTTGCTTGCAGCTTTACCACCCGATATGCAGAGATATATTTCAGATAAGTATTATAACGGCAGGATGCCATGGGCAAAAAGTAAATGTTCTGTTTAGTATTCCAGATGAGATTTTTATGAGATGAAATTCAGTAAAAAACCAAATATAATGGTATTGTGAAAAGTTATGGATAAGCCTTCATGGGATGAACCTGTGAGGGCTTTTTTATACGCGTAAAGGAGGTGGCCAGATGCCAAGAAAACCAAAAAGGCCTTGCTCCTTTCCTGGCTGTCCTGAACTGACGGACGGAAGATGCTGTGACATGCATCAAAGGCAAATGGATGCTTATTACAGCAAATACGAACGAGATCCCCAAACAAGAAAATGCTATGGCCGGAGATGGAAACGCATCAGGGACAGATATATCTCAGAGCATCCGCTTTGCGAGGAGTGCCAAAAGTATGGAAGGCTTACACCAGCCGAAGAGGTACATCATATTATCCCTTTATCCAAAGGCGGAACCAATGCAGACAATAACCTTATGAGCCTGTGCAAACAATGTCACTCATCGATCACTGCTCGCGAAGGAGAACGATGGGCAAGACGGTAGGGGGTCAAAATCTCTGGTGAAGCAGTTTTGTGCAACGGGCGGGGGTCACGCGCGAAAAATCGCAGTTTCAAACGGGGTATATCCCCTGTTTATTTTTACATGAATCGAGGTGATGTGTATGGCAAAGGACGGTACCAACCGCGGCGGGGCACGTATCGGTGCAGGACAGAAGAAAAAACCTCTGGCGGATAAGATTTTGGAAGGAAATCCCGGCAGACGAAAGCTCATGGTAATGGAGTTTACGGATGCTGCGGAACTGGAAGGAGAGAGCATGCCGCCACCGAGGGATTATCTTGCTGCAAAGCAGAAGAACGGAAAAACAACACTGGCGGTGGAAATATACGAAAAAACATGGCAGTGGCTTAAGGAACGCAGGTGTGTTCACCTTATCCCTGCGCAGCTTATAGAGCAATATGCCCAGAGTGTGGCGCGGTGGATCCAGTGCGAGGAATGTATCACTGAATTTGGCTTTCTTGCTAAGCATCCGACGACTGGCAATGCCATCCCGTCACCTTATGTGGCTATGAGTCAAAGCTTCATGAAACAGGCCAATAACCTGTGGTATCAAATTTATCAAGTCGTGCGGGAAAACTGTGCTACCGAATACAAGGGGCCACTCCCACGATGATGTGATGGAAAAACTCCTGACAGCCAGGAGGGGTGGCTGATGCATAAAACAAATTCAATCTTTCTTAGGGAACTAAGAAAATATAAAGACCATTTAACGAAGCAGCAGTTTAAGACTCTGCGGGGACAAGTAATAAACGGAGATTGTGAGGGCGCAAAAAGGGTCTTAAGAAAATATTGAACAGGAGAATGCAGCATGAACATACAAAAATATCTGTTGAAAAACTTAATCCAGCAGCATACAACCCGCGCAAGGATTTAAAACCCGGCGATAAGGAATATGAAAAGCTAAAACGGTCAATAGAGGAATTTGGCTATGTGGAGCCTGTTATCTGGAACCAAAAACAGGTAATGTGGTAGGCGGGCATCAACGCTTAAAGGTTTTGCTGGACTTGGGACAGACTGAGATAGATTGCGTCGTTGTAGATCTTGACCTGCAGAGAGAAAAAGCGCTTAATCTTGCTCTTAATAAGATTCAGGGAGAGTGGGACGAGAATAAACTGGCTGAACTGATGGCCGAGCTTGACGCAGGCGCGTTTGATGTGTCGCTCACAGGATTTGACGCTTCTGAAATAGACGAACTGCTCAACCGATGGTATGCCAAGGAAGCGGTGCAGGACAGCTTTGACATAGATAAAGCGCATGAGGAAATTGTGCAGTGCGAGCCTGTAACGAAGCGGGGCGATATCTGGCTTCTCGGGAATCATCGCTTGATGTGCGGTGACTCTACTAAGGATGAGGATTTTGAGAAGTTGATGGAAGGGTGTCACGCACAGATGGCAGTGACTTCCCCTCCATATGGGGTAGGCAAAGAATATGAAAAGGCTGGGATTGAACCATGGTTCGAGACAGTACGCCCAGTGATTAGAAACCTGTGCAAGTATGCAGATATTGTCTGCTGGAACTTAGGTGATCTCTATGCCACCGGCTCTCAGTTTATTGAACCCACCAGTGTTTACAGTGTGAATATGTTTTTGGCCAATGGTTACCGCCCTATCTGGATCCGCATTTGGAAGAAACAAGGGCAAAATTTCGGCGTAGGACCTTATCATCTTGTTTCAAACAAGCCGGTTCAGCAATATGAGTATATTTCAGCCTTCAGCAATAAAGGAGAGACTGAGGAATATAACGATCAGGAATATGTATGGCTTTCAGCCTTTGCGGGACACAGTTATAAATTTGTGAAACGGCTTACAAAGGAAGAACGCAAGAAATGGGGCTATGCTGGGATATGGGAGATGACCACTATACGGGCAAACAAGGAGCATCCTGCAATGTTCCCTGTGGAGCTTCCATGGCGGTGCATCAAAATGCACAGCGACAAAGGCGGTATTGTGCTTGAGCCGTTCTCTGGTAGCGGAACTACTATAATTGCGGCTGAACAGACCGAGCGTAAATGCTACGCAATGGAGTTATCCCCTGTTTACTGTGATTTAGCTGTTAAGCGCTGGGAGGAATTCACCGGTGAAAAAGCCATCAAACTGGAGGGTTAAGATTTATGGATATACTGAAAATACCAACAGAAAAACTAAAACCATCTAAATATAATCCGCGGAAAGATTTAAAGCCTGGTGACCCTGAATATGAAAAATTACGTCGGTCTATTGAAGAGTTTGGATATGTAGAGCCGGTTATATGGAATAAACGCACCGGGAATATTGTCGGCGGACATCAGCGTTATAAAAGTACTTACAGCTTTGGGGTATAAGGAGATCGGCTGTGTTGTAGTTGATTTGGATGAACAGCGGGAAAAGGCGCTCAATGTTGCACTGAATAAAATCAGTGGCGAGTTTGATATTCCGCTTTTGACCGATCTGCTTATGGATTTAAATGAAGATGGTTTTGACGTTTCTCTTACCGGGTTTGATGCTTCGGAAATTGATGAGTTGTTCCGTGATAAAACAACCGCTAATGTCAAAGAAGATAATTTCGATACAGAAAAGGCAATTGCAGAGATTAAAACTCCGGTTACCAAAAAGGCGACATATGGGTACTTGGCAGCCACCGCCTGATGTGCGGTGATAGCACCATGCTTTCAGATGTGCAAAAGCTGATGAACGGACAAAAGGCGAGATTTGTTTTCACTGACCCACCCTGGAATGTTGATTACGGTTCAGATACCAGGCATCCAAGCTGGAAGCCAAGACAAATTCTAAATGACAATATGAGCACCGAAGAATTCGGCGCTTTTTTATTGCGCGCTTTTAAATGCATGAAAGAGGTTTCTGAAGCCGGATGCATGACCTATGTGGTAATGAGTGCTCAGGAATGGGGCAGTTTGATGAACGTCATGCGGGAGGCAGGGTATCACTGGTCGAGCACAATTATATGGAAAAAGACAGCTTGGTACTATCAAGAAAGGACTATCATACCCAGTACGAGCCGATCTGGTACGGTTGGCTTGAAGGAACACGCCTTTGCCCGCTTAAAGACCGTAAGCAGTCAGATGTTTGGGAGATACCCCGTCCTAAAGTATCGGAGGAGCACCCTACCATGAAGCCGGTATCGCTTGTAGCAAAGGCAATGCTCAATAGTTCCCATATTGGAGATTTAACTCTTGACCTGTTCGGTGGTTCTGGTATGACAATGATTGCAGCGCAGCAGACCGGGCGGGTTTGTTTTATGATGGAGCTTGACTCGAAATACTGCGATGTGATTGTAAAGCGCTATGTTTCACAATTTGGCGCAGATTCAGTATTCTTGGTAACAGGTAGTAGAAAAATACCTTACGCGGAAACACAGATTGATTAAAAATGTCCTTGCTTTCCCCTCAAAACAGAGCGTTAATATACCCCGCCAATAAAGAAAGGTGGGATTTTTTATGATCATCAGAGCAATTTCAGCTTTTCCGGAGGGAGGTGTATGGAATGAGAAATAACAGCTTCCGCTTTTCACAGAAGGTTGCCGGCCAGGAGAGGAAAGTCATTGCCGCAATAATCGCCGAGGCCCTCGGAGGCCAGGTGCGCTATGCCGGAGCGCCGGGCTTTACCTACGAAGCTGATGGCTGGACGGTTGACAGGGACAGCGTGGTGCATTCGCCGGAAATCGGCCTTGACAAAATCAAAAGCGTCAGGCCGGTGATCGACGCGATGAATATCGCCGGGCTGTCAGCGGAGGAAAACATGACGATTGCGCTTGCTTTGCACGGCTTTGGCGAGGCGAGCCTTGAAAACCTTAAAAACCTGCTGGCAAGCAAGGAAACGCTGCTCAAGAAAGCGCTGTCTGTCAAGCGCAATATTGAAGTTTCGGCTGAAAACGGCGAAATCACATTCCCTTTTGGAATGCGACTTTAAATGCCGACGAGGTGCAGACATATATCACGCTTGCAAGGCAGATGGCGGAACAGGCCGGGACACAAAAGCGCGTGCTGGCTGCCGAAAAACCGGCGGACAATGAAAAGTATGCCTTCCGCTGCTTCCTGCTTAGGCTGGGGTTTATCGGGGATGAATTCAGAACTGAGCGCAAGGTGCTGCTTTCAAGGCTGTCCGGCAACGGGGCGTACCGGAAAGGCAGAGCAAAGGCGGCGGATGGAGATGACTGATTTTCAAAACACCGCCTTCTTTGTGCGGCGTCCGTTTGCGATCGAGGATTTGAGAAAACCGCATCCGCATAAGGAGGAAAAGCCTTTTGCGGTTGTGAAAACTATCGGGCTTTCAAAGATTGACTATGAGAACTTTATTGCCGATCTGTGCGTCGGCCGCCGGTTTATCGAGGAAAATAAGGAACTCTGCCGCATTGACGAAGACGGGGTATGGCAATGCCTGCTGGTACAGCGGCGCGGGCGGCCGGACGGAGTCCTGGTGATGCCGGACGACACGGATTATCCCAAATACGCCGCATATTATCCGGGAGGAGAGGATTGAAAGATGAGCGCAGGAGGCTTTCCTTCAAAAGAAACTGTTCAAAGGCTGAGAGAGGAATATCCGCCCGGAACGCGCGTGGAGCTCATCCGCATGGATGATCCATACGCCGCGCTGAAACCGGGAGATCAAGGCACTGTTTCATTTGTGGATGATATAGGGACTATTTTTGTGGATTGGGACTGCGGTTCAACCCTCGGCGCGGCCTATGGCGCGGACATGATCAGAAAGCTGTAAATGTACACAAATTAAGACGCGAAAAATTGCTCAAAATCCTGCGGAAACTCATGCAGAATTGCCTTGCTATCCTGTGTTTTCAATGGCCTAATGTACACTGCCGAAGGGCAGAAAACACAGAGAAAGCGAGGAGAATGGCGCAATGCTTGAAACGAGATTCGGGATCGAGGTAGAATTTACAGGTATTACAAGGGCGCAGGCGGCAAAGGTCGCCGCGGAGTTTTTGGGCGGGAGGGTCGAAAGCGGCAGCGACTACTACAACACGCAGAAAGTTATCGCGCCGGACGGACGGGTTTGGAAATTCATGAGCGACGGGAGCATCCGGACGCAGAAAAAGGAACGCGGCCGGATTGTGGAGGCGGGCTGGGAATACAGCGTGGAGCTGGTAAGCCCCATACTCACCTACCGGGAGGACATTGAAACCCTGCAGGAGCTGATCAGGAGGTTCCGCAAGGCGGGCGGCTTCAGCAACAGCAGTGCAGGAATTCATGTCCATCTTGACAGCGCAAACCACACGCCAAGAAGCATCCGCAACTTCATCAACATCATTGCCAGCAAGAACGACCTGCTCTACAAGGCGCTGCAGATTGAGCCGGAAAGGATGCGTTTTTGCAAGAAGATGGACGCGGCGCTGGTGGAGAAGATAAACCGCCGCAAGCCGAAGACCATGGCGGCCATTGAGAGCATCTGGTATGAGGGTTACAGCGAAAGCCGCAGCCAGCGATATCATGGAAGTCGGTACTATTTTCTCAATCTGCACAGCTTTTTCAACGGCAACGTATGATCGAGCTTCGCGGCTTCAACAGCGAACTCCACGCCGGGATAATAAGGAGCTACATCGTCCTTGCCTTGGCGCTCAACCATCAGGCGCTGACGCAAAAATGCGCTTCCAGCAAAAAGCCGCAGGTCGAGAACGAGAAGTTTGCCATGCGGACATATCTCAACCGCATAGGACTTATTGGTGATGAGTTCAAAAATTGTCGGGAGCACCTTTGCAAACACTTGGGCGGCAACGCGGCATGGCGGTTTCGGGCGGCATAGATAGACAAGCGCAGGGGCGGATCTCCGCCCCTGCCTTGGTAAATACAAGGAGGATGATACGATGAGCAAAGAAAAAGGAACCATATATTTAGCATACGGAAGCAATCTGAACTTAAGGCAGATGGCATACCGCTGCCCGACGGCAAAAGTGCTGGGGAGTGCAAAACTCACAGGCTACCGGCTGTTATTCCGGGGCGGCAATGGAGGCGCGGTGGCGACGATAGAAAGGCAAAAGGCGGAAGCGTGCCGGTACTGCTCTGGAGAATCACGCCTTATGACGAGGAAGCGCTGGACCGCTATGAAGGCTATCCGCATCTATACCGGAAAGAAACGGTTAAGGTGCGTTTCAAAGGACAAGTGGTTGTCCGCAATGGTGTATATCATGGATGAAGGTAGACATTTGGGAGCACCGGGTCGTTACTATTACGAGGTAATCCGGCAGGGATATATGGACGCGGGCTTTGATATTTCCGTTCTCAATAAAGCGGTGCGGGATTCGGCGGCGCAGGAGACGGGAGATATAGGGAAAGACGCCGCCGGCATAGAAATTTCATAGAAATCCACTTGATGAGAGGAACTTCGTAAGGAGGTTCCTTTTTCTTGTTCACTTTCAGGAAGGGAGGCGGCAAAGCTGCGGAAGTTAAAGCGATATAAGCCAACCAAGTTTATGGCGGAAGGTTCCCGATACGACAAGGAAGCGGCGGACGCCGCCGTTGCCTTTATAAACTGCCTGAAGCATACCAAGGGCGAATGGTACGGGATGCCCTTTGAGCTTATTGACTGGCAGGAGCAGATTGTCCGGGATATATTCGGCGTCTTGAAACCGAACGGATACCGGCAGTTCAACACTGCCTATATAGAAATCCCAAAAACAGGGGAAGAGCGAGCTTGCGGCGGCCATCGCCTTATACCTTACCTGCGGTGATTTCGAGCATGGCGGCGAGGTTTACGGATGTGCATCTGACCGTCAGCAGGCATCCATTGTTTTCGATGTTGCAGTAGATATGGTGGAACAAGTGTCCGGCATTAAAGTCTCGAATTAAACCAATGCTGTCGCAGAAGCGGCTGGTATATAAACCGTTAGGCAGTTTTTATCAGGTGCTTTCAGCGGAGGCATATACGAAACATGGGCTAAACGTCCATGGTGTGGTATTTGACGAACTTCATGCCCAGCCAAACAGGGATCTTTATGATGTAATGCTTCACGGATCTGGCGATGCAAGAAAACAGCCGCTGTTTTTCCTGATTACAACTGCTGGCACAGACCGCAATTCCATCTGCTGGGAAGTACATCAAAAGGCTGAGGATATTCTTCAAGGGCGTAAGATAGATCCGACTTTCTACCCTGTTATCTACAGCGCAGCCGATACCGATGACTGGACAAGTGAAAAGGTATGGAGAAAGGTTAACCCGTCACTGGGCATTACAGCCGACATCGAAAAATTGAGGGTGGCTTGTGAAAATGCCAAGCAAAATCCTGCAGAGGAAAATTTATTCCGTCAGCTCCGCTTAAATCAGTGGGTGAAACAATCGGTGCGCTGGATGCCAATGGATAAATGGGATAAGTGTGCGTTTCCTGTTGATGCAGAAAAATTGCGCGGCAGAACCTGTTACGGAGGACTTGACCTGTCATCTACTACCGATATTACCGCCTTTGTGCTGGTGTTTCCACCGCTTGATGAATCTGATAAATATCAGATTCTACCTTTTTCTGGATACCGGAGGAGAATATTGATCAGCGTGTGCGGAGAGATCATGTGCCTTATGATGTCTGGGAGAGGCAAGGCTTTTTATATACCACTGAGGGTAACGTCGTGCATTATGGCTTTATCGAAACCTTTATTGAGGAACTCGGAATGAAATATAACATTAAGGAAATAGCCTTTGACCGCTGGGGCGCAATTCAGATGACGCAAAACCTCGAGGCTTTGGGGTTTACGGTTGTTCCATTCGGTCAGGGTTTCAAGGATATGTCGCCGCCTACAAAAGAGTTGATGAAGCTGACATTGGAAGAACGCATCGCCCATGGTGGTAATCCAGTACTGCGGTGGATGATGGACAATATCTATGTCAAAACCGATCCCGCCGGAAACATTAAGCCGGATAAAGAAAAATCCACCGAGAGAATAGATGGTGCGGTAGCGTTAATTATGGCGCTTGACCGCGCGTTAAGGCATGACGGGGATGAACGCAACGGATCAATTTATGATGAAAGGGGGCTGTTGATTATATGAGTGTATTTTCCCGTTTGTTCAAAGCAAGGGATAAGCCGAAAAACAGCCTGTTCGGTAATGCATATAGCTTTTTCTTCGGCGGCACATCCAGCGGAAAAGCTGTCAATGAGCGGACTGCTATGCAGACAACTGCAGTGTATGCCTGTGTAAGGATACTTGCAGAAGCCATCGCCGGGCTTCCGCTTCATGTGTACCGCTATAAAGAAGACGGTGGCAAAGAAAAAGCGCTGACCCACCCGCTCTATTATTTACTCCATGACGAACCAAACCCTGAGATGACTTCATTCGTGTTCCGAGAAACACTGATGAGTCATCTTCTTTATGGGAAATGCTTACGCTCAAATTATTAGGGACGGTTCCGGACGAGTGCTGGCGCTTTATCCACTTTTGCCAAACAAAATGACGGTAGACAGGGCTCCAAACGGAGAACTGTTTTACACTTATCGGCGCGACAGCGATGAGAGCAGGGTTAATCCAAAAGCAGGCCTTATATACCTACGAAGTGATGAGGTTCTTCACATCCCGGGACTCGGTTTTGACGGACTGATCGGATACTCCCCTATTGCTATGGCCAAGAACGCCATAGGCATGGCTATTGCCTGTGAGGAGTATGGTGCATCCTTTTTGCCAATGGTGCAAATCCGGGTGGCGTTCTGGAACATCCCGGCGTATTAAAGGATCCGGCAAAGGTGCGAGAAAGCTGGAACGCTGTTTATCAAGGCAGTGCCAACGCCCACCGCATTGCCGTTCTGGAAGAGGGCATGAAATTCCAGCAGATCGGCATCCCGCCGGAGCAGGCACAGCTTTTGGAGACAAGAAAGTTCCAGATAAACGAAATTGCCCGGATATTCCGCGTGCCTCCCCATATGGTTGGAGACCTTGAGAAGTCGAGCTTTTCAAACATCGAGCAGCAGTCGCTGGAGTTTGTCAAATATACACTTGATCCATGGGTGGTGCGATGGGAGCAGGCCATCCAAAAGGCGCTGCTTTTGCCGTCGGAGAAGCGGACATACTTTGTCAAGTTCAACGTGGACGGCCTTCTGCGCGGGGATTATGCCAGCCGCATGAACGGCTATGCCGTGGCGCGCCAGAACGGCTGGATGTCGGCCAACGATATCCGTGAGCTTGAGAACATGAACCGCATTCCCGCGGAACTGGGCGGCGACCTGTATCTCATCAACGGCAATATGCTTCCGCTGTCGCAAGCAGGCAATTTTTATGATAAGGAGGCAGATAAGAATGCAAGCAAAAATGCGGGCAGATAAGCCCCAAAACCCGCAAAACCCGGAGCGCGGATTGGGTCCAGCGTCACGCTGGTGGAACTGGGTGCAAAACGATGACGGCAGCCGGACTCTGTACCTTGACGGGCCCATAGCCGAGGAAAGCTGGCTTGGAGACGAAGTAACTCCCAAGCAGTTCAAATCGGAGCTGTTGTCCGGAGAGGGAGACATAACGATCTGGATCAACAGCCCGGGCGGCGATGTATTTGCGGCCAATCAGATTTACAACATGCTGATGGATTACAAAGGCAAGGTCACCGTAAAGATTGACGGTATTGCGGCCAGCGCCGCGTCGGTCATTGCCATGGCCGGAGGCGACGTCTTCATGTCGCCGGTATCCATGATGATGATCCACAACCCGATGACCATAGCCATCGGCGATACGGAGGAGATGGAGAAAGCCATCGCGATGCTGGAGGAGATCAAGGAATCCATCATCAACGCCTATGAGCTGAAAACCGGGCTATCCAGGGCGAAAATATCGCACCTTATGGATGCCGAAAGCTGGTTTAATGCAAGGAAAGCGGTGGAACTGGGCTTTGCCGACGGCATCCTGTTTATGGAGGACGAATCGTCCCCTTCCGAGTTTGAAATATCTGAGGGGATGATCTTTAGTCGGCAGGCTGTTACTAATTCCATCCTGCAAAAGCTTGCATATAAAGAAAAACCAAAAGGAACCCCGGTTGAGTCGCTTGAAAAGCGGCTTTATTTATTAAAACCATAAGGAGGAATTCGACCATGAGCAAAATACTGGAACTGCGCGAAAAACGCGCGAAAGCCTGGGAAGCGGCCAAGACTTTCCTCGACGGCAAACGCGGAAGCGACGGGCTGCTTTCACCTGAGGACACCGCAACTTATGAGAGAATGGAAGCCGACGTTATTGCGCTGGGCAAGGAAATCGAACGGCTGGAGCGCCAGGCCGCCATTGACCTGGAACTGCCAAAGCCGGTCAGCAATCCCATCACCAACAAACCCGCTCCTCAAGGCGAAACCAAAACCGGCAGGGCAACTGACGAGTATAGGAACGCGTTTTGGAAGGCCATGCGCAACAAGCTCAGTTTTGACGTACAGAACGCCTTGCAGGTAGGAACTGAAAGCGAAGGCGGGTATCTTGTGCCCGACGAATTTGAGCGTACTCTTGTGGAGGCGCTGGAAGAGGAGAATATCTTCCGCCAGATTGCCAATGTCATTACAACGTCCAGCGGCGACAGAAAAATTCCGGTGGTGGCAAGCAAGGGCACCGCGTCCTGGGTGGACGAAGAAGGCCAGATCCCGGAAAGCGACGACTCCTTTGCGCAGGTCTCCATCGGAGCTTACAAGCTGGCGACCATGATCAAGGTGTCCGAGGAACTGTTAAACGACAGCGTGTTCAATCTTGAGCAGTATATCGCCAGGGAATTCGCCCGCCGCATCGGAGCAAAGGAGGAGGAAGCCTTCTTCATTGGGGACGGCTCCGGCAAACCTACCGGAATTTTGGCTAATAACGGAGGCGGCGAGGTGGGAGTGACCGCGGCAAGCGCGGCAGCCATTACCCTTGACGAGATCATGGACTTGTTCTACAGCCTCAAGTCTCCCTACCGCAGAAACGCGGTGTTTATAATGAACGATTCAACCGCCAAGGCCATCAGGAAGCTTAAAGACAATAACGGTCAGTATCTCTGGCAGCCTTCTGTAACTGCTGGAACACCGGATACTATCCTCAATCGTCCAGTTAAAACTTCTGCATTTATGCCAGCCATTGCCGCCGGAGCAAAAACGATTGTATTCGGCGATTTTTCTTATTACTGGGTGGCAGACCGTCAAGGCAGGGTTTTTAAGCGGCTTAATGAGTTGTATGCTGCGACCGGACAAGTTGGATTCATGGCAACCCAGCGTGTAGATGGAAAGCTGGTACTGCCTGAAGCAGTCAAGATACTGCAGCAGAAATCAGCTTAATGAAAACGGAGGTGCTGCGGCATGGAACTTTTGGAGAAGGTTAAAGCAAACCTCATATTGCAACACAACGAAGATGACGCACTTTTACAAGAGTATATCAAAGCCGCAGTGGCCTATGCGGAAAGTTACCAGAAAAAGCCGGAAGGATATTATGCCGAAAACCCCATGCCGCCTACTACTGAGCAGGCTGTCATTATGCTGTCGAGCCATTTTTATGAAAGCAGGGATGGCTCGACGGCTGGCTTTTGGGGATAGTGTGCAGGCAGGACAGCAGGTATGGAATACAGTTAATCTATTGCTGCGGCTTGACCGGGATTGGAAGGTGTAAATATGGGCTTTGGGAAAATGAAAACTTTTGTGGATATTATTTCAACCAAGCCGGTTAAGGATAGTGAGGGTTTTACTGAAAAAGGTGATGTCATTCTCGCTTCGGTAAGGGCATACAAGGAAGATAGGCATGGCAGTGAAAAATGGGCAAACAGGGCGGCGTTTTCGCAGGCGTCTGCCCTGTTCCGCTTCCGTAGGATCCCTAACCTTGAAATTACCACAGATCTTGTACTCGTTTGCAGCGATGGCAGGTACAACATTATCAGTGTAGAGGACGTAAAAGGACGTGGAATGTATATTGAGGTGCTTGCGGAAAAGGTGAAATCAAGTAAAGCATAAGAGGAGGGGCCGCAACGTGGCTAAGGTGGAAGTTAAAATGCCGGAAGAGTTCTTGCTCAAGTTATCCAGACTTGGAGAAAGAACAGACGAAATCATACCTAAGGTGCTGGAAGCAGGCGGAGAAGTGGTACTTTCAAAAGTGAAGTCCAACCTTCAGTCAGTTATCGGGAGCGGCACTAAATATCCGTCCAGAGCAACCGGTGAATTGGTAAATGCTTTGGGACTCTCTCCTGCCAAACAGGACAGGGATGGAAACCACAACATAAAAATCGGCTTTACTGAACCAAGGAAGGATGGGGAAAGTAATGCGAAGATTGCTAATATTATTGAGTATGGCAAGTCCGGGCAGCCTCCAAGGCCCTTTTTGAAACCGGCAAAATCAGCTACAAGGAAGTCCTGCATCGAAGCAATGAAGTCAAGACTGGAACAGGAGCTGGGTCGTATATGAGCATATTGTCAGAATTAAACTCGTTATTGGATGGTTTGGGTATCCCCATTGAAACCGGGGTATTTAGCGGTGTACCGCCAGATGAGTACCTTGTCATTACTCCGATGACAGATACATTTGAAGTTTTTGCAGACAACCGGCCTCAGGTAGAAACCCAGGAGGTAAGGTTGTCTTTATTTATAAAGGGAAACTACACTGCCCGTAAAAACGAAATAGTGAACACATTGCTTCAAGCAGGCTTTACCATTACCGACAGGCGGTATATAGGCCATGAGGACGATACCGGCTATCACCACTATGCCATTGATGTGGCAAAAGAGTATGAAGTAAAGGAGGAATGAAAAACATGGCCACAATCGGACTGGACAGGTTATATTATGCCAAAATAACTGAGAATGAAAACGGAGAAGAGACATACGACACGCCTGTTCCGCTGGCTAAGGCTATTACGGCAGAACTTTCTGTGGAGCTGGCAGAGGCGACACTTTATGCCGATGACGGGGCGGCAGAAGTGGTCAAGGAATTTCAAAGCGGCACACTGACTCTTGGTGTTGCAGATATCGGAGTTGCCGCTGCAGAGGTTTTGACGGGAGCCACTCTTGATGATAATAAGGTGCTGATTTCCACCAGCGAGGATGGAGGTGCGCCTGTGGCAATCGGCTTTAGAGCCAAGAAAGCTAACGGCAAGTACAGGTATTTTTGGCTTTACAGGGTGAAATTCGGCATCCCGGCGACAAATCTGCAAACGAAAGGTGACAGCATTACCTTTTCGACACCCACCATTGAAGGGACAGCCATGAGACGTAACAAACCAGATGGCCAGGGAAAGCACCCTTGGAAGGCAGAGGTCAGCGAAGACGATCCCGGAGTATTGCCTGAAACCATTAATAATTGGTATACGGAAGTTTATGAGCCGGTCTTTGCTGTGGGAGGAGGCAGCGAATAATGCAGGATAATGACAGAAGCGCGATTATCAAAATCGGCGATGAAGAATATCAGCTTATACTAACCACTAAAGCGACAAAGGAGATTGCAAAAAGTATGGCGGTCTTGAAAACCTCGGCACAAAACTGATGAAAACCGAGAACTTCGAAATGGCTCTTGACGAAGTGGTATGGCTGATTACACTGCTGGCTAACCAGAGCATTCTGATACACAATCTCAAACATCAGGATAAACGTGAACTCCTGACTGAAGAGACAGTGGAACTTCTCACATCTCCCTTGGAACTGGCAGCATATAAAGACGCTATCATGGAAGCAATGTTCAAAGGCACCAAAAGAAATGTTGAAAGTGAGGATGATTTAAAAAACACACCGGCCGAGTGAGCGATGAGGAATTGTTCACTCGGCTTTTATATTACGGCACTGTCCAGCTTAATCGTTCAGAGGAAGAAGTATGGCTCATGCCTGTTGGATACCTGCTTGATTTATGGGAGTGCCACAAGCAGTTTTTAGGGCTGGCCAAACCAAAGCGTATGCTGACCATTGATGACGTGATACCTTATGGAATATAAGCAGCAAAAAAGCAGGGTGGCTGTAATCCCTGCTTTAAAAAGCTGCTTTTATTCCATTTGCAAAAACTCTGCCGCTGTTACGATCTTTGGGTTTGTTATGCCGGATTCAAGGAAATCCCTGTCTCCGGTTACAAGCACGTCAGCTTTTGCCGCAATGGCCGCCCTGAGTATTGGCCTGTCGGATGCGTCCCGGACAAGCGCCTCATCCGACACGTCAACTGCGGGAGTTGGAACAACTTCAAGAACAGTAAGCGCAATCGCCAAAAGCGTTCAAGCGCCTGGATCTTATGGGGGAATTTCCGGTTGTATACCCGGCGAAGCTCATCGATGTTTTGATCGCAAACCATACCATGGTTGGGGTGTGTTACAGCTTTAATGTACGCCTGATAAGGCGTTCCTTCGCAGCTCAAGGAAGCGGAGATCAGGATGTTGGTGTCAATTAACACTCTCATAGACCTTCAATCTCCGCGCGGACGTCCTTCACCAGATCCATAACATCGTCATCATTGCGGATCCCGGCTTTTTCCGCTTCGCCCTCCATTTCTTTCTGTAGCATTTTCATGGCGTAGACAGCGGAGTTCATAAGGATAACCCGGTCTTCCTCGCAAATGAGGGTGACGCGGTCTCCGGTGGAAAGGCGAAGTTTGGAGCGGATATCTTTTGGCAGCGTGATCTGGCCTTTTGCCATTACCTTTGCATTATCAACTATGGGAACGTTCATGCTAAGTCCTCCTTTTTAGGATTTGAAAAGCAGGAAATTCCCTACTTTCCCTACTATTAGTATATGCCAAACCGCATTGAAATACAATAGCCTTTTATAATTTTTTAATTTTTACTCGAAAGGAGGCGGTTATGTGGCAGACAATTTTGGCTTGAAGATCGGGATTGAAGGCGAAAAGGAATTTAAGAACGCCATTCGTGAGATCAACCAAAGTTTTAAGGTACTGGGCAGCGAGATGAACCTGGTTGCATCTCAGTTTGATAAGCAAGATAAATCAGTTGAAGCTGTTACTGCAAGAAACAAGGTGCTTAACAAAGAGATCGAATTGCAGAAAGAAAAAATTGCTACTTTGGAGAAAGCGCTTGCCAATGCCGCCTCATCTTTCGGAGAAACCGACAGACATACTCAGTCGTGGCAAATACAGCTTAATAATGCAAAAGCCGAACTGAACAAAATGGAGCGCGAGCTCGAACAGTCTGCTGAAAGTGCAGACGAGCTTGGGGACGAATTGAAGGAAAGTGGAGACAATGCCGAAAAATCCGGCTCGAAATTTGAGAAGCTGGGCAGCGTTCTTAAAGGTGTTGGCGCGGCTATGGGTGCTGCAGCAGCCGCAGCGGGCGCGGCTGCCATCAAGCTGGGAAAAGAGGTCGTGGAGCAGTTTGGTGAGCTTGAGCAGAACCTTGGCGGTTCTGAAGCTGTGTTTGGAGAATATGCTGCACGTATCCAAAAACGGGAGAAGAAGCCTACAAGAATCTGGGCTTGTCCCAATCCGAGTATCTTGCCACCGCCAACAAAATGGGCGCACTGTTTCAGGGTGCTGGTGTCGATCAGCAAAAAGTCTGGAACTTACCGAGAAGGCCATGCAGCGAGCGGCAGATATGGCTTCGGTTATGGGTATTGACATGCAGACTGCTATGGAATCCATCGCTGGCGCAGCCAAGGGTAACTTCACCATGATGGATAATCTGGGTGTCGCCATGAACGCCACTACCATCGAAGCTTATGCTCTTGCAAAAGGGCTGGATTTTGCCTGGAATAGCGCAACCAATGCCGAAAAGGCCGAGATCGCCATGCAGATGTTTTTGAAAAAACCGAACAGTATGCTGGCAACTTCGCAAGAGAGTCTACCCAGACCATCAGCGGTTCCATTGGTCTTTTACAAGCCTCTCTAAGTTCGTTTATAGCAGGACTTGGCAATGCGAACGCTGATATGACGAACCTAACCCAAAATCTTGTGGATGCCTTTCAGGCTGTAGTTAAAAATATTGTACCGGTTTTGGAGAATATCGTGGCAGCCCTGCCGGAGGCAACTGGTTCTATTATCTCAGCAGTCAAAGATCTGCTTCCCATGCTGTTGCAAACTGTAACTGAATTGTTCTCTCAGGTGCTTCAAACTCTCTTGAGCCTGCTGCCGGAGCTGATTCCAGCAGCAGTAGATGCGGTCATGACTATTGTAGGAGCACTCATTGATAACCTGCCTTTACTCATTGATGCAGCTGTGCAGCTAATCACAGCGTTGGTAATGGGGCTTGGAGAAGCATTACCGGAGCTAATTCCAGCATCGGTTCAAGCAGTAATCACCATTGTGCAAGGACTGCTGGATAACATGGACAAAATCCTTGAAGCTGCTTTTACATTGATTCAGGGACTGGCGCAGGGACTTTTAAACGCATTGCCAGAACTCATTGAAGCACTGCCGAGGATAATTACAGCAATCATTGACTTTGTGACGAACAATATGCCGAAGATCATAGAATTAGGAATTATGCTTATCATACAGCTTGCTGCCGGGCTTGTGAAAGCCATTCCAGAACTAGTAAAGTCTTTACCTCAGATTGTTGCGGCTATTATAGAAGGCTTGGGCAAGGCGGTTGTTTCAGTGGTTGAGATTGGTAAGAACATTGTAAAAGGCATCTGGGAAGGTATTAAAAGCCTTGGTAGCTGGATTAAGGATAAGGTTTCCGGTTTCTTTTCCGGTATTGTTGATGGAGTAAAGAATTTTCTTGGAATCAGATCTCCGTCCACTGTTTTTGAAGGTATTGGCGGCAATATGGCACTGGGTATTGGTGAGGGATTTGACAAGGCTATGGCCAGAGTGGCAGACGATATGCAAAATGCAGTGCCGACAGATTTTAATATATCTCCTGATATTAATGTAAGTGGAAGAGGTGGATTTAGCGGTTTAGCTTCCGGGCCGCTTGTTGTGGTGCAGCAGATGATTGTTCGTGGTGAAGAAGACATACGTAGGATTTCACAGGAGTTATATAACCTGATGCAGACAGGTTCAAGGGCGCAGGGACGTTTTATAACAGCGTAATGGAGGGAAGCATATGGGATTTATCTACAATGGAATATCGTCGCAAAGTATGAAAATACGAGC
Organism: Caloramator sp. Dgby_cultured_2; assembly: GCF_028872215.1. Classification (NCBI taxonomy): domain Bacteria; kingdom Bacillati; phylum Bacillota; class Clostridia; order Eubacteriales; family Clostridiaceae; genus Caloramator; species Caloramator sp. Dgby_cultured_2. Next base: position 450,935 of record NZ_CP118396.1, read on the forward strand.
AAGACTTACCAAATGGCAGGTCTCCCCTGCCCTGCGCAATTCATTTGAAACTGTGCCGGGCAAAGCAGGTATTGCAGATTTTGGCTGCGACATATCAGAACGAAACATAATAATTAGCTGTAGTGTGCTTCCCCAGCGCAGTTTTACTGAGCTTGTATCGGTTCTTGATAATGTTGCTGAATGGTTAAATCCGGAAAACGGTCTTAAACAACTTGTTCTAGATGATTTGCCCGACCGATATTTCATGGCTCGCTTATCAGAAGCGGTTGACTGTGAGCGGATATTGCGGACAGCGGGCAGCTTTGAACTTCGGTTTGTTTGTCCCGACCCATATGCTTATGCGTTGGAAGATGAGATATTTGTTCTTTCTGAAACAGGTCTGCATGAATTGGAGAGGGTTAAAGGAAATGCGGATTCCAATCCGGTTTATCTCTTGAAGGGTTTGATATCAACGTCCTCATCAAGCTATATTTCGCTTATTACGAACGGAGAGGAATTGCGAATTGTTGGCTCATTATCTGAAGGTGAGACACTTGTTATCGATTCTGGCATGGTAACGGCTAAAGCTATTGATGAAACAGGCCGAACCTTGAGAAATGGTCTTCCCAGCCTGCAGGATCTGAATTTTCCAATTCTCAGGAAAGGTGTTAATCATATTGAGATTGCCGCAGAAAACGCGACCTTTACTGAGTTAAAAATACAGGCAAAAAGCAGATGGAGGTGATAACATGGCGATAAAATCAATTCTAACGAGCCAAGAGGATTTTACCGGTGAGTTTCCTGTAACATCAAGGACGTCTGCTTTATGGCGATTTAATGAAAAAACACCAGACGAAAATCTTCAGCTTATGGATTCATCGGGACATGGCAGACATTTTACCATCTCCGGCTGGTCAGGTATATCAGCAAACCTTATTGCTGGAAGATTCGGAAGATACTTTAGGCAAAATATTGTTAATCCGACTTCTGAAAAGACCCATCTTATAGCAGAAAATGATGGGAGTTTCTTTAGCAATCTGGGCGAAAAGATTGTTGTAGGCGGTTGGATTAATCCTACCACCTATTCGGTCGGCCAGACATATATACCCATATTCAATACCCGCCAAGGACCTGGTCAGCCAATTCTTTATGTTTCACTTTATCAAGGAAGACTTAGGCTGATGTTGTATAACTCCTCCGGCACACTAATCTACGACCAGAGTGAAACAGCTACCATTACCTTAAAAAACGGCGGCTGGTACTTTATCGCCTCCATCATTGAAGTAAGCAACAAAAAGGTACAGAACATCATATGCGATCGCAGCGACGGGGCAACCTGGGTGTCGCCTGTGCGTTCCTTTTCGGGAGAATTGAACCGGGAATGCATAGCAAACATTATTATGGGGATGCATGCAAATACCTACTACTATGCCGGAGGCTTTGATGACTGGTTTCTGGAAACGGACTCACAGCTTACAATTGATGATTTGCTGTTATATTTTAAGTCGTCTTTACATGCAAGCGGTGGGGATGCGGCTTCGGATGTAGATGCTTTGGCAGAGCCTGGCACAGTCACCCTTAAAGCAACAGATGGCGAGTATCCTGCAAGTGGCGTATCTTTATACAAGGGCGGTTCCATGTGCTTTATCAGGCAGCGGTCGTGTAGCTGTCACAAGCGAATATACTGCAGGTGTTACGTCAGTGACTTTATTAGAGACCAGTACAAGCGATGATCTTGAAGAATGGTCTGCATGGCAGGCTGTGGGAACCAGCGGTGAACTTCAATCGCCAAATCGGCAATATATAAGGTTCCGTGTTACCCTTACCAGCAGCGATCCGTTGAAGACACCAAAACTTCTGGAAATACAGCTTCATGATATACCGAAAGCGCCCTATGAGAAACTAGGCTTTGCCCGTCCTGTGATTTTGGACAAAAACGGAGCATGGGAAGCTGTTCTTGAAAATGCCTTTGATATCATTGTCACTGGTGAGGTGAACGGCGCGGATACGCTGGAATTCAAGCTTCCGTTCCATGATCCAAAAAGAAGCACACTGGAAAATGAAAAACAAGTGCAAATCGTAAATGACATTTACCGGATCCGAACCTTAACGGACAATAAAAGCGAAGATGGGCGTGTTATTACGCAAGTATATGCTGAAGCGGTATTTTACGATCTGTCTTTCAGTGCGGAAAAAGAACCTAGAGAATTCAATGCAGATACTGCAGATGTTCCGATGCAATATGCACTTTTGGGTACAGGTTGGACAGTAGGAAATGTTACTGTCACTACGAAACGGACATGGCAGTGTACAGAAAAAATGCCTTATCCATCCTTCGCACCGTACAGAATATTTATGGCGGCGATCTGGTGTTTGACAGCGCCAACCGCCAGGTACACCTTTTGACTTTTAGTGCTACTGATAGCGGAGCGCTTTTTCATATAGAAAGAATTTGAAAAGTATTCAGCGGGTAGTCGATACACGTGAATTAGTGACAAAGCTCTATGCTTATGGAAAGGACGGATTGACCTTCGCTTCAATTAATGGAGGTAAGGAATACGTGGAAGATTACACTTTTTCCAGTGAAGTGAGGGTGTCGACGCTTGATTGTTCGTCGTTTACAAATCCGTATCAGATGCTGGAATATGCAAAAATGCGGCTTGCAGAATATTCGAAGCCTCGCGTTTCTTATGTATCTGTCTGCAATGGATTTATCTGCGCTAACCGGTTATGAGCACGAAGCATGGAAACTGGGTGATATTGTAACGGTAGACGATAAGGAACTAGGCCTTTTGGTAAAGACTCGTGTTGTGAGAAGGCAGTATAACTTGCAGGAGCCATGGAAAACAGTGATTGAGCTTTCAACTAAACTGCGGGAACTCGGCGATTCTTCAGCACAGTGGGACAAGGCAGCGGATGCGCTGTCCTCAGCAGAGTTGATAAACCGTCAGGAAATTAAAGATATGGTACCATTCAACCATCTGCGCAATTCCAGAGCGGATGATGGTTTTGCCTACTGGGTCAATTCCGGCTTTGAAGTGGATACTGAGAATGGTGTTTCGGGAACTGCTTCCTTCAAGGCTGTTGGTGTACCTGGTATGACAAAGAGTCTGTCACAGACGGTATACCCAGCAACACGTAAAAGCTATACATTTTCAGCGCAGATTGCTTCCGAAAACCTTGAAAAGGGCGAAAACGGCCAAGTTGGTGTTGAGATAGTCATTGAATACGAGGACGTACAACAGAAACAAGATTTATAGACCTGATTTGAGGGTGATGATATGGCATATTTCAATCAGATTGCACACAGTATTTCTCCCAAAAGTATCAGCAGAGTCAAATCTATCACCATCAGGCTGTGCGTCACTGACTGCACCGGCACAGGTATACTTTACAGACTTATTGCTTCAGGGCGGTTCGGTTTCCACTGGATGGATCGGGCATGTATGCGAAATTCAGTGGACATTAGACGGGTAGGTGAAATGGATGCAGTTTTCAAGATTTACAGAAACCATACAACTAAAAAGCAATAAACATGTGGTGGGCGTTACTGTGATACTCAAGATTTCCGACTATACCGGAATAATCTATTTCACCGACCTGCAGCTTCAGGATGGAGATCAGTTGACAGGCTATACCGTCCACACGAGCAAAATGCTAACGAAAATGCAGGAAAACGGGCAGCCAGTTCCGCCCCGGCATTATAACGGTGTGGTGCGAACAGCGGAGACTGTAATTTTATTCAACCTGGGTAAAACTTCTGCTGGTCTTGACTGCTATATCTATCCTATACAGGATATGGCCACAGGGAGTATTGAACTATCCCAAGGTGTGGGTGCGCATAAAGTAAAGTTTCTTGACCCGGTTAATGCAGGCGATGAGCTGGCGCTCAAGGCTTCCACCCGCCAATGCCTTAAAAACGGAAGTCCCACTCGTAAGGATGGGTTTTATCAATACTCTGCGGCATGGGATAGCAAACATATGGTGAAGCTGGAAGAGAGAAAATCGGCGCGGGTGCTCTTTGAATTTCAGGAGATGCAGGAAGGCGGTGACCGGTTGTGAGGGATTTCTTAAAAGGTAAGCGGTGCATGGTGTGGAGTTTTATGGGAAATGCCCGAATGTATGAAGCACTTAGAGACTACGGCGACCGCTTTGATACGGTAGGCATTTTTACTTTTGAGGTTGACGCAACAGGCACAATCACTGAAACCGGTACCAGCATCAGCAGCATGCTTCCGTATATTCAGAAATGGCCGCACATTAAGTGGCTGCTCACTATTATGAATCATGGAATAGCCAATATTTTTACTGCACTTCGCAACAACGAAAACGGTGCAAAGGATAAGTTTCTTACTGAAATCATCCGAATCATGAACAAGTATCCATGGTGCGCTGGGGTAGATATTGACCTGGAGCGCGGCGGCGGTTATGAAAACAAGGATGCGGCGAATGCACTATTTAGGGATATATACAATACAGTTAAGTCTTATGATGCAACAAAGCTTGTCAACATCTGCCTGCCGGGTATGACCGGCGTTCAAGGCTCGGTGGGCGGTGAAAACTGGTGTGTTTATGCCGATCTTAACGACTATTGCGATACCGCCGCCATCATGAGCTATGGCATGGCATGGGCGGGCTCTGCTCCCGGCCCAGTATCTCCTCGTGACTGGCTTGAGGGCATATATGATTATGCTGTTTCCGTTATGTCACCCGATAAGATATTCATGGGTTTGCCTGCTTATGGCTGGAACTGGAGGATTCATGATACACCTGAAAACCTTGGAATAACCTATCGAGGAGTGTCTAATACCTACTATGCGGCAAAATACTGGATGACTGGAGTTTACAATTTCACAGGCGATGCACCGCCCCAGCCGTTTATTCCAATTGTGGCTTACTGGGATGACTATAACAAAGTACCTTGGGCTCTTCCTCATGTATATGATTATATGGAAGGATGGGATGCTGTATCCTGGGAATATCCGCTGCTAAAAGGGGTTTATAACAGGCGAAGATATTTGACAAGCTATGGCAAGGAGCAGAAAGCGGAGTTCGGAACCATTTATATTGACAGGAACGGAGTTCCGGATGAATACGAAGGAAATGTCATTATTACTGATGAGATGGCCTCACTTGGAGATGACCAGGCGTCAGCAGAGATACGTTTTGAGATAAGAGAAGCGGGATATTACGATATTGCAGTACAGCTTTGCTTTCCTTACTGGGACAAAAATGCGATTATCGTTTCCCTTGATGGTGAATCAAAGACTTTCAGCGAGAACCGTTTATGGTGGCCATACTGGAGAAGAGTTTGCTGGTTGACACTTGCAAAAGGTGTATTTCTCCAAGAGGGAACGCATGCTGTCAGCATAAGCGGTGGTGTGCCGGGAGTCCAGTTTTACGGTTTTAGGGTTTGCAGTGGATTTTCGGAGTATCCCTTTGCCGGTGAAGCCAGCTTTATGCTCTCTCCTCGTCGGTTCAAGGATGTAAATGGTGTGATGGTTGAGCCGGATCGAGGTTTTAAACTGACCTTTGAAATGTTGCGAAGAAAACCCGACTCGGCGCTTATTTGGTATGAGGATTTTCGGGACAGGAACATCCTGCCTGAAAATTATTGGACTGTGCTGGATGGCGAATGGGATGTTTGGCAAGATCCAGACAGCACAGAAAGCCGCCCATATTCCCAGCTCGAGGGATATGGCAAACTTGCATGGAAATACGACGGGTTTTCCGACATCCATATCCGGGCAAGGCTGGCTTTCCCTCAAAATAGCAGTGGACGGGCTGGGGTGTTCCTTGGGGATATTTTCTGCTGCTTAAACTATGACACGCAAAGAGTCGAGCTTTATCAAGGTAATTCCTTGCTTGGTAGCTATTCCACCAGTTTCTCAAAAACTGTAGATGCCGATCTTCGTGCTAATCCGAATATGTATACTATAGAGATGCGAAAACGCGGCAATAAGGTAAGAGTATATTCTGGTGCAGCTTCAACCCTGCGTTTCACGAGTGAATGTAAGCGGTGGTAGTGGTTATGCAGGGGACAGCTCGGACAACCGGACGGTATGCGAGCTGCTGAGACTGGGCGATGCGTGGGTATATGAACCATACGAGCGTTTTGATGTGGAACTCCCGGATGGAACTATAACCAGCTTTGGCAGGCTTGCTCGCACTGGTGTCACGTGGGATGATGAATTTCAGGTGTTTTCAGTAAATAACGATGTGGAGGAATCGATAACTCGCAGTGAGGACATTTCGATGGACTATGACTTCTTCCACTCACAACTTTTGGCTCTTTCTTGCGGTAATGACTATGAAGTAAAGATTATACCGAAAGACATCAATATCTGGATATCCCGTCTCTTCCTCGGAGATGCAGATGGTTTTTCTATTCTGTATTATCAGGATGCAGACAGCCTTGTTTACTGGGCAAACGAAGCGGCTTATCGATGGAAACTGCGAGGTATAGCTATCTGGTCTCTTGGGCAGGAGGATATGCGGCTGTGGGAGGCGCTTCCGAAGCAAATATAGTTTAGAAGTTTTATTTATTCAGCGCTTTGCTTTAAGGCAGGGCGCTTTTTTATATGCAAAACTCAAGTTGAACGGAGGTTTAAGACAATGAAAACAGTATGGAACTGGGTACAGGCGGTTTTTACTGCTATTGGCGGATTTCTTGGCTGGTTTCTTGGAGGGCTGGATGGATTTTTATATGCACTCATCGCTTTTGTAGCCATTGACTATGTGACCGGAGTGATGTGTGCCGTTGTAGACAGAAAGCTTTCGAGTGAAGTCGGGGCCAAGGGCATCTTTAAGAAAGTGCTTATTTTTATACTTGTAGGAGTAGGACACATCATCGACAGCCAGGTGCTCGGCAATGGCGGGGCAATCCGAACAGCGGTGATTTTCTTTTACCTGAGTAACGAGGGAATTTCAATTCTTGAGAATGCAGCACATATAGGACTGCCCATTCCTGAAAAGCTGAAGAACGCATTGGAACAACTGCATGATCGCTCAAATGAGGAGGATGAAAAGAAATGAAGCTTTTTACTAAATACATGACGCGAAACGATTGCTATACAGCAGGCCGCAAAATCACGCCTAAAGGAATCATGGTACATTCGACGGCTGTGCCGGGTGTAATGGCGGCTGAGTGGTTTTCCCGTTGGAACAAATCTTACAAGGCCGGCGAAATAAATAGGCAGGTATGTGTTCACGCTTTTGTAGACGATAAAGAGATTTGGCAATACCTGCCTTGGGATCATCGCGGGTGGCATGCGGGAGGAGCAGCCAACAATACCCATATTGGCTTTGAAATCTGTGAGCCTGCTGGGTTTTCGTATAAATCCGGGTCGGTAATGGTGGGTTATGATGCAGCAAAGCAGGAAGATTATTTCCGTAAAGCGTGGCAGAATGCTGTTGAACTCTGCGTTATGCTCTGCAAGAAGTATGGCCTTAATGAGAATGACATCATCTGCCACTCCGAAGGATATAAGCTCGGTATTGCCAGCAACCATGCTGATGTGATGCACTGGTTTCCCAAGCATGGGGAGAATATGGACACTTTCCGTAAAGCAGTAAAAAAGCGCTGGAGAACAATACAGATATCAATACTGATATTGGAATTGGAGATATGGTGGAGTTTAAGGTCAGTGTAAAGAATTACTACCCCGGCAGTGTGGAAGTTCCAACGTGGGTCAAAAATGACTATTACCACAGGGTCACACAGACTTTATACAAAGGCAAGCCGGTCATAAAAGGCGGCAAAGAATGTGTATTGCTTGGCAAAAAGGTTAAGAAATCCGGCGGTCAAGAGATTGCAGGCATAAACACTTGGGTAGCAAAAGAAAACCTTGTAATTGTAAACAGCATTCCTGATAACAAGGGCAATAGAACCTATACAGTGCAAAAAGGCGACACCTTATGGAGAATAGCAGAAAAAGAACTCGGTAGAGGAACAAGATATCCGGAGATTAAGAAACTCAATGGCCTGACTTCAGATACTATTTACCCCGGACAAGTTCTCAAATTGCCGGAATAACGATAAAGGACAGCCAGTCGAGGCTGTCCTAAGTTTTTATAGGAGGTGCTTTCTTGAATGATAGAGACGGCTAATCATATACCATATAACCCGCAGGAAACTAACTATACAAAGATAACGCAGGAGGAACTTCAAAGAGAGGTTGATTACTGGCGGGCATACAAAATTCTGCAGAGGATGCTTAAGGCGGGACTGATTTCAGAAGAAGAATTCAACAAAATCGACAAATTGAACCGCAAAACTTTCTCGCCGATGTATGCACAGCTTATGGCCTAATTGGCTTGCTATTAGCGGCACACAGAGGTAACATGTCACATACCCAAAGGAGGTGAAAACAAGTGAGAAAGGTAACAAGGATTGATGGAAACAATGCTCTCCAAGCTTTCAAACCAAAGGTAAGAGTGGCAGCTTATTGCAGGGTTTCAACCGATAGTGATGAGCAAATGGCAAGCCTGGAAGCGCAAAAGGACCATTATGAATCCTATATAAAAGCAAATCCTGATTGGGAATTTGCAGGGATTTACTATGATGAAGGCATTTCAGGTACAAAAAAGGAGAATCGGACTGGACTTTTAAGGCTGCTTGCAGATTGTGAAAACAAGAAAATTGACTTTATTATAACCAAGTCAGTCAGCAGATTTGCCAGAAACACAACCGACTGCATTGAAATGGTATGAAAACTTACCGATCTCGGTGTTTTCATCTATTTCGAGAAAGAGAATATAAACACACAGCGCATGGAAGGCGAATTGGTGCTGACAATTTTGAGCAGTCTTGCAGAAAACGAGTCATTATCCATTGCAGAAAATAGTAAGTGGTCTATCAGACGTAGGTTCCAAAACGGAACATACAAAATTTCGTATCCTCCCTATGGTTACGATTATGTGGATGGAAAGCTATTTATCAATAAAGAACAGGCTGAAATCATAAAGCGGATTTTTTCCGAGGCTTTGGACGGTAAAGGCACACAGAAAATTGCAGATGGGCTAAATTCGGATAAAATCCCAACAAAGAGAGGTTCACACTGGACAGCGACAACTATCCGCGGCATTTTAAGCAATGAAAAATATACTGGGGATGTTCTTCTGCAAAAACCTATACAGATGAGAATTTTAAGCGGCATTATAATCGTGGGGAAAAAGATCAATACATGATAAAAGATCATCATGAAGCCATTATATCCCATGAGGAATTTGAAGCCGCCCAAGAGATATTAAAGCAAAGAGGAAAAGAAAAAGGTGTAATTAAGGGAAGCAGTAAGTATCAAAAACGCTACCCTTTCTCGGGGAAAATCAAATGCGCAGAATGTGGCAGCAATTTTAAGCGTCGAATTCATGGCAGCGGTGACCGTAAATATATTGCATGGTGCTGCACAAAGCACATAAAGGACGCATCAAGCTGTTCCATGAAGTTTATAAGAGAGGATGCGATCCATCAGGCCTTCGTTGTAATGATCAATAAGCTTATTTTCGGTCATAAGTTCATTCTAAGGCCATTGTTGCAAAGCTTAAAGAAGACAAATTACTCAGATAACATAACAAAGATTCAGGAGATGGAAACAAAAATCAAAGAAAATACAGAGCGAGTTCAGGTGATTATGGGACTTATGGCTAAAGGATACCTGGAACCCGCTCTTTTTAATACACAGAAAAATGAGCTGCTCAAAGAAGCAGCCATATTAAAAGAACAAAAAGAAGCCATAAAACGCGCAATCGATGGGAGTCAGACTATCCTTGTTGAGGTTGAGAAGCTTCTTAAATTTGCAACGAAAGCTGAAAAGCATATTGATGCATTTGATAGCGATATATTTGAGAACTTTATTGAAGAAATCATTGTGTTTTCACAGGAGGAAATAGGTTTCAAAATGAAATGCGGGTTGAACTTAAGGGAAAGGCTGGTGAAATGATGAGCCATATACCTTTTGGATATAACATTCAAAACGGCAGGGCTGTCGTTAATGAAGAGGAAGCAGTTAAGATTGAGAAACTATTTGAGGCTTATCTTTCCGGGCTTTCTTTAACCGATGCGGCTCAAAAAGCGGGCATTAAGCGTTACCACACATCTGTTGCAAAAATGCTTTCAGATAAACGGTATGTTGAAGACAAATTCTATCCGCCAATTATCAGCAGGGACACATTCGAAAAAGCACAACTGGAAAGACGCAGACGAGCTAAGGCGCTTGGCAGGATTTATGAACATAAAGGAAATGAAAAGAAATGCCTGAATTTTAGGTTTCATGCTTCAATGCCAGATAATCTATACGATGATCCATTTCAGCAGGCAGAGTATGCTTATAGTTCTATTAAGAGCGAGGTGATTTTAGATGACAACCAGGAATGTTACGATAATTCCTGCTCGTAAGCGAATTGGGAATAGTGCAAAGGCTGAGGAATTGCCTAAGCTTCGGGTAGCAGCTTACTGTCGTGTTTCTACGGACAGCGAGGAGCAGGCAACCAGTTATGAAGCACAAATCGAGCATTATACAAATTACATTAAAAGCAATCCAGAATGGGAGTTAGCCGGTATATTTGCAGATGAAGGCATTACCGGAACTAACACAAAAAGCGTGAAGAATTTAACCGGATGATAGAAGAATGCATGCAGGGCAAAATCGATATGATAATTACGAAATCTATCAGCCGGTTTGCAAGAAATACGCTGGACTGCCTAAAGTATATAAGGCAGCTTAAAGAAAAAATATTCCAGTTTACTTTGAAAAGGAAAATATAAACACATTGGATTCCAAAGGGAAATCCTGTTGACCATTATGGCGTCTTTGGCACAGCAAGAAAGCCAATCGTTAAGCCAGAATGTAAAACTGGGCATTCAATACCGATATCAGCAAGGGAAAATCCATATTAATCACAACCGGTTTCTTGGCTATACAAAGGATAAAGGCGGTAATTTAGTTATCGTGCCAGAAGAAGCAGAAATTGTTAAACGCATTTATAGAGAATACCTCGAAGGTTCCAGTATGCTGCAGATAGCAAGAGGTCTGGAAGCTGACGGAATTCTTACAGGCGCGGGCAATCCCAGATGGCATACCAGCACTATCAATAAGATTTTGAGGAATGAAAAATACATCGGTGATGCGCTGCTGCAGAAAACCTATACGGTAGATTTTTTATCGAAGAAAAGGGTATCCAATAACGGTATAGTTCCACAATACTATGTAGAAAACAGCCATGAGCCTATAATCCCGCGTGAAATCTTTATGCAGGTGCAGGAACAGCTTGTCAAAAGAAGATGTGTGTATATAAGTAAGAATGGAAAGAAAAGAAACTATAGCAACAATCATCCTTTATCACAGATGGTTTTCTGCGGCAATTGCCATGAAATATTCCGCAGGGTACATTGGAATAATCGAGGGAAGAAATCAATCGTATGGAGATGTGTTAGCCGGTTAGAAAATACCGGTTTGTTTTGTACCGCTTCCACTATACTTGAAGATACGCTTAAAGAGAAAATTGTAGAAGCCATCAATGTAGCGGTCAGCGGAAAAAACTCTTTTCTGGCCATACTGAAGAAGAATATTGAAACCGTATTAAGCGTGGATTTGGATGAGACTACAGCAGACATTGATAAAAGGCTAGAAGAACTCCAAACCGAGTTAATCCAAAAGGCAAATTCAAAGGAAGCATACGATAATATTGTCAATGAGATTTACCGACTACGTGATCTAAGGCAAGAAACCCTTTCGAGAAACGCTCTCCGCCAAGATAAGCGGGATCGGATTGCTGAGATGACGGACTTCCTTAATATGCAAACCGGTGGTATTACGGAATTTGATGATAAACTGGTTAGAAAACTAATTGAAAAGGCAACTGTATATAATGACAGGCTAGTGGTAGAGTTTAAGTCAGGGTTAGAAATAGAAGTAAACCTATAAGCTCGTATTAAGATAGCCGCCAGTAGGGGAAGAATACTTATACTATTATAAATAACTACAGGAGACATAATTGGATTACCGATTGCGGGAGCAGAAGCAAAATGCGCTGGTTAAAAATGCAGAGCGTGAAGGAAGAAGCAGCGAATAGCTGAAATGACAGACTTCTTGAATGAACAGTCCTATGAGCTGGAGGAATATGATGAGCAACTGGTAAGGCGGCTTATTGAAAAAGTTACGGTATTTGATAATAAGCTGACCGTTGAGTTTAAGTCTGGAGTAGAGATTGATGTATTAATTTAAAATGAACTTGACCGCCGATTGAGGAGAAATACTTCTTGATGGGCGGTTCTTTTCTATTTATACTTGGGGATAATCTAATAAGTGAACTCGTTTCAGCAAGCTGAAACATCGGGGAATCAGATGGAGAGTCTACTCCACCTGATTAAAACCCACCTACGCTGCGCTTAGAGGTGGCGGTCTTGACCGTAAAGCTAAAAGATAAACACACTTGAACAATTACTCATATGTTTTTATTGACAAACGGAGAATTGAGGTTTATAATATATATGAAAGCTTATTCAAGTGTTCAATTGAACGATAAGGAGGTGATATAAATATGGCAAAAAAATTCAACCAATTGAAAGATGCGACTGTGATGTAATACATGAGGAAATTGTAAATAAAGTGCGAGAAAAAATGCCTCAAGAAGAAACTCTATATGATCTAGCAGAACTATTTAAAGTTTTTGGAGATTCAACAAGAATTAAGATACTCTGGGCATTAGATGAATCAGAGATGTGCGTTTGCGATATTGCATTCTTATTAAATATGACCCAATCAGCAATTTCACATCAGCTAAGAGTCTTAAAGCAGGCTGGACTAGTAAAGAGCAGAAGAGAAGGAAAGACTGTATTCTACTCTCTTGAAGATGAACATGTAAAGCAAATATTTGACCAGGGATTAATTCATATTTCAGAAGAAAGTAAGTAAAGGAGGGTCAGTAATGTTAAAGAAGGAAGTAATTTTAGAAGGTTTAGATTGCGCAAATTGTGCAGCTAAAATTGAAGATGAGGTTAATAAATTAAATGGAGTCAAAGCCTATATGAACTTCATGAACAAGACATTGACTTTAGAAATTGAATCAGAGCAAGAGTATAAGAATATATTACAGCAAGTTAAAACCATAGTGCACAAGCACGAACCGGATGTGGTAGTGAAAGAAAAATCCGTTAACAAGAGCAATAAAATAGTATTAATACTTGAAGGACTTGGCTGTGCGAATTGTGCAGCTAAAATGGAAAAAGAAATAAGCGGTCTAGAAGGAGTTGAATTTGCTGCAGTAGATTTTGTTTCGAAGAAACTAACACTGGAAATAAGTCCGAAAGTCAACCGCTCTGAGTTAAATAAGAAGATTGAAGGCATAGTAAAGAAAATAGAGCCAGATGTAAAGGTCATTTTTGAGGAGAATAACTCCAAGACCAAAATAAACGAAAATAACGAAGAGGAAGAAGAAGGTGTCAACAAAAAAGAAATCATAAGACTTGTGGTCGGTGGAGCAATATTTGCCGTGGGAATCATCTTTAATTTCCAAAATTGGCTTGAGCTTACCTTGTTTATTATTAGTTATATCATAGTTGGTGGAGAGGTTGTCTTAAGAGCAATAAAAGGTATTGCCCGCGGTCAGGTATTCAGTGAGCATTTTTGATGAGTATTGCTACCATTGGTGCTTTCTTCGTTGGAGAGTATCCAGAAGGTGTAGCAGTTATGCTGTTCTATCTGGTAGGTGAATTGTTTCAGGATATAGCTGTAGGTCACTCCAGAAAATCAATACGTGCTTTGATGGATATTCGTCCTGACTATGCAAATCTTAAAGTTGGCGATGAGATCAGGAAAGTATCTCCTGAAGAGGTAAACATAGGTGACATCATTATTGTTAAACCAGGAGAAAAAGTTCCCCTCGATGGCAAGGTTATAGAAGGAAACTCAATGGTTGACACTGCAGCGTTAACAGGGGAATCTGTTCCTCGTGAACTCGGGCCAGGAGACGATGCATTGAGCGGATTCATTAATAAAAATGGCGTTTTGACAATAGAGGTAACAAAGGATTTTGGTGATTCAACTGTATCTAAAATTTTGGATCTGGTTCAGAATGCCAGCAGTAAG